>DATAEK010000095.1:0-6749 GCA_036258055.1 Vicinamibacterales bacterium
CCACCAGGCGATGCGCGCGGCCGCCGGGGGCGGATTCATCGTGGTACTTCGAAACCAGTTTCGTGATGGCCTCGGTGAGTTCGTTGCTGAAAGCCGCCCGGTCCGTCGCCGACCGGAAGCGAACCTCGGTATCCACCGCCAGGATCGCCAGGCGTTTGCCCGCCTCTTTCGCACGACGAACAAGGTCGCCCACTTCACGGACAACCCGCGCGCCCAGGGCGATGAGATAGCTCGCGGACAGCCGATCGATTTCCCGATTCCGATCCGTGGCGACCGGGCCCAGGGCGCTCGACGAAACGACGTAGGAAGCGGCCGTCGCCACGAGCAGCCGTTCGGTCAGCCCGCCCCACTTGCGTTCCTCGGCCAGCCGCACCAGCCCGTGCGCTTCCAGCGCGCGCAGATGGTAGTTGACCTTCTGCCGAGCCAAGCCGACCCGCGTGGCCAACGTCGCCGCCGAGGCGGGCACGGCCAGTTCGGAGAGGAGTCGACTTCGCGTGGGCTCCAAAGCCACCGTCGCCGCTGCCGGATCATCGATGACTTGGATGTCGAGCACGAGGAGATGGTAGTATTGACAACTTTTGTTGTCAAGGATGGTTCAAGGCTTTTTCTTAGGAATCAAGAACGATCAGCGAGAGCTCCCCGTCCTGACCTCGAGCAAGCGAGGATGCCGAAGCTTGTTGTGGACCGTCCATTCGATGAAGCCGACGCGCACGACGATCTCTGGACGGACCCAGTGGGCTCGCACTCGAGGCAGGCCCGTCGCCCGCGTGAATGGACTCTGCGCGATCTCGAGCGCGTCGAGACGCGCGCGGAGGTCGAGGAGCAGCTTGGTGTCGAAGCCCGTGCCGACTTTGCCGGCGAAGCAGAGGTCGTCACCGTCGAAGTGGCCGACCAGCAGCGCGCCGAGGCCGACGCGGGCGCCCTGCGGATCGGTAAACCCGCCGATCACGAAGTCGTGGGACGCCTCGCACTTCATCTTCAGCCAGTGCGGTGAGCGCCGGTGCTCGTAGTGAGAGTCGCGCCGCTTCGCGATGACACCTTCCCATCCCTCGCTGCAGGCGCGCTCCCAGGGTTTCTCGTCGGTCAGCGCCGCCACATGTTCGATCGGCAGTCGCAGCGGAAGCTCCGCCAGGATCGCGCGGCGCGCGTCGAGCGGCTCGCCGGTGACGTCGCGACCCTCGAGCCACACGATGTCGAAGACGTGATAGTCCCCTTTTCCCTGACGGCCCCAGCCGCCGGTTGCTTCACCATCGAGGATCACGTCATGCACCGGAAGCGCGGCCATCGCGCGGGCGACGGCGGGGTAGGAGTCGGTGAGGTCGAGCCGGTTGCGCGACAGCAGGCGAACGTGGGTGCCGTTCTTGAACGCGAGCATGCGGATCCCATCGAGCTTGCGCTCGAAGATCCACTCGGGCCCAGTGAACCGATCCTGCGTGAGGGTCGCGGCCATCGGCACGATCCACTCCGGGAATGGCGTCATGGAGGCGATCTTACGCCGACGGTGATCTCAGATGTGCCACGGGGCGCGATCGCGCAGCTGGCAGGATCCGGAGGCCTGTGGTTGAACAGGAGATCAAGAGATCAGGAGTTCAGGATTTTTTGGATCGCGGCTGTTTTGCGACGCCGGGCCACGGTTGACCGGGCTCAAGTACTCGATGCGCGGATCGGCGCCTGCGGCGAGGCTGGCACGCGGCCGAGTGCGACGAGCCACGTCTACGATCAAGACCTTCTTGATCTCCTGATCTCTTGTCGATCTTCCCGTGGCGGCGAGGTAGCACGCCGCCGCGCGCGACGAGCCACGTCCACGATCCAGACCCTCTTGATCTCCTGATCTCCTGATCTCCTGTTGATCTATCCGGCGGCTCAAACGAGGCACGGATGCTGCTCGCAGCCGCGCGCTACGCGACCGCCTCGCCGATCGCTGGCGGATCGTCGTCGGCGCGGACCGCATCCTTGAGGCGCGGCAGCTTGACGTCCCAGGCGAGGCCCACGCGCGCGAGGGCGTGGATGGCGATCCAATTCAGATCGAGCTCGTACCACGCGAGGCCGTGACGCGCGCTCGTGGGATACGCGTGATGATTGTTGTGCCAGCCTTCGCCGAACGTGAGCAGCGCGACCCACCAGTTGTTCGTCGAATCGTCGCGCGTCGCGAAGCGGCGCGATCCCCACTTGTGCGTCGCCGAGTTGACGAGCCACGTGGCGTGTAGGCCGAGCGTCGTGCGGAAGAAGATGCCCCAGAGCACGTACGGGAGGCCGCCGAAGGCCAGCAGCGCGAGGCCGACGATCACGTTCGACGTCCAGTGCCAGGTCGACAGCCACGTGTGCACCGGGTCGCGGACGAGATCCGGCGTGTAGCGTGCGAGCACCGAGGCATCGTGGTGCATGCCGTCACCCATCAGAATCCATCCCGCGTGCGCCCACCACGTCCCCTCGCGCGGCGTGTGCGGATCGCCCTCGCGATCGGAATGCTGATGATGGATCCGGTGCGTGGCCACCCAGAAGAGCGGCCCTCCTTCGAGCGCGAGCGTCGCACACCACGTCAGCGTGTACTCGAGCCACCGGTAGGTCTTGTAACTCCGGTGCGTCAGCAGCCGGTGGTAGGCCATGCCGATGCCGAGCATGCCGGCGACGCAGTAGAGGACGGCGGCGGTGAGGATGGCTCCCGCATCGATGTAGAACAAGGCCGCGACCGCGCCGGCGTGAAAGGCGATCATCGCAACCGTCGTGACCCAGTTCCAACCCTGCTGATACTTCCGGCCGTACATCACTGATGGTGAAGCCATCGGGCGTTTCTCCGATCGCCCGGGAGTGGGCGCCGAAGGTGACGATAGCAAGGTGGGGGGAGGCCGACTGTAATAGTTCTGTACTGGACGGTCCGGCTGCAGACGGACCTGCGACGTCCGCCTGAAGGCGGACACTACAGGAGGGCGAACACTACAGGAGGCGGTCGGGCTCCAGCTGGACGCTACAGGCCGCCGCCACGTCCGGCAATGACGAAATCGCGGTGGGGATCGAGGTCCGACTTGTTGATGTGCGTCTCAGAGGGCTGCTTCGACACCGTCTCACCCGGCTGCAGCTCGACCTCCAGGCGATACGTGCCTTCCGGTACCTGAATGGTGTAACCGCCGTTCGCTCCGGTCGTTGCGTCGAACTTCGCGCCGGTCTGGGTGTTGACCGCCGTCACCTTGCGGCCGACGACCGGTTGGTTCGTGGATGTCGAGACAATGCCGGCGATGGTCCCGCCGACCGGTTGCTTCGGACCCCCGCCGATCTTCGGCCCGGGGTGGCAACCGACGACCGCCAGCAGACTGACCGCAAGGAGGACGTTGAGGAGTCTCATGATGGCACTAGTTGTTTCGACCGGCTTTCCGCAGCCGCGACAGCGGAGCGGCCGCTGCCGATTCAGGCGTTACAGCCCAATAGATTAGCACCGACGCGGGGCGCCGTTGAGATCACCCTTTCAGGTGCGCTTTCAGGAACCGGCCCGTGTGCGAGGTTTTGGACGCGGCCACGGTCTCGGGCGTGCCGGTGACGACGACCCGGCCGCCGGCGTGGCCGCCCTCGGGTCCCAGATCGATCACGTGATCGGCGGTCTTGATCACGTCCATGTGATGCTCGATGACGATCACGGTGTGCCCGGCGTCCACAAGACGGTCGAGCGCGGCCAGGAGCCGTTCCACATCGGCGAGGTGCAAGCCAGTCGTCGGCTCGTCGAGGATGTACACCGTGTGCTTCGATCGCTGCAGCGTGCTCAGCTCGGTCGCGATCTTGACGCGCTGCGCCTCGCCGCCCGACAGCGTCGTCGACGACTGCCCGAGAGTCAGGTAGCCGAGACCGAGATCGTTCAGCACGCCAATCTTCTTCGCGATCGCCGGCTCACTCGCGAAGAACATCACCCCTTCCTCGATCGACATGTTCAGCACGTCGTCGATCGTCTTGCCGCGGAGAGTGACCTCGAGGGTCTCGCTGTTGAACCGCGCGCCCTTGCACGCGCCGCACGTGACCTCGACGTCCGGCATGAAGTAGAGCTGCGTGGTAATCACGCCTTCGCCCTGGCACTCCTCGCAGCGTCCACCCTTGACATTGAAGCTGAAGCGCCCGGGCTTGTAGTCGCGCTCGATCGAGAGTGGCGCCTGCGTGAACAGGTCGCGGATGTTGTCGTAGAACCCGACGTAGGTCGCGGGATTCGATCGGCTGTTGCGCCCGATCGGAGACTGGTCGATGTTGACGACCTTGTGCACGTGCTCGACGCCCTCGACGGCGTCGTGGGCCCCGGGAAGCGATCTGGTGTCCACGAGCCGCTTCCAGAGTGCCTTGTAGAGGATCTCGCTGATCAGTGTGCTCTTGCCAGAGCCCGATGCGCCGGTAATCGCCACCAGCATGCCCAGCGGGATGGTCACGTCAATCGACTTGAGGTTGTTCTCCCGGGCCCCCCGGATGACGAGCGCATGCCCCGATCCTTTCCGCCGTTTTGACGGCGTCGCGATCGATCGCTTACCGGACAGGAACTGACCGGTAGGCGACGCCTTGCACTTCAAGACGTCCTCGAACGTTCCCTGCACGACAACCTGTCCTCCGTGCACGCCCGGACCAGGGCCCATCTCCACGAGGTGATCCGCAGCCCGGATGGTGTCCTCGTCGTGCTCGACGACGATCACGGTGTTGCCGATGTCGCGGAGGTTCTCGATCGTCGCGATCATCTTGACGTTGTCCTTGGGATGGAGGCCGATGCTCGGCTCGTCGAGGACGTACAGCATGCCCATCAGCCCCGATCCGATCTGCGTCGACAACCGGATCCGCTGCGACTCGCCGCCCGAGAGCGTCGCCGACCGCCGATTGAAGCTCAGATAGTCGAGCCCGATGCCGAGAAGCAGCTCGAGCCGGCCGCGAATTTCTTTGAGCACCTGCCGCCCCGCGTCCGCGCCACGCCCCGTCGCTTTGATCGTGCCGAGAAACGCGTAGAGCTCGTCGAAGTTGATGTGACCGACGTCGAAGATCGTCCTGGCCTGGGTTGCCGATCCTTTGCCGCGATCGCCGTTGCCGCTGATCGTGAAGAGCAGGCGTGTCGCGCGCAGCCGCGAGCCGTTGCAGTCGGGGCAGGTGTGTTCGACCATGACTTTGTCGAGCCACTCCTCCATCCGCGAGTTGGCTTCGCCGCGCTGGCGATAGCCGCGGTAGTAGCGCTCGATCCGCCGGGCGATGCCCCCGAAGCCAATCTCCCGGCCCTCCCACTTGTCGCGGGAGATCTTCGCGTCGGGAGGAGCTTTCATCACGATCTTCTTCGGCTCGATGCCGTAGAGGATTGCCTGCCGCGTCTTCTGTGGGAGATCGCGCCACGGTTCGTCGAGCGCAAAGCCCAGCGCCTGCGACAGGCTGAACATGATTCGCCCGTCCCACGTGTCTGGGTTGTACTTGAACGCCTCGCGGACGAAACAGCCACCGAGGATGCTGCGTTTGGGATCCGGGATCAGCAGCTCGGGATGCGTGACCTTGTCCACGCCGAGACCGCCGCACGTCCGGCAGGCGCTCTCAGGGTTGTTGAACATGAAGAACTCGGGCGCGATGTTCCCGTAGACGAAGTGGTGCGTCGCGCTGCAGAGCCCCTTGTAGAACCGCTCGGCCTCGGCCTTGCCCGCACCTTTCACGACGTGCGCCTGGAGCAGGCCGTCGCCGACGAGCAGCGTCGCCGCGATCCCCGCCTTGATGGCCTTCTCGTGCTTGCGGCTGACGATGAAGCGATCGACGATCGCATCCATGTGCTCGACGTCCGAGGGCTCGAGTTCGACTTGCTCGGAGATGTCCACCAGCCGCCCGTCGATAATCAGCCGCCGGCAACCTTTCTTTCTGATTTCCGTGAACACGAAATCCAGGTCTTCGCCATAAATCTTGAAGATTGGCGCCCGCAGCTCGATCTCGGTGCCCTCCGGCAGCGACAGGATCGCCTCCAGAATCTGACTCGCGCTCCGGCTTGGCGTCGGCTCACCGGTCCGTGGACAGTGCGGTTCGCCGATCGTCGCGAACAGCAGATTCAGGTAGCTGGCGATATCGGTCATCGTGCCGACCGTCGATCGCGGGTTGTTGGCGAGCGTCTTCTGCTCGATCGAGATCACCGGCGACAGCCCGAACACGAAGTCGACGTCCGGCTTCGCCACCTGCGACACGAACCGCTTCGCGAACGTCGAGAGCGACTCCATGTACCGGCGCTGTCCTTCGGCGTAGATGGTGTCGAAGGCGAGGCTCGACTTTCCCGATCCCGAGAGACCGGTGACGACGATCAGCGCGTCGCGAGGGATCTCGAGCGAGATGTTCTTCAGGTTGTGGACGCGCGCACCTTTGATGGCAATGGTCGTCCGCACGCCGGTCTTGTTTCCCGATTTCGCCATCTCGATTCGACCCTACACCATCAGAACTCGTCCGGCGGCTCGCCGAGGTAGACGAACGCCAGCTCCTGCACGTCGACGTTGCTTTTCTTCGTGAGGCGAGCGGCCGTGGACACCTTCCCGATAATCGCCTGGTCCGCGAGGTACTCGCACGCCGTCGTGACCGCGTCCACGTCAAAATGCCTGCGGAAGTGATCCTCGATCTCGCGGCACGATCGCGCCTCCCTGATCTCGCGCAGGTGATCGAGGAGCGGCGCGAAGAGCGTCGTGGCGCGGTCGGCCACGTATCGATCGATCGCCTCGAGCGCGGCCTCGACGGTCTTGCGGGTCTTCCTCGCGTTCAACAGATCCGTGTAAATCAGTTTGAAG
>DATAEK010000098.1:0-84945 GCA_036258055.1 Vicinamibacterales bacterium
GTAGTTGTTGCCGGACCAGGGCATGCCGTTGACCGAATGCGCCGTCGCGATCCGCGCGCCCGCGGCCGATGCGTTCTCGGCCGAGTCGCCGCGGCTGTAGAACGGCATCGCGCCCGGCGTCATCGTGATCAGGTGCTCGAAGAACCGGCCGTTCAGCGGCAGCGCCTGGATCTGTTTCATCTCAATGACCTGGCCGAGCTCGGCAGTCGTACTTCGCACCAGCGGCGACTCACCCACGACCTGCACTTCCTCACTCAGTTCGCCAACCTGCAGCCGCACGTCAAGCCGCGTCGTCTGCGAGATTTGGACGATGACGCCCGCGCGCACGTATTTCTTGAAACGGTCCTGTTCGAGCGTCACGACGTAGGTGCCGGGCGGCAGCAAAGGAAAGGTATAAACGCCGTCGCGATTGGCTTCCGCGGTGGTTTCGATGCCCGTCGCGGTGTTGGTCACCTTTACGGTCGCGCCGGGTAGCACCGCGCCTGTGTCGTCGGATACGGTACCCGTGAGAGTGCCGCGGATCGTCTGCGCCGCCACGGGAGAGGCGGTCAGTCCGATCGTGATGACGGCGGTGAAGCCGAGGAGAGCCAGTGCCCGCGCCGCCCTTGTCATGTGCTCCTCCAGGAGGCTTAACTGATATATCAGTTGCGAGTGGACGGACTATCTCACGCCTGGAAAATGGCGGTCAAGTGCCTTTCGGCTAAAATGCTGAAATACCAGATGAGCTCGACGCGGTCAGGTCGATGGGCCTTGTGGGTGCAGGAGAATCCATGACACCAGCGACGGTCGTGAGCCTGGCCGAAGAAGCCTACGTCGCGATTCGAGAAGAAATCCTGCGAGGACAGCTCCGTCCAGGGGCGCCGCTCTCGCGCCGCCGGCTGGCCGGCCAGTTCGGCATGAGCACGGTGCCTGTCAGCGACGCGCTGCGCCGGCTCGAAGAGGAAGGGCTGGTCGAGAGCCGCGCGCGCGCCGGCACCCGCGTGCGGGTGCCAACCGCGCAGGACGTCCGCGAGCTCTACGAATTGCGCGAGGCCTTGGAATCGCAGTCGGCACGCCTCTTCGCGGCGCGCGCGACACCTGCTCAGCGTCGCGATCTCAAACGGGTTGCCGAACAGGTGGACGTGCTCTTTACACGACTCGCAACGAGCGGCGACGACCCGGCGTTCCGCTTCACGGTGAACAGCCAACACATGGCGCTGCACATGCGCATCGCCGAGCACGCCGGCAGCCCCCTGATCAAACAAGTGATCGAACGGAAACACGTGTTGATCATGAACTGGCTCTTCGACGTGACCGGCCGAAGGACGCCGCTGCCGCCGGGATTTCATACGCGGCTGGCCGACGCGCTGACGTCAGGCTCTCCGGAGGCCGCGGATGCCGCCATGCGGGCGCACGTACGCTACGGTCTGACCGAGATCGCCAGCCGCATCAGCGCGCTCGAGCCCTCAGAGTGGAGGGCGCGACGCAGAACAGGTGTCAAAGGGGGCTGACATCATTCCCGCTTCCTTTGCCCGGTCAAACGACGTAACGTCAAGGACGGAGGAGGACTTCTCAGCATGCGGATTCGTTCAGCTCGCCGGCTCATGGTTTGCGCAGGACTGATGGCCGGCGGCTTTCTCACCTTCGTTCCATCACGCTTTCTCGCGGCGCCTGACGATCGGCCAAAGGCCGATCAGAAGGGCGTCTTCTCGGACTATCGAAGCGAGCGTCCGGGCGTGGTGCACAAGATCACCGTGGCAGATCTGCCGGCGCCCTTTGCGACCGAGTCGGCACAAAACAATCCGCGGGTCGTCGACCGACCTGAAGGCGCGATGCCTCAGACGATGCCGGGCTACTCGGTCGCGGAATATGCGACAGGGTTCGAGAATCCGCGCTTGATCCGGACGGCGCCGAACGGCGACGTCTTCCTGGCCGAGAGCCGGCCTGGCCGGATCAAGGTGATGCGTGGAATGGGCGCGGACGGGCGGGCGCAGACCGTCGAGGTCTTCGCGACCGGACTCAAGCGTCCGTTCGGGATCGCGTTCTATCCGCTCGGATCGAATCCCAAGTTCGTGTATGTCGGGAACACGGATTCCGTCGTGCGATTTCCGTACAAGAAGGGCGACCTGAAGGCCCGCGGGCCGCAAGAAGTCATCGTCCCTGACCTGCCGTCGGGCGGTCAGCTGACTGGCGGGGGTCACTGGACGCGTGACATCGCGTTTTCGCGGGACGGCAAGAAAATGTACGTCTCGGTTGGATCGAACTCGAACGTCGATGATTCCGATACGACGCCTGCGGAAAAAGATCGCGCGACGATCCTGGAGTTCACTCCGGAAGGCAAAGGACGGCGAATCTACGTGTCCGGGATCCGCAACGCGGTCGGCATTGCGATTCATCCCAAGACTGGACAGCTCTGGGCGTCAGTGAACGAGCGCGACGGTCTTGGAGACAACCTCGTGCCCGACTACATCACGCGCGTGAAGGATGGTGATTTCTTTGGCTGGCCGTGGTTCTACATGGGCGGCAATCAGGATCCCCGGCATCCCGGCAAGCGGCCGGAGCTCAAGGCCAAGGTCAAGACACCTGACGTGCTGATCGAGCCGCACAGTGCCTCGCTGGAGATGGTTTTCTACACCACACCGGACGCGCGAGCGGACTACAGGACCACCATCCTCGCCGCCCAGCACGGCTCGTGGAACAAAACCACGCGAACGGGCTACAAGGTCATTCGAGTACCGCTCAAGGACGGTGTCGAGCCGACCGGCGAGTACGAGGACTTCCTCACCGGTTTCGTGACCGATGACGGTCAGGTGTGGGGGCGCCCGGTCGGCGTCGCTGTCGCCAAGGACGGCTCGCTGCTCGTCAGCGATGACGGATCGAACATCGTCTGGCGCGTGAGCAACACGAAGAAGTAGGCCGCGGCGACCGACGTCGATGCGACCGTTCTTGCGCGCCGCTTCAGTCCTCATTACAGCGCTCATTGTCATCACCGTGTCGGTACGCGGGGATGCGAAGTACCTGTTCATTCAGGACTCGTCGCCGTCGAAGGCCGCGGCGAGTCCAGCGCCCCCGCCACTGCTGTTGCTCGATCGCCAGTTCATCGCGGAGGTTGCGGCGCGCGCGCGAAGCGGCGACCCGTCGCTGAAAGCAGCGGTCGTCGATCTCGAGCGCGAGGCGGCGAAAGCGTTGACGATGACCCCTGTGTCCGTGATGGACAAGGGCATCGTGCCACCAAGCGGGGACAAGCATGACTACATGAGTCAAGCCCCGTACTGGTGGCCCGATCCGTCGAAACCGGATGGCCGCCCGTACATCCGGAAGGACGGCCAACGGAATCCGGAGATCAACAAGCTCACCGATCACGAGAACTTCGATCGCGTGTTCGATGCCGTGTCGACGCTGGGGCTCGCGTACTTCATGACCGGACGCAACGAGTACGCGGCGAAAGCATCGACGCTCGTGCGCACCTGGTTCCTCGATCCGGCGACGCGGATGAACCCGCACTTGAAGTTCGGACAAGGGATCCCGGGCATCAACGACGGTCGTGGCATCGGAATCATCGAGACCCGCGGGCTCCCGCAGCTTCTGGACGGCATCCAGTTGCTCGCGGGATCGTCTTCATGGACCGCTGCCGATCAATCCGGCCTCGAGGCGTGGATGCGTGCCTACGTCTCGTGGCTGACAGATAGCCCGCACGGCAAGGACGAATCCACCAACGGCAACAACCACGAGACCTGGTACGACGTGCAGGTCGCCGCGCTCGCGCTGTTCACGCAGCAGCGGGATCTCGCGCGGCAGACGATCGAGCGATCGCGCGAGCGAATCACGCGGCAAATCGAACCTGACGGACGGCAGCCGCGGGAGCTGGAGCGAACGCTTGCGTGGCACTACAGCATCTTCAACCTGACCGCCTTTTTCCAGCTGGCAGCGCTCGGCGAACGCGTTGGCGTGGACGTCTGGGGATACGCGACGAACGATGGCCGTTCTTTGCGACGCGCGCTGGACTTCCTCGTGCCGTTTGCCGACGGACGGGCAAGGTGGCCATATCCAGAGATGCGTGGAATCGACGCGGGGGCGATTCACTGGCTGCTGCGACGCGCGGCGGCGGCGTGGAGGGCTCCGGAGTATCGCGCGCTGGCCTCGAAGGTGGGCGGCGGTCAGGCGCGACTCGACCTGATCGTTCCGTGATTGCGCCGCTTCGGAGGGGCGGGGACGGAGGATCTCCGCTCCCTCCCAGCATCACCGCGGTCGCGGCAGCGCACGTGTCGCACCGGTCGAGATCCCACCGTCGACGAGGAGCGTCTGTCCCGTGATGTAGCCGCTCGCATCGGAGGCCAGAAACACGATCGCACCTTCGAGATCCTCGGGGCGGCCGGGACGTTTGAGCGGGATCCGATCAGTCAGGTACTCCACCCACTCGCGATCCTCGTAGAGCACGTTGTTCTGCGCCGTCCGAAACCAGCCGGGCGCCAGGCAGTTGACCGTGATGCCGTATTGCCCCCAGTCGTCAGCCAGGCTCATCGTCAGCTGACGGATGCCGCCGCGGCTCGCACCGTACGGTCCCAGACCGGACGATCCAAACACCGACGTCACCGATCCAATGTTGACGATGCGACCCGTCTGACGGGGGATCATGTGCCGGGCGACGGCTTGCGCGACGAAGAACGCGCCGCGAAGATTCGTGTCGAGCACCAGGTTCCAGTCGTCCCAGGTCACGTCGGCCGCCCGCTTGCGGACGTTGCAACCGGCGTTGTTGACCAGCACGTCGATCCGTCCGCACGCCTCCTGCGCGGCGTCGACCATGCGGTAAATGCTGCTCTCGTCCCGCACATCGAGCTCCAGCGGAACGATCCGCCGTCCGATCGCCGCAAGCTCCGCTTCGACGGGTGACAACGAGGCGCGCGTCCGGCTCGTGATCACCAGATCCGCGCCCGCCCGCGCGAGCGCCCGCGCGAACGTCAGACCGAGACCGCGACTGGCGCCGGTCACGACCGCGACGCGGCCTGAGAGATCGAAGAGAGAGGAAGACATAGGTTCTCGGCGCTCGGCGCTTGGGATTTCTAGCTCGGGGGCTCGGGTTATTCGGGCACTCGGTCGGCATTTCTCACTGCTCGCGGGGCCCCACCCCCGCTCGCTGCGGCCGCAGGCGCTGCTGACTCAACGCCTGTTTTCATTTCATCGACAGCCCAGCACGACCATTTTCGTCCGAGCGCCGAGCCCCGAACCCCGGACAGCGGACAGCGGACAGCCGACAGCGACAAGCATCAAGGTTTGAGCACCACCTTCATCACATCCGACGCGCCGGCGTGCAGCCGATCGAACCAGAGCGGTCCGTCCTCGAGCGGGGCAATCGCGCTGACGAGCGGCGCCACCGTGACGGCGCCGCGGGCCAGGAGGTCGATGCTCTGAGGGTATTCACCGCTCGACGAGCACGAGCCGAGGAGAGACAGCTCGCGCGTCACCACTTCCTGCACGGGAATCTGAACGACCGGCAACAGGTTGCCGATGATCGTGACGACGCCGCCCTTGCGGACCGAGCGGATCGCAGCGGTCACGGTTGCCGTGATGCCGACGGCCTCGAAGGCCTGGTCGACGCCGCGGCCGCCGGTCAGGGCACGGATCTCGGCGCCCACGTCGGCCGCCGCGCCGTCGAGCGTCGCGCTGGCCCCGAGATCGGTGGCCATGCGGCGGCGCGATGGGTCGAGGTCGACGGCGATAATCGATTGACAGCCTCGATCGCGCAGCACCTGAATCACCAGCAGGCCGATCATCCCGCAGCCGATCACGACCAACGTGTCTGAGGGCGCGGGCGGATGGAGCCCCACGGCGTGCACCGCCACTGAGAGGGCTTCGATGAGCGCCGCATGCTCGTACGGCAGTTGCTCCGGCAGGCGATACAGGATGCGCGCCGGCACCGACACGAACTCGGCGAAGGCGCCATGCCGGCGGAAGTCGCCGCACGAGACGCCAAAGATGGTCCGGCGATCGCAGAGATTCGTCCGGCCCGCACGGCAGAACGCGCAGTCCCCGCACGAGACCGTCGAGTCGAACGTCACGCGATCGCCGTGCGCGAACTCCCGGACGCCCTTGCCCAGAGCCTCGATGACTCCCGAGGCTTCGTGCCCCATCACCAGGGGTGGAATGCGACGTCCAGTCGACCCGTCGTAGCCGTGCACATCACTGCCGCAGATGCCGCACGCGCGCACCCGGACCAGCACGTCCTCGTCGCCGACCTGCGGCATCGGCGTGTCGACGATGGACAGCTGGCGGTAGTCGGTGAGGAGCAGCGCTTTCAGAAGCCGCGCCCCTTCGCAAGCAGCCGCACTCGCATCAGATACATGTCCGCCGTGATGTAAAGCGTCCGGCCATCGTCTCCCCACGCGCAGTTGCTCGTGGCTTGACCGGTCATGATCGTGCCGAGGTGCTTGCCCTGCGGCGAGATCACGAGGACGCCGCCCGGGCCGGTGGCGAAGAGATTGCCCTCGCTGTCGATCTTCATCCCGTCGGGGAGGCCTTTGCGGGTTTTCGTGAGCGACGTCGCGTCGAACAGCACCCGGCTCTCGCCGAGTGTCCCGTCGCCCTTGACGTCGAACACGCGCCAGATCGCCGCCTGCGGGTCCGACTGCGCCACGTACAAGCGTTTTTCATCGGGCGAAAACGCGATGCCGTTCGGCCGCGTCATGTCACGCGTCAGCAGCGTCAGGCTGCCCGTCCGTCCGGCCCGGAACACCCCCTGATACGGGATCTCGCGCCCGGGATCCTCGAATTGCTTCTCCATGCCGTACGGAGGATCGGTGAAGTAGAGGTCGCCGTTGCTGTGGAACACGGCGTCGTTCGGGCTGTTGAATCTCTTCCCTTCGTAGCGGTCGGCGATCGTCGTGAACGTCGGCTGTGGCGCATTGAGCGGAGCATCCATCCGCGCCATTCTCCGATCCCCATGCTGGCAGATCACCAGCCGGCCGCTCGCGTCGAGGGTCAGCCCATTCGATCCCATTTCTCCGCCGCGTGGTTTCGACCCGGTGTACCCCGAGGGCTTCAGGTAGACGCGCGCGCCCTCACCGGCCTTCCATCGATAGATGATGTTCTGGGGCACGTCGGAGAACAGCAGGTAGCCGCCGTCCTTCACCCACACCGGCCCTTCGATCCAATCGTAGCCGTCCGCCAGGATCTCGATCTTCGCGTCGGATGCGATGAGCCGATCGAGTGCGGGGTCCAGCCGTTCGATCCGAAGCTCTTCCTGCCCACTCACGGTTGTCATCCCTGGACGAAACCACAGAGCGAGGACGGCTGCAAGGGGGACGGCAATGGCGGACGTACGCGACACGGCGTTCAGCATGCGTTTTGTCCTCGTGGAGGCCGCTGCTGGCGTCCGGGAGAGGCGGCGGCGATGCCTACTATACGGCGTTCGGCGCTCGACGTGCGGCGCACGGCGCTCGGCGCACGGCGTTCGACCGAGTATTCGCCGTTTCCCATTTCCCATGTGCCATTTGCCATGTGCCATCGGGCCCGCAGGGCCCGTAGGCCGGTTTACTTTACCGCTTTAGTCTTTTACTTTAACGCTAAAGTTTGGTATCACTCTCCCCGCCATTTCGGAGACATGCCAGCAGTGGCAGGAGGAGGCCCATGGCGGAGGTTCTTCGTCGAATCGGCTGCGCGTGCGTGACCGCGCTCGCGCTTGTAGTCGTCCCGGGGCCCGCGGCCGCCCAGTCCGTGTCCGGCAGCATCTCGGGCACGGTCGTCGATCAAAGCCATCAAGTGATCCCCGGAGCCACCGTCACGCTGACCGACGAGCAGACCGGCGGCGCCAGAACGACCATCACGACGGATACCGGCGCGTTCGTCTTCTCGGCGGTGCAGCCCGCGCGCTACACGCTGCGGATCGACATGCAGGGATTCCGGCCCGTGGAGCGCAAGAACATCGTCCTTCCCGCGAACGAGCGTCTGTCGATCGGCACGGTGCCGCTCGACGTCGGCGGGATCGCCGAAACCGTGACCACGGTCGCCGAGGGCAGCTTCGTGCAGACGACGAGCTCGGAACGGTCGGCGCTGCTGACCTCAAAGCAAATCGAGATGGTCGCCGTGCGCGGCCGTGACGTCATGTCGCTGCTGCGTGTACTGCCTGGTGTGGCGTACGGGGCCGACAGTGAGGCGCCCGGCGGCAGCTTCGGCACGACCACCCCCAACATCGGCGGGATTCGGAACACGTGGAACACGGTGACCGTGGACGGCCTCGTCGGCAACGATCTGGGCAGTCCGCAGACCTTCAGCGGCACAATCAACTTCGACGCGATCGGCGAAGTGAAAGTGCAGTTGAACAACTACCAGGCCGAGCACGGACGCAACGGCGGCGCGATGGTGAGCATCGTCACGAAGTCCGGCGGCCGCGAGTACCGCGGGAGCGGATACCTCTACAAGCGGCACGAGAGCCTCAACGCGAACGATTTCTTCAACAACCGCAGCGGGATCGCCAAGCCGCTCTATCGATACACGACGCTCGGCGCCACGCTCGGCGGCCCCGTGCCGCTCGAGAGCGCCAAAGACAAGCTGTTCTTCTTCTACTCGTTCGAAAACTGGGATACGAAGGTGCCACAGCCGGTCAGGCGCGTCACCGTGCCCACGGCCCTCGAGCGCACCGGCGACTTCTCCCAGAGCTTCAATCAGGCCGGCCAGCTGATCGTGATCCGCGATCCGGTGACCGGAACGGCGTTCGCCAACAACCGCATCCCGTCGAACCAAATCAACCCGAACGGCCAGGCGCTGCTGAATGTGTTCCCGTTGCCGAACGCCCTCGACCGCAGCATCACCGGCGGCAACTACAACTACCAATTCCAGGAAAGCCTCTCGATTCCGCGCCATCAACACCTCGGCCGGATCGATTACCGGCCGAACGCGAAGGATGCGCTCTACGGCCGCTTCTCGACGTGGTATGCCGACAACCAGGGATATGCCGTCCCGGCGGGCGCCGCGAACTGGGGATTGCTGGGCCAGCACTACACCTTCAAGGACAACAGTCTGCTCCTCAACTACACGCGCATCCTGACACCGGCGCTGGTGAACGAGCTCGCGGTCGGCTACCGGCACAGTACGGAAGCGGGCTCAGCGCTCAGCGATGACGGTCTCAACGCCGTCACGCGCAGCAGCATCGGCTACACGCTCGGACAGTTCACGCCGTCGCTGAACCCCTTGAACCTGATCCCGCAGGCCTCCTTTACGGGCGCGATCCAGAATCCCGCGGCCATCACTTTCGAGGGCCGTTTTCCGCTGACGGGCGCCGACGACTTTCTGACGGTGAACGACACGGTGTCGCTGGCCCGCGGCAACCATACCTACAAGGCGGGGCTGTACTACGAGCACACGCGCAATCAGGAGGGCAAGACGGGTACGTTCGACGGCAACTTCGAGTTCAACGTCGACACGACGAACCCGTTCGACACGCGCCACCCGTACGCCAACGCGTTGCTGGGCAGCTTCCGCTCCTACACCGAGTCGTCATCGCGTCCGGGCGGCGATGGAACCGCCAGCGTGCTCGAATGGTTCGCGCAGGACACGTGGAAGGTCGCGAACCGGCTGACGCTCGACTACGGCGCGCGATTCGCGTGGTACACGCACTGGCATCAGAAGGACGGCGCGGCGGCAGCCTTCGCCCTCGATCGCTACGATCGCTCGAAGGCGCCGCTCCTCTATCAGCCGGTTTTGGTGGGCACGACACGCATGGCGCGGAATCCGGTGACGGGTCAGATTGGGCCGGCAGTGCTCATCGGCGCGCTGGTGCCGGGCACGGGAGATCCCAATAACGGCCTCGTGGTCGACAACGGATCGGACTACCCGAAGGGATTCAAAGAAGCGCCTCCCGTGCTGGTCGAGCCGCGCGTCGGCGCCGCGTACGATCTCGCCGGGGATGGAAAGACGGCGCTTCGTGCGAGCTTCGGGATCTTCCACAACACGCGCGTGTCCGGCAACGTCAACTGGCAGGCCTCGCGCAATCCGCCGCTGCAGCTCAACCCGCAGGTGTTCTACGGCACGATGGCGACGCTGCTGCAGTCGACCGGGGTAACGTTCCCGAGCGCGGTCCAGGGGTTCGAGCTCGACACGAACACGCCGACGGCGTATCAGTTCTCGGCTGGCATTCAGCGCAACATCGGTTGGGACACCGTCGTCGACGCCGCCTACGTTGGATCGCGCGTGCGCAACCTGCTGCAGACGCGCAACCTCAACCTCGTGCCGTACGGTGCCCGGTTCGATCCGGCGAATCAGGACCCCACGCGGCCCGGGAACCCGCTTCCGGACAACTTCTTCCGCCCCTATCCCGGCTACGCGGACCTCAACTTCTTCGAGAACTCGGGCATCTCCAACTACGACGCCCTGCAGGTACAGGTCAACCGGCGATTCAGCCACGGATTCCAGTTCGGCGTTGCCTACACCTTCTCGCACTCGAAGGACTACACCTCCGCGGCGGACACCGGCACGGGTGCCAACATGCGCATTGCCACCTATCAGGACCCGCGCGAGTGGAACTACGGCTTTTCCACGTTCGATCAGACCCATGTGGCAGTCATCAACTACACCTGGGACCTGCCGAAAGCGAGCTCGCTCTGGGACAACGGCGTCATGCGCGCCGTGTTCGACAACTGGCAGCTGTCGGGCATCACCGCGTTCGCCAGCGGCACGCCGTCCGGAATGACGCTTGCGCTGCAGGACTCCGGCACCGACTTGACCGGTGGCGGCGACGGCACACGCGTCGTCCTGAACGGCGATCCGACGCTGCCGGGCTCACAGCAGACCTTCGACCACTGGTTCAACACCAGCGCGTACGCGCGCCCGCCGCGCGGCGACGTCGGCAGCGGCCATAAAGACGACATCCGCCTGCCCGGCGTGCACAACTGGGACGTCACGCTCTTCAAACGGATACCGTTCGGCGCTGGCCGGCGGTACCTGCAGCTCCGCTGGGAGGTGTACAACTTGTTCAACCACACCCAATTCAGCGGTGTGAACACGACGGCCACGTTCGATCCGAACGGTAATCAGACCAATCCGCTGTTCGGCCAGATCAACGCCAGCCGCACGCCGCGGGTGATGCAGGCGTCGGTCCGGATTGTCTTCTGATTCCGAGCGAGACCGGCCAAGAGACCCCTACACGCGGCGACGGGCACCTGCGATATCCTCGTGTCCCGGCGCCGCGTGCCATGTACGGCAGCGCGTCGATAGCTGGAGGGTTCATGCGTTCGCTGGGGTACGTCTTGGAGCAGGACGCCGACGTCGCCGTAAACGAGCCGGGCACGCACGATGGCGGAGGCGAAACGATCGGCTACTCGTTCTTCCGGAATGTCCCCAACCTCGAGCTTGTATTCCGCAAGCGCGCGTTCAAACCCGGATCCGCGATCGGCTACCACTTGCAGCCGGAGGACGAGATCTACTACGTGCTCAGCGGACGCGGTGTGATGACGATTGACGGCGCGAGCTTCGAAGTCGGCCCTGGTACCGCGGTGCTCACGCGATCGGGCAGCTCGCACGGGCTCAAACAGACGGGAAGCGAAGATCTCGTGATTCTCATCAGCCACGCATAGGCGCAGCAGCCTTCGCCACGCAATGACATCCTCCCCAGTCACGCTCGACGACATCAACGGTCTTTTCGCCGTCCCGCCGGTGCCACGGCGCGCTGATCGTCACCTCGACTTCGACGCGGGCGCCCGTCTCGTCTGCCACATTGCCGCTGGCGGAGTGTCACGCTTTCTCTATGGCGGCAACGCGTTTCTCTATCACGTCACGCTCGCCGAGTACGAAGCGCTCCTCGACTGGCTCGCGAGCTTCCCCGTGCCGGGTTTCGTACTGCCCGGCATCGGTCCGTCGTTCGGACGCGCGCTGGATCAGGCGCGACTGCTCCGCAGGTACCGGTTTCGCTGCGCACTCATGCTCCCGTGCAGCGATCCGCGTGACGCTGAAGGCCTCGAACGCGGGCTGCGCGAGATCGCGGACGCGGCGGGGCTGCCACTGATGCTCTACCTCAAATCTGACGACGGCTTCGGATCCGATCGAGATCGCGCGATTGCCGCTATCGGACGTCTCGTCGACGATGGGATCGCGGCCGCGATCAAGTACGCCATCGTGCGTCCATCGGCTGACGACGACTCCTACCTGGCCAGCCTGGTGCAGCGCGTCGATCGACGCCGCGTCATCAGCGGCATGGGCGAGAAACCAGCGGTCGTCCACTTCCGTTCGTTCGATCTCGGGGGCCTGACGACCGGATCAGGGTGTGTGGCGCCGCGACTGTCGAATGCGCTCCTGCAGGCCTGCATCGAACAGGACTGGGCTCGGGCCGAGGCGCTGCGCGTGCTGTTTCTGCCGCTCGAGGATCTGCGCGATGCCTGGGGCCCCGCGCGGGTGCTGCATCACGCCGTCGAGCTCGCCGGGATCGCCTCGAGTGGACCGATTCCGCCGTTCGTCTCGGCGCTCACGCCGTCGCAAGTCGACGCGCTCCAGCCCGTCGCCCGCGCACTTCGGGAGCGCGACGCGTGAGCCGTCCGCGCCGCTCGCCAACCGATCTCCGGAGTCACCGCTGGTTCGGCCGAGACGATCTCCGCTCCTTCGGCCACCGCTCCCGCGCGAAGCAGGCAGGGTTCTCGGCCGATGACTACGCGGGCAAGCCCGTCATCGCGATCCTGAACACCTGGAGCGATGCGAATCCCTGTCACACCCACTTCCGCATGCGCGCCGACGACGTGAAGCGGGGTGTGTGGCAGGCGGGCGGATTCCCGATGGAGATCCCGCTCCTGACGCTCGGCGAAACGCTTATGAAGCCGAGCACGATGCTCTATCGCAACCTCCTGGCGATGGACGCCGAAGAAGCGCTGCGCGCATATCCAGCGGACGGTGCGGTCCTGCTCGGCGGCTGTGACAAGACCGTCCCGGCACTCCTCATGGGGGCCGCAAGCGCGAATCTGCCAGCGATCTTCGTGCCGGCGGGACCGATGCTTCGCGGACACTGGCGCGGACAGACACTCGGTTCGGGTACCGACGTGTGGAAGTACTGGACCGAGCGCCGCGCCGGCACGCTCGACGAGTGCGCGTGGCGCGAGATGGAGGATGGCATCGCGCGATCGTTCGGCACCTGTATGACGATGGGCACCGCGTCCACGATGGCTGCGGCTGCCGAAGCCCTCGGCATGCTGCTGCCGGGCGCCTCGTCGATCCCGGCAGCCGACTCCGCCCATCCTCGCATGGCCGTCGCCGCCGGCCGGCGCATCGTCGACATGGTGTGGGAGGACTTGAGGCCCTGCGACATCATGACGTCGGCTGCGTTCGAAAACGCTGTCACCGCAGCGATGGCGCTTGGCGGGTCCACGAACGCGATCATCCATCTCGTGGCACTGGCCGGACGCGCCGGCGCGCAACTGGATCTCGATCGGTTCGACGCGCTCTCGCGACGCACGCCGTTACTCGCCAACATCCGGCCTTCGGGCCAATTCCTGATGGAGGACTTCTTCTACGCCGGCGGCCTGCCCGCGCTGCTGGCGCGTCTCCACGATCTGCTCAATCTCGACGCCGTGACGGTCACGGGGCTGCCGCTCGGCGAGAGCCTCAGGGAGGCGCAGGTCTTCAACGACGACGTGATCGCGCCGCGCGAACGGCCGCTCGGACCGGAAGGAGGGGTCGCCGTGCTGCGCGGGAATCTCGCACCCGACGGCGCGGTCATCAAACACGTAGCCGCCGAACCGAGGCTCCTCAAACATGCCGGCCCCGCAGTGGTGTTTCGAAGCTACTCGGATCTGGAAGCGCGCGTCGACGACCCGGCGCTCGAGGTCACACCGCAGTCAGTGCTCGTGCTGCAGAACGCGGGTCCGCTCGGCGGACCGGGGATGCCGGAATGGGGAATGCTCCCGATTCCGAAAAAGCTGCTCGCACAAGGCGTGCGGGACATGGTGCGAATCTCGGACGCACGGATGAGCGGCACGAGCTACGGTGCGTGCGTGCTGCACGTAGCTCCGGAGTCCTTCGTCGGCGGTCCACTGGCGTTGGTTCGTGACGGTGACATCATCGAGCTCGACGTGCCGGCTCGCCGGCTGACGTTGCGGATCGACGACGGCGAGATGGCCCGCCGCCGTGCCGCATGGACGCCTCCGGCGCCTCACTACCCGCGCGGATTCGGTCACATGTACGCGCGTCACGTGACCCAGGCGAATCGAGGATGCGATTTCGATTTTCTCGAAGGCACAGTGCCCATTCCTGATCCGGAAATTCATTGACGGCACTTCACCTGTCCTAACAAGAGACCAAGAGATCAGGAGAACTTAACCACAAAGCTCAACAAAGCTCACTTGAGGTTCTGGTTTTACTGCTCCTGAACTCTTGACCTCTTGTAAGGAACTCACAGGCGCTGAACGACAGCCCAGATCTCGGGATCCACCGGTACACCCTCCACAAGATTCCGACGCCGCGTCTCCAGCGTGCGCTCGCCGGGATACGTGACGCGTGCGTTGTCCAGTGCTGGCGACCCGTGCAGGTTGTCAATCACCGCGTCGACGAGTTGCGCGCCAGCAGATGCGTCGCCAAACGCCGAGGGATCGAGCGCGAGGAAGATCTGCGAGAGGCCAGTCTCCTGCAGCGGATCTGAGGGTATCTGGTGAGTTGCGCGGCCGCCCGCAAGTGTGGCGGCGAGGAGATCGAGGACGAGGGCCAGCCCCGAGCCCTTCCAGTATCCGATCGGTAGCAACCTGTTCGACTTCAGGATTTGTGACGCATCGCGAGTCAGCTCTCCGCGGGCATCGTAGCCACCTTCAACCGGAAGCCGCTCGCCTCGCGCTTCGTACCCCGCCAGCGCGCCGACAGAAAACTGCGACATAGCCATGTCGAGCACGACGTGACCTCCAGTCCTCGGCACGGCAATCACGAGCGGATTGTTGCCAAGGCGCGGCTCCGAGGATCCCCACGGTGGCAGGTTGGGGAGCGTGTTCGTCCAGCAGATGCCGATGACGCCGTCGTCCGCCGCCTGCCATCCGTAGCTGCCGCCGCGCATCCAGTGATTCGTGTTCGCCAGCGCGACGCAACCGAGCCCGTGCTCGCGTGACAACGCGATCGCGCGAGCCATGGAGTCGAATGCGTTGAGGTTCCCTGGACCGCGGCGTCCATTCCAGCGCTCGATCGCGCCGTGGGCCTCGATGAGCACCGGCCGCACCCGCACGTCGACCAGCCCCGAACGAATGGTTTCGATGAACCGGGGAAACCGGTTGAGGCCGTGCGATGCGACGCCGTCGAGCGTCGCGTCGGCGAACAGGCGTGCGCAGAGCGCCGCCCGATCCGCCGACAGGCCGGTGGCAGCGGCAATACGCAGAATGGTGTGAAGCAGATCCTCGTATGCGACCCGCACGTCCGTCAGTCTCGAGGGCCGTCGCGTTGCCGTGCACGGCGCTTCTCGCGCCGCGCACGGCCCCGATTCGCCTGCTCAGAACACGATCTTCGCCGCGAGCTGAATGTCCCGCGGCAGGTTCGCCTGACTCGGCACCTTGCCGAAGTCGGCCCTGGTTGGATCCGTGTTCGGATTGTTGAAGATGGGGTGGTTGAACGCGTTCAGGAACTCGACGTGGAACTGAGCACGGACGCGCCCGCTCAACTGCACCTGTTTGACGAGCGAGATGTCCCAGAGGTTGAGCCCCTGGCCGCGAAGACCAGGCACGCGAGAGGGGAAATAGCGGATGTTGCTCGCCAGACGGATCCGTGTGTCCTGAAGCTGTTTCGTCGGGTCGTCGACACCGTTGGTCTGCACGGCAGCATCGTGGAAGTAAAACCCGCTCGTGTCGAAGACCGGCTGTGTGCTATCACCCGAGTAGTCCGTTTTCAACGCACTCAGGTCGCCATTGAAGTAGATGTTCCGATCGTGAAAGCTGATCGGCCGGCCACTCTGGAGCTGGCCGATCGCCTGGACGCTCCAGCCGCCAATGAATGCGTCGGTCAGCCTGTTCACGCTGCTCGCCCACCTCCGCTCGCGTCCGAAAGGCAGCTCCCAGATGCCGCTGACGACGAATCGGTGTGGCACGTCGAACTCGGACAGCCGTTCCTCGTATTCGGTGTCGGTCGGATTGAGCTTGAACACGCGCTCGGTGAACTTCGACCAGGTGTAGGCCGCCAGGAGCGTGTAGCCGCTCGTGAAACGCTTCTCGACCTTGAACTGCGCCGAGTTGTAGCGGCTGGTACCATCGTCGTCGAACGTACGGATGTTGCCGAACTGCGGGAATGGGCGCAGCAGCTGCGATCGCGCGATGTTCGCGCCGTTGAAGTTCGTGCCTGGAATCAGACCGGCAAACGGATTCGGCACCAGCTGCGCCAGCAGATCGATCGTCGCCTGATCGTGCTGGCGGCTGGTCGACAGATATTGGGCCGGAACGCCGTTCAACTCGATCTCGCCTGCCTGATTACCACCGCCGGTCGTAAGGTCCCAGCCACGGCTCCCGACGTAGGCGGCCTCGACCAGCCATTGGTGCGGCAATTCGCGCTGAACGCCGATCATGTAGCGCATGTTCTGCGCGTTGTTGAAGTCGAGCGAGACGAACCGGGTGCCGGACGCGTTGTTCAGATCCTGTCCCAAGTACGTGTCGGCGCCGCGCGCGCTCCCCACGGGATCCAGCACGCCGTCCGGGAATGGATTCGACAGGGTCGCGCGGAACGTCAGGCCGTTGTCCTGTGTCGCGACGATCGGCGTCGACTGCGAGAACCCCGGCTGGAACACACCCGAGATGATCAACGGCACGGTGTAGATGCCCCAACCGCCGCGGATCACGGTCTGGTCATTGAGCTGATAGGCAAAACCGGCGCGTGGCTGGAAATTGTTCTTGTCCGCATTCCAGAACCCCGGGTGACTGTCGGAGGCGAACTGCAGTCCGCCGCGTACCTTGAACGCGGACGGCGGAAGCTGCGGAATCGGGTTGGCCGCGTACGCAGCCTGTGCGGCGGCGGCAATGCTGATCGCCGCGTTCGGGTCGAACCCGCGAACGTTGCGCTCCTGCGATTCGGTCGTCGCGCTCTCGTACTCGTAGCGGAGTCCGAGGTTGAGGGTCAGACGATTGGACAGCTTCCAATCATCCTGAACGAACAGCGCCTGATACCACGTGTTGTTCACGCGCCGGCCATTGCGATCGATCGAGCCGTCGGTCGGCAGCCCCACGAGGAAGCTGGCCACGTCCAGCCACTGCAGCGAACCGGAATTGTCCTGCGCGCGGGTGAATGCCGCGTTGTTCCGGGCGAGGTACTCACCAGCCTGACGTTCGTCGTTGAAGCCGGTCTCGTGATACAGCCGCAGATCGTAGCCGGAACGAATGGTGTGGCTGCCCATGAGCCGCGTGTAGGTCGGCTGAAACGAATAGATGCTGTGAACGACCGTGGCGGCGAGGTTGTCGCCGATGTCGGTGAGCGTGTCGAAATCGAAACGCGGGAAATACTGGGCGTCGCCGAACAGCGCGGCGACCGACGACGAGAAGCCCAGCGAGGCCGGATCGAACACGCCCTGATGCTGGCGGATATTCGGCTCTTGGAACCGCTGCCACCCGGCTCGAAAGTTCCAGAGCGAGTTGGCACTCGCCGTGTAGACATGGTCGTAGGTGAGGCCGTCGTTCTTGCGACCGAGGAAGTTCCCAGTCGGGATCACGCCATTGACGGAGCCGAACAGCGCGTTGCGGGATTCCGTGCGGTCATTGCGCGTGTAGCGGACGAAGATCTGCTGCTTGTCGGTCAGCTTGTGGTCGACGCGCGCTGAAATCGAGTAGAAGTCGTCGCTGCGGGGGTTGACCGAAAAATAGTTGTTTCGCCCCTGCGAGTCGCCTGGCTGATTCGGCAGCGGATAGTAGTTGAGAGCCTGCTGCGCGATTGGGTTGATCAGCCGCGAAGGAATGAGGTTGCCGGGAAAGGCCGTGCGCACGACGCGGTTTCCCTGCGCCTGCGCGCTGAACGGGTTGTAGATCGTGATGCCGAGCGGCAGCAGCGCCGAGAAGTCTCCATTTCGCATCGCCTCGGTCGGCACCGTCCGCAGCCCGGGTTCCGGGAATTCGTCGTACAACCACTCGACGGCGCCAAAGAAGAACGTCCGATCGTGCCCGTCGTAAAGGGCCGGAAGCCGAATCGGTCCGCCGAGGTAGCCGCCGAATCGATCGTAGCCGAGCGACGGCTTAGTGCCACCGCTGCGATTGACGAAGAAATCAGTCGCCGACAACTTGTCGTCGCGAATGTAGTAGTAGCCTTCGCCTTTGAAGAGATTCGTGCCGCTCTTCAACGTGACGTTCACGTTGGCGCCGGCGGTATGGCCGTCGGCCGCGTCGAAGTTTGCAGTCTCGACCTTGAACTCCTGCACTGCGCCGGCGGGCGGGACGAAGGCGACGCGACGACCGTTGGCGGTGTTGGGCGAGCCATCCAGCGTGAATTCGTTGCCGCCTGTCGACCCGTCAGCATTGATCGCCGACGTGCCGCCGTTGTCGAATGGCCGAGAGAACGTCAGCTCCCCCGTGTACGCCACACCGGGAACGAGCCGCGACAGGACGAAGGGATTTCCGTCCGAGAGCGGCAGCAGCGCAATCCGCTTCTCATCGATCACCTGTCCGGCGGAGGCTGATTGCAATTCCAGGAGCGGTGATTCCGCTCTCACCGAGATCGTCTCCTCGACTTTCCCGACCTCCAGAACAAAGTCGAGCGAGATACGGTCACCGACTCGCAGGTCGATACGCTCGCGGACGACCTTCTTGAAGCCAGGGAGCTCGACGGTCACCGTGTAGGCACTCGGCGTCAGGTAGAGAATCGAGTACACGCCCACCGAATTGGTCGTCGTCGTGGTTTCCACGTTGGTCGCAACGTTGGTCGCGGTAACGGCGACGCCCGGAAGGTGTCCGCCCGAGCTGTCGGTGATCGTACCGCTGATGCTGCCGCGAAAGTCCTGCGTGCGCCCGTCTGTCGGCACGAGCATCGACAAGGCGAGAACGGCAACGCACGTCCACTGAAGACATCGTGTCTCTCGCATATCCCCTCCACCATTCAAAGCGAAAGCCACCGTACTGTTCGCCGGCGAGACCCGGCCGTTGGCTGCTCGTTGAAGCTGTGGTCACCTCCCTGATTCCCATCGCCGCTGACTGACTGCGTCGTTGACGGGCGCCCTCAATGACGCGCTGCGTACGTCTTGCTCAAGCGATTTCGCTCGTTAGTGATGACGAATGTGCCGTCGCGGCTGACGACGAGGTGGATGTTGTTCGCCGTGGATTCGTCGACGTTGGCGATGAACTGTTCGGGCACGTTGTGATCGGCGCCCGCATCGACGGCGTAATGCAGCTGCCAGAAGTCCTCGAGGCCGGGTGATGAGCGAATCGTGCTCCACGCCTCGGCCGCGCCGCCTTTCTTCGCGCCGTTGTTCATGATGGCCACCCGCGGCCTGACCGCGTGGACGAGCACGGGGTTGCCGGACATGGCCAGGCCATGATGCGCCGTCAGATAGACGTCGACGGCGCCAATCCGATTCTCCGGGCAGACGAGATCGTGCTCTTTGTTCCAGGTGAGATCGCCCAGATCGAGCAGGCGGAAGCTGCCGTAGCCGATCACCGTGCCGACCGACCGTGCATTCTCGGTCGGATCCGGATCCTTCGGCGTAGAGCTCGCGCAGAGCGGATTCACCTGGCCCGCTCCGGCCAGGGGCGCCGTCAGCACGTCACCGTTCGCGGAGACGACCCGCACATCGAGGCCCGCGATCGGCACGCGATCGCCAGGATGCACGAGAAGGTGTCGACCCTTCGCGCGCACGGCCTCGTACGCTGAGAAGAGCGCGGCCGGCTGATCGCCCGTTTCGACCGACGGCCCGTGATCGACGAACGTCTTGATCGGCAACCGCGAGGCGATCGCCGGTACCCCGCCGACGTGATCGTTGTGGTAGTGCGTGACGAGCATGTAGTCGATCTGCGAGACGTCGGCGGCTTTGGCGGCGGATGCGATCCGGTTGGCATCGCGTCCGTCGAACCCCGGGTAGCCCGCGTCCACGAGCATCGACTCGCCAGACGGCGACACGAAGAGCGTCGCCTGTCCGCCTTCGACGTCGATGAAATAGATGCGGAGCGCTGCGGAAGGCGAGGCAGGTTTTGCGGTCTGTGCCATGGTGGCGACCAGGACAGCCGCCGCAATAATCACGGATTTGATCATGTCGTCGCTCCTACGGATGTTCGCATCGGCGCTCTGTCGGCGCTCGGCACCCGCAACGACATCACGAGCGCGGCTTCGATCACGAGCGCGGCGGTCAGCACCAGAAGGCCGCCGCCATACCCTCCAGTCGATTGTTTCAGCCAACCCATGACGCTTGGGCCGACGGATCCCCCGAGACTGCCGACCGCATTGATCATCGCGATACCCGCTGCGGCGGCGCTGCCGCGGAGAAACATCGGCGGGATTGCCCAGAAGACGCTGAGAATCGACCGCTGGCCGACCTGTGACAGCGTAAATCCGAGGACGAGCAGTACGAGGTTCGTCCCGGCCGACGCCGCCACGATCAGACCGGCGGCAGCAGCGAGCGCGCAGCAGGCGACGTGCCACTTGCGCTCACCGGTCTGGTCAGAATGTCGGCCGATCACGACCATGCCCACGAGCGCCGCCGCAAACGGGACGCTGGTCATCACCGTCAGCCGGAAGTCGTCCGCGCCCGCCGCGTCGCGAAGAATCTTCGGAAGCCACAGAAAGACGCCGTAAGTCACGACCGAGTTGAGGAAAAAGATCGAGGCCAGCAGCCACGCCCGTTTGCTCGAGAGACCCGCCAGGGCGGAGCTGTGACCTCCTGGCGTTCGTTCGCCCTGTTCGCGGGCCATCGTGCGCACGAGCCATTCGCGGGCTTTCGGCTCGAGCCACGAGGCGTGCTCGGGCCGATCGGTGAGGACGCGCAGCGCGAGCAGTCCGAGCACGACGGCGGGCAGCCCCTCGACGAGAAACAGCCACTGCCAGCCGGCAAGGCCCAGCCGTCCGTGCCAACCCAGCAGTGCCTGCGACAACGGCGCGCCGGTGATGATCGCGATTGGAATCGCAATCATGAAGAGCGCGCTCGTCTTGGCACGCTCAGCCGCAGGAATCCAGTAGGTCAGATACAGCACAATGCCGGGGAAGAAACCCGCCTCCGCGACCCCGAGCAGCACGCGTGCCAGGTAGAACGTACCGGTATCGTGCACGAAGAGGGTCGCCATCGACACGAATCCCCAGACGATCATGATCCGCGAAATCCAGAGGCGCGCGCCGACGCGGGCAAGTATCAGGTTGCTCGGAATCTCGAAGAGGCAATAGCCGAGAAAGAAGAGCCCCGCCCCGATGCCGTACGTTGCGTCGGTCAGGCCGAGATCCCGCTGCAGCTCCGAGGCCGCAAACCCGATGTTCACGCGGTCGACGTAGGCCACCACGTAGCAGATGAACGTGAACGGGATCAGGCGGCGCGTGACGCGCGCGATCACCGCGCGGCGCTGGTCGTCGGTCAGCTCGAGCATCTTGGTGACCGTGTCACTGTATCGCGTTCAGGTTTACTTTACCGTTAAAGTTTGTTATCACCGTCGGCATCACGGCCCACGGTCCGTTCACACCGGACCCAGGGTGCCGATCTCCCTGGAGCGTTCGTGAGATTCATCGCGACAGTATGCCTGGTCGGCGCGGTTTCGGCGCTCCCGTTGCAACACGCCCCGGAACGGCTCGCGATCTCGAGCCCGAACGGGCGCATGGCCTTCGTCCTCGAAACGGGAACCCGACTGACGTGGAGCGCCACCACCGGCGGTGCCGCCGCGATCGAGCCATCGGCTCTTGGATTGCTCGTGGACGGCAACGACATCGGGTCGGGCTCCGTCCTCCAGAGAACGGAACGTTACACCATCGACGAGACCTACCCCTCGCGCGGCGTGCACGCAACGGCAGTCAACCGATCGAACGGCGCGCGCCTGACGTTCCGTCACGCGCTCACTCGCACGTCACCGGTGCTCGACGTCAGGGTGGCCGACGATGGCGTCGCGTTCCGGTGGATGGTGGATGGATCAGGCCGGCGCGTGCCCGACGCGGCGATCGGATTCCGATTGCCCGCCGGCACCGTTTTCTGGGCGCATGGCCTTCGTGACCATTACGAGGGCGTCCACGAACGCCGACGCATCGAGGACGCAGCCGAGGGAGATTGGGCCGCGCCGCCCGTGACGGCGAAGCTGCCGGATGGACGCGGGTACCTCACGATCACCGAAGCCGACTTGCGCGATTACGCCGGCATGGCACTTCAAGCCGACGGCAAGAACGGCTTCTACGAACGGCTCGGCCACACACACCCGGCGAGCTATCCCTTCACGCTGCGATACGGCGAGGACAATGCGCGGCGGCTGTCGGCCGCGGCGCCCGTCGATGGTCCCATCCGCACGCCGTGGCGGGTCGTCATCATCGGCCAAACGCTCAATGCGCTCGTGAACAGCGATCTGATTCCCAATCTGTGTCCGCCGCCCGATTCGAAGCTGTTTCCCGAGGGCATCAGGACCGGATGGCTCAAGCCGGGGCGGGCGGTCTGGCGTTTTCTCGACGGAGGGGAGCCGACTGTTGCGGGGATCAAGGAGTTCTCGAAGCTTGCGGCGGATCTGGGATTCGAATACCAGGTGGTCGAAGGCCAATGGCAGAAATGGACGGCGGAGGAGCTCCGCGATGTCAACGAGTACTCGAAGGCGCGGGGGGTCGGCATTCTCGTGTGGCGCCACCGCAACACGCTGGGCGACGCCGCGGAGCGCCGGAAGCTGTTCGCGTCGCTGCAGCAGGCGGGCGTGGTCGGCGTGAAAGTGGATTTTCTCGATCACGAAGCCCGCGAGGTCATCGATCTCTATCAGGCCATCCTGCGGGACGCCGCCGAGTTCCATCTGATGATCGATTTCCACGGCGCCAACAAGCCGGCCGGCGAGTCGCGCACGTGGCCGAACGAAATGACGCGAGAAGGGGTCTTCGGTCTCGAGCATCGGCGGATGGAGGCCTGGGCGACGTTCAACACGACCTTTCCGTTCACGCGGATGCTCGCCGGCCATGCGGACTACACGCCGGTCGTCTTCGGCGAGCGCCGGAAGGAGACCAGTTGGGCCCACCAGATCGCCAGCGCCGCGATTCTGACGTCGCCGCTGCTCGTTTACGGCGGTCACCCGGCATCGTTGCTCGCCAATCCGGGCGCCGACATGATCAGGAGCATCCCCAGCGTGTGGGATGAGACACTCGTGCTCCCGCCATCGGAGATCGGGGAGCTGGCGATGTTCGCCCGCCGGTCGGGCGACCGATGGTTCGTCGCCGCGATGAACGGGCCTCGAGCGACGACCGTCAAGATCGACCCGTCGTTCCTTGGCAGCGGGGCGTATCGCGCGCTGCTGGTCCGCGACGATCCGGATGACGCCGGTGCCGTGAAAGTGGAGACGCTCGACACGCGGCGCGACCGATCCATCGAGATTGCGATGCGCGACGCCGGCGGGTTCATCGTGCGATTCACGCCGAATCAGTGATCGACATGCTCACGAGACGCGTGTTCTGCGCGCTGCCGATGGCGCTCGCGATCCGGCGAAGCCGGACGCCTGCCCTGGATCTTCGGAGCAGCGAGCGGGCGCGGGTCCTCCGCGCGGCGAACCGCTACCTTCGAGAGCCGCCAGTCACGATCACGTCAGTTCAGAGTCCCAGAAGTGCCGGCGGGCCGCACGACTACTTCTCCGAAGGGGACTACTGGTGGCCCGATCCGTCGAACCCCGCCGGTCCGTACATCCAGCGGGACGGCATGACGAACCGGGATAACTTCATCGCGCACCGCCACGCGCTGATGCAGTTGAGCCTGCGCGTGCCCGCGCTCACCGCCGCGTGGCTGCTGACGAAAGAGCGGCGCTTCGCGGATCAGGCCGTGAGGCATCTCGTCGCGTGGTTCGTCGACGCGCGCACGCGGATGAACCCGCACCTGCTCTACGCGCAGGCCATTCACGGCCGCGCGACGGGACGCGGAACCGGAATCATCGACACGATCCACCTCGTGGAGGTCGTCCGCGCCGCCACCGCCCTCGAAGAGAGCCAAGGTCTCACACGTTCCGATGCGGACAGCCTGCGCGACTGGGTCTCACGGTACCTCACGTGGATCACGACGCACGAGTACGGCATCGCCGAACGCGACGCCCGGAACAATCACGGCACCTGCTGGGTCATGCAGGCGGCCGAGTTCGCGCGATTCGCCGGGCGCGGAGACGTATCCGATTTCTGCCGCGATCGGTTCAAGACCGTGCTGGTGCCGCAGCAGATCGCGGCGGACGGCAGTTTTCCCGAAGAGCTCCGTCGCACGAAGCCGTACGGCTACTGCCTCTTCAACCTCGACGCGATGGCGATGGTCTGCCAGATTCTCTCGACCGCGACTGACAGCCTTTGGAGGTGGCAGCTGCCGGACGGCCGCGGAATCAAGAGCGCGATGAACTTCATGGTCCCCTTCATCCGCGACAAACGATCATGGCGGCAGCCGCCTGACGTCATGTACTTCGATCAATGGCCGGTGCGTCAGCCTGCGCTGCTCTTCGCGGGCCTGGCGCTCGATCGGCCGGACTACCTCGAGCTGTGGAAATCGCTCGACCCGGATCCTGCCGTTGAAGAAGTGATCAGGAATTACTTCATCCGGCAGCCGGTACTGTGGGTTGGATGATCGGAGGACGGGAGGGCACGGAGCGGAGGGCGCGGAGATCTGCTACGCGGAGGCGCGGAGGACGCGCGGAGAAGTGGCCAAGACCGCCGCCCCCTCGGCTCGGTGCCCTCCGCCCCCTCTTCCGCGCGCTCCCTAGCTCACACGCACCGTCAACGGCGCGCTGAGCCGGACCGCCACGACTCCGCCTCTCCCCACCCGAACTTCCTCGCCGCGAGTGGACAGGACAACCGCCGTGCCCGCACCCCCGCCAGCCGCCGCCCCGATGCCTGCGCCCTTCTTGCCGCCGACGAGCCCGCCGATGATCGCGCCGCCCGCGGCGGGAATGCCGATCTTCGCAGCGTCCTTCGCCTTGGTCGCGCGCGCCGTTCGCGACCACGATCGCGTGCTGATGCGATACCGCTCGTCGTCGCCCGCCGGTGTAATCGCGTGGAAACGCATCGCGAGCTGCGCCCGTCCCTTGACCTTCCCGGACCGCCGCGCCTGCGTCACCGATCCAATCACCGCGCTACCGGCCGGCAGGACTGTCCGGCCACCGACGATGACGGGATTGACCAGGCTCGCGCGGACCGGATCCTCCACGCGGGAGACGTCGGAGCCGACGCTGTTCTCGAGACGCACGCGCAACAGCGTGCCCGCGGGAATGGTGACTTCGCGTACCCGCGCGACGGTTCTTGCGGGCGAAGCGATCGCCGGATCAGGAGAAGCGGCCGTGGGGACGTTCGTTACGCCAAGTACCGTAACGAGCCCGGCGGCCGCGACCAGCATGTGATGTCTTCGCTCCATACCACCCTCCGCGAAGGAGAGGGGCAAGACGCATGCCTCCGAGCGAGACCGAAGCCCATCACCGCAAAGTACTAAGCAGTCGGACGTTGATTCGAGATATCAGGATTGTCATGGGCAGGCTCCTGCTCATCTGACACTCGAAGAGGACGAGGACAGCACCTCGACTTACCGTTTTGCCTGCGGCCGGACCATTCGCAGGCCGAAGACGCGACAGCATTTCTTTAAAGCCCGGGGCCCCACCCCCGGGCCTACTCGCCGCTCGCTTCGCTCGCGGCTGGCTGCGAGGCGACAGCCTGCTTTCAGAAGGATTCTGTCTCCTGCCTACCTCCTACCTCCTACCTCCTTCCTCCTACCTCCTTCTTCCTACCTCCTTCTTCCTACCTCCTGCAGCTTGTCGATGATTTCTTCCGGAATCTCGATGGCCTTCAGCGGCGGCCCCTTGCGCACATGCACCGTCGTCATCACGCCCGTGCCGATGGTCGTGTCGCCGCGCACAATCGTGCAGGCGTACCGAATCGTTCGGCGGGAGACGGTGTCGATCTGGAGCACGACCTCGAACTCGTCTTCGAAGTACAGGGGATTCTTGAAGTCGAACGACGCAGACAGCCGCGGCCAGCTCGTTTCCTCGCCGAAGCGCGCGATGTGCATGCCTGCAGCCCGCCACAGCGCGTGCTCCGCTTCCTCCATGTACTTGAACATCCACGAGAAGTGGACGATCCCCGCCATGTCGGTTTCAGCGAACTGCACCTGGCGCGCGTAGCGGAAGCCGTCAGGCACGAGCTGAGGTCAGGGCCGACGCCCGTCCGGCAGGACGAGCTCGTTGGCTTTCGATGGCGTGGTGTCGGGCGCAAGGCCGGCATGCCAAGGCGGAATGGGTTGCTTGTTCGGACCGTAGAGGCTCTCCATCGGCTTCCACACGACGTCGACTCGATCATTGAAGAGATCGCCGATGAGCAGATCCGTGACGGTGTTGCGAAGCTCGGGATAATGACGAACGAAGTTCCCGAAACTGAACCCGTCGTAGTACTCGCAGACGAGACGGCGCATGCGGTCCACGCCTTCGTTGAATCCGGTACCCCACCGTCCGAGCTGGGCGGCGCTCGTGTCACCCTTCGACAAACCGTCCACGATCGCGTCGGCCGCCATCTCCCCTGACCGGAGCGCGAGCAGCACTCCGGACGAGTACAGCGGATCGAGAAACCCGAACGCATCCCCGACGAGAACCCAGCCGTCACCGGCGACGGCTTTCGCGCGGTAGGAGTAGTCGCGCGTCAGGAAGTGCCCCGTCACGCGCCGCGCGGACGAGACGCGCTCCTTCACCGCGCTGCAATCGTCGACTTCTTCCTGATACGTCTGTTCGTGGTTCTTGCGACCCTTGAACAGGTAGTCGAACGGCGCCACGACACCGACGCTGACGATGTTGTCGTGAAGCGGGATGTACCAGAACCAGCCGTTCTTGTTCCGGGTCTGCAGCACCATCGTCGCCCCTTCATCGCGGCCGGTATCGCGATAGGCGCCCTCCCAGTAGGTCCAGATGGCGCCCTTGTTCAGGACCGGATCCCAGAGGCGCAGCTTGAACCGGTTCTGCAGCATCGCGGCCTGTCCGGACGCGTCGACGACGACCTTGGCGCGCACCTCGCGGCGGGCGCCGCTCGCGTCCTGGATGCGCACGCCGACCGCTCGATCGCCGTCGAACAGCACGTCGAGGACGTGGACTCCCTCGTGCGCATCCACGCCGTGCTCGCGCGCATTCTCGAGCATCATCTGGTCGAACTCGCTGCGCACGACCTGCCACGTCTGCGAGCACTCATGCGGCTTGTTGTCCCAGAAGTAGAACGGCGCCGACAGCTTGCCGCTGGCGTTGACGAACTGCACGCTGTACTTCTTCACGAAGTGGCTGCGCCGCATCTTGGGCAGCATGTTCAGCCGCTTCAGCACCCAGTAGGTTTCCGGGATCAGCGACTCGCCGATGTGAAACCGTGGAAAGCGCTCGCGCTCGAAAAGACCGACGCGAAGACCCTGCTGCGCGATGAGCGTCGAGGTCGTCGATCCTGCCGGGCCGCCGCCGATGACGACCACATCGTAGTCAGATGGAGACATAGCTGCTGATGAGAACGGTGCAGATCATGTTAGCCGTGAATGCCGAATCACGCGACGCCGATGGGACCGCGCCGGGCATCAGGTGTAGCGGATGCCCGTGTGCTGAGGCAGGAAGAACCGGTGCAGCAGGACGTCCACGCGCAGCAGCGCGTCGCGCGTCAGCGCAATACGTTCGCCGGTCGCCGACGCCAGATAGCCATCGCGCCCGAGCGAGGCCAGCGGCGCCTCGAATCGATCGAGCACGTCGACACCGTATTTCTCCGCGAAGTACCGCGGCCGGACCGATCCGCGTTTGAGCTGCAGCACGAACTCGCGGATCATGCGCTCTTCCGCCGTGGGCCGGTACGCCCGGCCGAGCGGCAGGCCGCTCTCTTCCAACGCCGCGCCGTACTTCTCCCAGGTGTCGACGTTCTGCATGTGCACGCCGTTGACGTGTCCGAACGACGCAACGCCAAGGCCCACCAGATCGGCGCCCTGCCACAGTCGATCGCGGTAAACGAACGTCGTGGATGACGGATCCTTGACGGCCGTGTACGCGCTGCCGATGTGATAGCCCGCCCGCTCGAGCGCCTCGAACGCCTCGCGCACCCAGCGTCGCTTCGTCGACCACTCGGCGACCGGATCAGCGAACTGCCCCGTGCCCTTGATCAGGTCGCGGCTGATGGTCGTGTTGTACGGCAGTTCCATCTGGTAGATGGTCACGCTGTCAGGTTCGAGCGCCAGCGTTTTCTCGATGCACGTCCGCCAGTTCGCATCGGTCTCGCCGAGCATGCCCGCGATCAGATCGATGTTGATCTGCGGGAAGCCGATCGACTGCGCGAACCGGTAGACTCGATCGATCTCCGGTGAGCGATGCGCCCGGCCGTTTAGCTCGAGGATCCGATCATCGAAATTCTCGACCCCGAGGCTCAGGCGCGAAACACCCATGGCGCGGATCGCTTCGAGCTTCGACTCTGTCAGCGTCCCGGGCTCGCACTCGAAGGTGATCTCCTCGGCCGAGGTCCACGGCGTCGCGGCCGTCAGCCGCCCGACGAGCCGCTGCAGCTGCGGCGTCGAGAGAAAGGACGGCGTCCCACCGCCGAAGTACACGAAATCGAGCGGCCTGCCGGCGATGGCCGGCAGCTCGAGATATCGATCCCATTCGCGCGTGATCTGATCGAGGTACCACTCCACCTCGCGCGCGTTCTTGTTGATGTAGACCCGGAAGTAACAGAAGTGGCACTGTTTGCGGCAGAACGGGATGTGCAGATACAGACCAAGCGGCGCCCCCGACGGCGCCGTCTGCAACGCGGGCATCGCATCGGCAGCGACGGCCTCCGGAGTCCATACGGAAAACGGCGGGTAGTTGGCGACGAAGTAACTGCCGACCTCGGTCTGGTCGAGCTCCACGACCCTGGGGTTCTCGGACATCTCCGTACTATAACGACGATGGCGCCAATTTGCTTACCAGGGGCGGTTTAAGGGATGAACTGCTACCGCGGATGGTAAATGGCAAATGGTAAATGGCAGATTGGATGGGCGATGGGTTTATGGGGAATGGGCGATGCGCAATGGGACGTCGGGGGCCGGGCTCGGGGCTCGGGGCTCGGGGCTCGGGGTTCGGGGCTCGGACAGACTGATGCCCCTCCGAGAGGCTTGGTGTCAATAATCAGCGGCGCGAGCGTAAGCGAGCGCTGGCAGGTCGTGGGGGTGGGGCCCCACGACACACTGAATAATGCCTACAACGTCCCGGCCAGCACGATCGCCCCGGTTGGCTGAGGAACGCCGCCGGCCGGCTCCTCGGTAACGGCGAACGTCGCTGGGGCGTTTTCGTTGCGATCGGCCAGGATCAGCGTCTGGCCCGAGGCGTCCGGTGCAAGCAGGCCCGCGGGGACTCTCCGGTCGTCACGCGTGATGATCCAGAGCTGGTAGACGCGATCGGCTGAGAGGGCCGGGAGGCCGTTCGCGGCAAACAGGACCCCACGCGAAGGACTCCAGAACGCGCGGCCGCTCGCACCGGCCGCCTTTCCTGCGCCCTTCAGATCCACGCGGACGACGTCGGGTGACGCCAGGATTCCAGTGCTGGTGTTGACCAGCCGGATGTTCGTCTCGGCCCGCGCCAGCTGTTGTTGCGCGGCGTTGGCCTGCGCGCGGGCGAGCTGCAGCTCGGTTTCCAGCGCATCCAGCCGCGATCGAAGGGAAACCGCGTAGAGGCCGAGCGCGACGGCCGCAATCGTCGCGGCGGCGGCAAGCCACCACGCTCCGAGCGGCGAGCGCTTCGGCGTGACCATCGGTGCGACCGCCGGCGCCGGCTCGATCGACGCGAGGACCCGTGCCCGAAGCGAATCAGGCGGACGACGCTCCGGCGCGGTAAACGCCAGCTCGCTCGCGGCCGCACGAAGCGATCGTACTTCCTCGCCACAGGCCGGGCAGCCTTCGAGATGTGCCTCGAGCTCGCGCCGCTCATCATCGGTCACGGCGTCGAGCGCATACGCGCCGGTCAGCTCGCGCAGTTCGTCGTGATCCATCGCCCTACATCTGATCCACGAGCGCCCCGCGCAGCTTGATGAGCGCGGTGCGGATGCGGGTCTTCACCGTACCGAGCGGCTCGCCGAGCCGCTCCGCGATTTCGCCGTGGGTCAATCCTCCGAAGAACGCGAGCTCGATCGCCTGACGCTGCGCGCTGGCCAGTCCCTCGAGGGCCGACCGCACGCGGGACGCGCGCTGGACGTCGATGGCGCGCTGTTCGGCGTCAGCGCCGCCATCGGGCACTGCGTCCAAGCGCGCCGGCTCACCGGCGAACTTGAGCCGAGTGCGGTTCGCGCGGATCCGATCGATGGCACGGGTGCGCGTCATGTTCAGTAACCACGCCACGGCCGACGCGCGTCCCTCGTCGTACCGTGCGGCCTGCTTCCACGCCTGGGTGAAAACCTCCTGCGTGACGTCTTCCGCGTCTGCGGAGGAGCCGACGATGCGGCAGGCCAGCGAGTAGACGGCTGTGCCGTATCGATCGTAGAGCTCCGCCAGTGCGGATCGATCACCTTGTGCGATGCGCCGGACGACCGACTGGTCGGTTGACCGCACACCGCTGTCTCTCGGCGTCTGCGTCACAACCGCTCGTGCCCCGACAGCCTCACGCCCCCCGTGCATGACCGGCTTACCCGGAGAGTGTAGCCGAACACCTTTCGAAGCCTGATGCGCAAAAGGACAGCCCCGTGACATCGCGCGATCACGGACGGCTGTCCTCTCGTGGGTTCCACGGGCAGCCGAAGGGGGCTCAACTCGCGACGTGTGTCCAGCTGCACTCGAACGCAGCGAGGAGCCCGATCGATCCGCTGCCGCGATGACGATTCTGGAATCGCGCACACCGCAGGCGGCTTCCAGTGCCACAACCGCACATCCGTTCACACTCACACCCAGGTCGTGGACGCTCGTCCGGCGTCTGATCTGTATTACGGCCGCCGGCTCGGGATGGATTTGGCGTTCGAACGCCGAAGATCGATTGTCCGCAACTCGAGATCAGACCCTATAATCCCGCGCATGAGTCGCCAAGCCCTGCGATGGTCTTGCCGGAGCTTTCTCATTCGACTGGCGCTTCCCGCGATCGCGGTCTCCGCCATCGCGGCGAGGCCCGCGTTTGCCGACTGGAAGCGCATCGACAGCCCGAACTTCGTCGTTATCGGCGACGTCAGCGCGGGACAGTTGCGCGACGTCGCCGTCCGCTTCGAAGGCTTCCGAGAAACGCTGTCGCGCGTGCTGAGCCAACGCGCAACCGCCACCGCGGTTCCGACGGTAGTGATCGTCTTTCCGTCAGACAAAGCGTTGACACCCTTCAAGCCGCGGTTCAAAGGCAAGCCGGTCGAGTTGTCGGGGCTCTTCGTGCCCCGCTCGGACATCAACTACATCGCGGTCCTGGCGGGCGGCGAGCCGCAGGATCTGCGGGTCATCTTTCATGAGTACGCGCACCTCATCATCTCCAACGTCTCCCACAGTGTGCCGGCGTGGCTGAACGAAGGCCTTGCCGAGTACTACAGCACCTACGAGATGTTACGGGACGGGCGGGAGGCGCTGCTCGGACGCCCGGTGGTCTCGCATCTGCAGGAGCTCAATAACACCAAACTGCTCACGCTCGACGAGTTGCTGAAAGTGGATCACGACTCGCCGCTCTACAACGAAGGCGAACGGCGGTCGGTGTTCTACGCGCAGTCGTGGGCACTCACCCACCTGATCCTCCTCGGTCAACCGCCGCGTCTGCAGCAGTTGGGCAACTTCATGACGGGGCTGGATCAGGGCCAATCCGAGCAGGTCGCGTGGCAATCGGCGTTCGGCCCGGACATGGACAAGGCGCTTCGTGGCTACATCCGCCAGAACGCCTTCAGGTACTACCAATACAAGTTTTCCGAGAAGCTCACGACGTTCAGCGCAACGCCGACACCGCTGGCGCAGGCGGACGTCCAGGCGTTTCTCGGCGATTTCCTGACGCGGCAGCAGCGGTTCGACGAAGCGAGTCAGCGGCTGTCGTCAGCGGCGACGCTCGACGCGAGCAACGCCCGCGTACGCATCGCTCGCGCGCGGCTGGCGATCGAGCGCCGTGACTTCGCAGCGGCTGAAAAGCTCCTGCTCGAGCCCGGCGACGCGCAGGACTGGCTGGTCTCGTACGGCGCCGGCGTCTCGCTGGTGACGATCCTGGAGCGTCAAGGCTCGACGGCTGACGCCGCCTATCTCACCGCTGCGCGTCAGAGCTTCGACGCGGTGATCGCGGCTCACGGTGACGTGCCGAATGCGCTCGCGCGACGGGCGTCACTCGAGTTGCGCAGCGGCAGCGAGCCATCCGACAAAACGGTGTTGCTCATCGCCCGGGCCCGCGCGCTCGCGCCGGGACGGTCAGACTATGCATTCATTCACGCGGAGGTCCTGGCCCGCCGGGGACAGTTCGCCGACGCGCGCAACCTTCTTGGACCGATGCTCCAGAGCACGAATCCCGCCAACATCCGCGAGCCCGCTCGGAAGCTCATGACCTATGTCGTGCAGCTCGAGCAGTACCGGAAGACACAGCGGGCGGCGGCACCGTCGGCAGGTGCGAGGACTTCGGACGCGACGCCGCCGGCCACCGATTCGACAACGTCGACGCCGACCGAGCCGGTTGAACGGGGAGCCACCGAGCCAGCCGCGCGCGCGAGCGCACCCGTCTTCCGCGTCTTGCAGAGCGGCGAGCAACGCCTCGAAGGCAAGCTCGATCGCATCGACTGCGCGGGTGCGAGCGCGACCTTCCGCGTCCAGACCCCTGACGGCCCGGTGGTGGTTCGAGCGACCAGGCTGTCGGACGTCGACTTCATCACCTATCGCGACGACCTGAGCGGAAATGTCGGATGCGGCCCGATGAAGGAGCCGATGATGGTCCACGTCACGTGGAAGGAAGGAAAGAACGACGGGACCCCGGCGCAGGGCAGCAAGCAGGTCGTGGCGATCGAATTCCTGCCGAAGGACCCTCGCTAAACAAGTTCTAGGGTTCTCAGTTCTCGGTTCTCAGTTCCAGAACGGAGAACCGAGAACACTGGAACGTCATCGCAGATTCCCCCCCGACTGCGCTGTCGTCGCGGCCGCGGCCGGACCAGCCTTGGGCATGTCGTTCCAATTCATCAGGGCGTTGAACACCAGGTTGAACTCCCCGATGTTCTGCCAGCGGTAGATTGGGTTGTTCGAGAAGAGGATCACGCGACCCTTGCCGGTGTAGCCACCGGGCACATCAATCGCAAAGGGACGGTTGCGGATCTCGTCGGCGCCGCGCATCAGGCCGGTCAGCACTGCCGAATCGCCGCCGACGTACCGGGCGAGCACCGCGCCCTGATCGACGTTGGCCACGGCCATCAGCGGACCGCCGAGATACTTGATCGGCATCATCTTCTCGGTGTAGCCGTAGAACACGGGGTGGTCGAGGCGCAGGACTTCGGCCTGCACGATCGGCCTCGGGGCGTAGAAGTTCGCCGACGTCGATCCCGACGTATCGACCGAACGCGCCAGCCCGAACTCCGCGGGGAATCTCACCGCATCCCCCATCGTGATGAGCGTCCCGCCGCCGTCGAGGAACTTCGCGAATGCCTCGACGCCTTCTCCGCCCATGCCACCGCTGATGTCCGGCGACTCGCCGTACATTCCGAGGAATTTGTACTTCGCATCCTTCAGGTAGGGCACCGGGCGCGCCGCCGGCGCCTGGAATACCGCCTGCCGGTTGGCCTGCTGCGTGGGCATGACGATGACGTCGTAGTCGGCGCGAAGGTTGCCCGGCTTGAGCCGCTCCTTGTAGATCAAGTCGTAGGGAATGCCGAACTTGTCGAAGGTGTAGCGGACCCAGCCGATCTCCTGCGTACCGTTCCACGAGGAGTACATTGCAACCCGGGGTATGTCGGCGTCGTGGGTCGGCACCGACGGCGGCGATGACAGCGCCGCACCGGTGAGGCCCAGTTCCTCGACCGCCGCGCGCAGCGATGCGACGTCCGCAGGGGATTGGATGACGAACGATCCCGCTGGGAATTCGACGCCGTCGGCGGTGAAGCTCTTGTCCGCGATCTTCATCGGCACGTTCTTGAACCGGTAGCGGAGCGCGATCATGTTGTTCGAGCCGTAGTGCGCCACGGCATAGGCCGCCGTGCCGGTGCCGGTGCTCTTGCCTTTGAGCGCAATCTCCTTGATCGGCGTCACGGCCGCGTCGAGGATTGCCTTGTCCTTGATCTCCTTCACATCGACGCCCATCGCCAGCCCCATCGTCCAGCCGCTGTCGTCGTAGGTCGTGAGGTTCGGATCCGGATAGTTCTGCTTTTCGAGCAGGTTCTTCGCCAGGCGGCCGTACGGCTGATCGCGCTTGATCACGTAGGAGCGCGCCGGGAACGTGCCGTCGCTCGTCTTGATCTCACCGGTCGCCTGACCGACTTCGATGCGCTGGATCCGGAGAATCCGCACGAGCTCGGCGGCCTTCGTCATGTCACGCTGCACGGGAATCACGTAGCCGAACGGCGCGTCCGTCTTTCCGGCGTCAATCGAGTTCTGGGTCTTGCGATAGAAGTTCTCGATCACGAGGTTCGGGAACATCGAGGTGAGCTGCAGTCCCGACAGGACGCCGGTCTGCATGTAGTTGGTGTTGTTCCGGCGCGAGAAGTTGTTCACGGCGCCCGGAGGAATAGGCAGTCCGCGGTACCACTCTCGCGGCTGTCCGCCGCCGCGGCCCGTCGGCGCACCGCGCCCGCGACCGAATGCCGCGCCGTCACCCGCCGCCGCCACAGCCGGCGCGGCTTGCGCGTCACCGCCGCCACCACCTCCGCCTCCGCGGCCGCCGCGGCCCTGACCCGCCTCGCGTCCGTCGGCACCTCGTCCTTCCCCGCGTCCTTCACCAGCGCCCGGACCGGACTCGCGACCCGACTGCGTCTCGTACATGCGCATCATGCCGTTGTGGTTGTAGGCGACCGAGCCGAGATATCCCGGAGACCAGCCGTCCATGAAGCCGTGCGTGTACACGCCCGGCATGCCGTACTTCGTCATCTGCGCCAGCTCGAAGTTCGAAAAGAACGGCAGCTCGGCGAAGAGGATCGGATCGAGATTCGGGTTCTGTGGCGGCCCGCCACTGTAGGTGTACAGCAGCGGCTGCGCCTCGTGAAGGTCGTGCATGATCGGCGGGTGCGCGGTGAAGTACCAGTCGACGATCGCGCGCATCGACACCTGCGACAGGTTTATGTCGCGGTTGTTGTCGTGAAAGACGTACTTGCCCCAGTACGGAAGCCCTGGTCCCCCGCGCCCGCCGCCGGCGTCGGCCGCCGGCGCAGCGGCCTGAGCCGCGGCCTGAGCCGCGGTGCCTCGTCCTTCGGCGCCACGGCCTTCCGTCCCGCGCCCTTCAGTGCCCCGTCCCGTGGGGGGCCCGGTGTCGGCGCTTGTCTGCTGTTGCGTGTCGAGGCCACGATAAAACCAATCCACGTTGCGATCGCGGCCGTCAGGATCGGCGACGGGCGTCACGGAAACGATCACGTTGTCACGAATCTGCTTGATGAGCGGAGACGTTTCCGTCGCGAGACGGTAGACGAGCTCCATCAGCATCTCCGACGGACCGGTCTCGCCGCTGTGCAGGCCGCCCATCAAGTGATAGTGCGGCTTCGTCGTCGCGATGAGCTGACGGATCTGATCCGCCGTGAGCCCGCGCGGGTCGGCGATCTTCGCGAGGTTGTCGCGGTTCTGCTGCAGGTTCCTGATGTTGTCGTCGGCCGAGACCCAGACGACGACGAGCTCGCGATCCTCGTCGGACTTGCCGATCGTCTCCACCTTGACGCGCGGCGTCGCCGCGGCGAGCGCACGGTAGTACTTCACGACGTCCGCGTAGTAGGTCAGCTTCGCTGGCGCGCCGATGTAATAGCCGAGCACGTCCTTCGGCGTCGGAATACCCTGAACCTTCGGCAGGTGATCGACGAGCGGGCTGATGTAGTAGGGCTGCGTCGTCCACTCCTTCACGAGCTTCGCGAACTCCTCGTCCTGAGGCTGCGCGGGATCGCGCGTCTCGGTGACCATCTGCTGCGCCGGCATCGACCGACCGGCGACCAGGGTCGCGAGACTCAGACACACGGCCCAGACACGCGGTCTCGCAAGCAAGGCGGCTCTCATCGGGTTGACTCCTTGGGGGACGAACGTCCTCGGCTGGAAGCTGGGGATCTTATCAGAACGACCACGGCGGCTGCGCAGACTCCGCTCGCGGCACGGCGAGAAACGTGCGAGGATAGACGCGGTGCGTCATGCGGCGCGCCATCCCGGCCGACAATCTGGACGATACATGGCACGATCTTCAGGCTGGCTGGCACCAGCTGTTCTGGCCGCGTGGACGATTTCCCCTGGAGCGGCGCACGCTCAGGCGCCTGCGGTTCAGCCTGGTCCACAGGCGCAATCGAACGCCCCGGTCACGGTGCTGCAAGGTGCGCGGGTCACCACGACGCCCGACGGGATCGTCGTCGCGTTCGATGCGAGCGGTCCTCTTCCGCTTCCCTCGGTCGGTACCGCCCAGAACCCGGATCGCATCTTCGTCGACCTTTCGAACGTAAGGCCGGCGGCCCGGTTCATGTCGGCAAGGGGCACTGGCGTCGTTCGCGGCATTCGTGCCGCGGTCAACTCCGCCCAACCGCTCGTCACGCGCGTCGTGATCGATTTGCAGTCGGCGGTCCCCTATCAGGTGGACGCGGAACGCCGCGAGCAGGGGCGGATGTCGATCACGCTCGAGTCAGGCACCCTGTCCGATCCGGCTGTAGTCGAAGAGTCTCCCATCGCGGCTCTGGGACCGCGAGCCGTCGCCGTTCCGGTCGAAACCAGCGGCACGTCAGTGGCACCGCCGCGCGTTCCTCTGCCTGCGACGTCGTCGACCGCGATGCCATCGCCCGCAATGCCGTCGCCCGCAATGCCGTCACCGCGGATGCCATCGCCGCCACTTGCGACACCTCCGCCGGCTGCCCCATCGCCGACTATGCCGTCGCCGGCGATGCCGTCACCGCCAACATCATCGCCGCCACCTGCGACACCTCCGCCGGCTGCATCATCGCCGTCTATGCCCTCGCCGGCGATGCCGTCACCGCCAAAGTCATCGCCGCCGCCTGCGACACCCCCGCCGGCTGCACCATCGCCATCTATGCCGTCGCCGGCGATGCCGTTACCGCCAAAGTCATCGCCGCCACCTGCGACACCTCCACCGGCTGCACCATCGCCGTCTATGCCGTCGCCGGCGATGCCGTCACCGCCAATATCATCGCCGCCACCTGCGACACCATCGCCCGGCATGCCGTCGTCGCCGCCAGCGGCATCACCGGCAACGCTACCAGCCTCTATCGAGGCAAAATCGGCAGGCGGACGAGCACCCGCCGAACCGACGTCTCGCATGCCGTCGGCGCCGCCGGCTCCGCCCCCGTCGACCGTCGCGCCGGCTCCGTCCAGTCCGCCGCCACCGCCCCCGAAGCCCGCCGCGGCCTCCCCGACTCCTATCGGAGGCGCACCGTCAATCGCCCTCACCGAGGACGCGCGCAAGTACGTCGCGCTCGCCGCGAGCCCGCTTCGCCGGCTGCACGACCTGCTGCCGTTTCTCGAGGCGATCGATCGCCGTTCCCTGGTACCGATCGAGAGCCTGGAGGCCGCTGCCAAGGAGCTGCGTGACATACGCGAGGAGTTGCTCGCGGTGCTGCCCCCGCGTACGGTCAAGCCGACACACGACGTGCTGTCTCGCGGCTGCGCGCTCGCCCTCCAGGCCATCAGCGCCCGGTTGGACTCGGCGCAGAACGGCAACGCGGTCGGCGACTGGAACACGGCATCGGCCGCCGCCGGCGCGATCATGTTGATCCAGCGCGGTCGCGCGGAACTCGGACAACCAGCCAAATAGCCATGCATCTACCGCTCGTCGTCGCGCAGGCCATCGGCGAATACGGCGCCCTTGCTGGACTTGCCGCCGCGTTCGAGAGCGTTCGATATCACGTCGAGACCGCGGTCAGAGAGCCGAAGACCGCCGTGCCCCTCCTTGCGATCGCCATCGTCGCGGGTTATTTCCTTCTCCGCCGACGGTAGTCACCGGCTTACAAACGTGTAAAGCGGCTGCCAGATCCGGCGGCGCAGATCCCGCGCCGAGTCCGCGAATCCGGGCCGGTTCGTTGCGGTCGAACGACTTACGAACAGGACCCTGCCGGCATCCCCTTTGCCCCTGCGCTCTGGTGATGAGCGCCGAGGAAAAACGCCAGGAGCAACTTTGTCGGTATTGGCTGTGGGCGATTGCGTTGCTCCACCTGGTGTGCCTATTACTGCGGCCCGCTCCGGAGCGGCAGGTCGCGACCAGCAGCCCCACGCACTACGCGTCGCTCGTGGTGAACGTGGAGGCTCATCGCCTCTGATTCGTCGGGTCGCCCGCTCGCTTCTACTCTCAATCTTTATCCCGCCACGCTGAACACTCACGTGACAGGAGCGCGCGCTATCGGTGACAATTCGTGTCAGCCGTGCGCGTCCTCATCGTCGAAGACGACCTGACGATCGCGAGTTTCCTCGTCAGGGGCTTCAAGGAAGCAGGATTTGCCGTCGATCATGCGCCTGACGGCGAGGCCGGCCTGCACCTGGCGTCGACCGAGCCCTACGACGTTGCGATCGTGGACCTGATGCTGCCGAAGCTCGACGGCCTGACCCTGATTCAACGCCTCCGCGAACAGAAAGTACGGACACCGGTCATCATCCTCAGCGCGCGGCACACCGTCGACGATCGGGTCAAAGGACTCGAAACGGGTGGCGACGACTACCTGACCAAGCCGTTCGCGTTCTCCGAACTGCTCGCCCGGGTTCAGGCGCTCCTTCGCCGCGCGACCAGCGTGGGGGAGACCACACGTCTGGTGGTCGGCGAGCTCGTGATGGATTTGGCGACCCGGCGCGTCAGTCGCGGGGGTCGCGAGATTCCGCTCCGGCCGCGGGAATTCGCGCTGCTCGAGTACCTGATGCGCAACGCGGGACGCGTCGTGTCGAAGACGATGATCCTGTCGCACGTGTGGAACTACAACTTCGATCCACGCACGAACGTTGTCGACGTGCTCGTGTTCCGCCTGCGCGACCGGATCGACAAGGGCTTCGATCACAAGATGCTGCAGACCGTCAGGGGCATGGGGTATGTTCTCCAGGCTGCCTGAGCGGCTCCGCCACACGCTCGGCCTCCGGCTGGCGCTCTGGTATTCGGCGATCTTCGTGGCCAGCTCGTTGGCCTTCATCGCTCTGACCTACCTGCTGCTGTCCGCATCGCTGCGCCAGTACGACCGGGAGATCATCGAGACGACGCTCGCCGAGTACGCGAATGCGTATCGAGCCGGCGGCGTCGACGCGCTGGCGAACGCAATCCGCACCAACCAGGCGGCCGCCGGGTACGAGCCGCTCTTCGTCCGTGCGGTCGGTCCCTACCAGGACGTGGTGTTTCTCAGCCCGCAGACCGAGTGGCGCCGGTTCGATCTCTCGCAGCTCGCCACGCCCGCGCTCAACGAAGGACAGCAGTGGGCCACGCTGGTGGACGGCCGTACCGGCGACGTCCTCGACGTCGCATCGGTGCAGCTGCCGGACGGGACGCTCTTTCAGGTCGGCAAGAGCACGGCGAGACGAGAGGCTCTGCTGGCCCGTTTCAGAACGATCCTTCTCGTCGACTTCCTGTCGCTCGTGCTGCTCGGTCTCGCGGGAGGCGCGATCTTCACGTCCTCTGCGCTTCGGCCGGTCCGCGACCTGATCGGAACCGTCCGCGAGATCCTGCGGACCGGACGCATCTCTTCTCGCGTGCATGCGCAGGACACTGGAGATGCGCTCGACGACCTCGGACAACTCGTCAACGCGATGCTCGATCGAATCGAAGCGCTCATCGCCGGCATGCGCGGTGCGCTCGACAACGTGGCGCACGATCTCCGGACGCCGATGATGCGGCTTCGCGGCATCGCCGAGAACGCGCTGCAATCATCGAACGATCCGGTCGCCCTGCGCGAGGCCCTGGCGGACTGCCTCGAGGAATCCGAGCGCGTCGTCGCCATGCTCAACACGCTCATGGACATCTCGGAAGCGGAGACCGGGACGATGAAGCTCCTGCGGGAGCCGGTGAACCTCCGGGAGCTGATCCAGAACGCGGTCGAGCTCTACGAAGATGTTGCGGAAGACAAAGGCGTCGCGCTCGCGAATGGAACGATCGAAGACGTCTGCATCGAGGTCGATCGCAACCGCACGCGTCAGGTGCTCGCCAATCTGCTTGACAACGCCGTGAAGTACACGCCTGCCGGCGGCCGCGTCGACATCAGCGCCCGGCGCGAAGGCGCGCAGGCCTGCGTGCGTGTCGCCGACACTGGTGCCGGGATCGCCACCGACGAGCTGCCGCGCATCTGGGAGCGACTCTACCGCGGCGACAAGAGCCGTTCCGAACGTGGCCTCGGCCTCGGCCTCAGCCTGGTCAAAGCCATCGTCGGCGCCCACGGCGGGACCGTCTCCGTAACTTCAACTCCTGGAGCAGGTTCGACGTTCGTAATCTGCCTGCCCACCTGCCCACCCCAGGCTCCTGGCCAAAGGGCCCAGAACCTTTCACCGATGTAATCCGGCCGAAAGGCCCCCGTAATCGCTCAATCCGTATCCTGTTTGTAGACATCGCGAGATCCCGGATCCCGCGGTTTGAAGTTACGAACAGGAGTCACCACACATGCGTGCAGAATTCGATAACCGCGACGGCGCCGGACGCGAGCGAGGGGGCTTCGGCATCAAGGCCGGTCTCGCCGCCAGCGCGCTGTTGCTGACCGGTTCCCTCATCGGCTGGAGCGCCTCGGCGATCGGCGCCGGCACAGGGACAGGCATCTTCCCGACGCCCGCCACGTCCGCGCCGGTGTCGGCACCGGCGAGCGCACCCGGCCGCGTCATCGGAGCGGGCAACGATTCCTACGCCGCCCTCGTCGACGAGATCGCGCCAGCCGTCGTCACGGTCCGATCCGAGCGGCGCGCGCGAACAGTCAGCTCGGTCGTTCCGGACGATCCGCTGTTCCGTCAGTTCTTCGGCGATCGCTTCGGCCGGCGCCAGCCGCAGGAGCGGCGTGAAGACGGCCTCGGCTCGGGCGTCATCGTCCGTCCCGACGGCTACATCCTGACCAACAACCACGTCGTCGACGGTGCGGATCACGTCAAGGTCGATCTGACCGATGGACGCACGTTTGACGCGAAGGTGATCGGCACCGACGCGCCGAGCGACCTTGCTGTGATCAAGATCGACGGCGCAAACCTCCACACCCTGGCGCTCGGCGACTCCGAGAAGGTTCGCGTCGGTGACGTCGTGCTCGCGGTTGGCAACCCGCTCGGTGTCGGGCAGACGGTCACAATGGGCATCGTGAGCGCGAAGGGCCGCGCGACCGGTAACGGCGACGGCAGCTATCAGGACTTCATCCAGACTGACGCGCCGATCAACCAGGGGAACTCCGGCGGGGCGCTCGTGAACACTCGCGGAGAGCTCATCGGCATCAACTCCCAGATCCTCTCGACGTCGGGCGGCAACATCGGAATTGGCTTTGCCATCCCGGCCAACATGGCGCGCAACGTCATGACGCAGCTGATCGACGGCGGGCACGTTCGCCGCGGCCTGCTCGGCGTCACGGTCCAGCCCGTGACCCCCGAGATCGCACGCAGCCTCGGCCTCGCCGATGCCCACGGAGCGCTCATCAACTCCGTGACGGCGGGCGGTGCCGCCGAAAAGGCCGGAATCCAGCGCGGGGACGTCATCACGTCCATCAACGGTCAGGTCGTGAAGGACGGCAACACGTTGCGCAACGAGATCGCAGAGATGAAGCCGGGAACCGACACGCAGATCAAAGTCCTGCGAAGCGGCAAAGAGCAGACGTTCAGCGTGAGGCTCGGCGAACTGCAGGTGCAGCGCGCGGATGCCGAGGACCACGGTGGCGCGACCGACGATGGTGGCGCCGGCCTGGCAATCGAGCCGCTGACGCGTGAGACCGCGCGCGAGCTCGGCGTAAAAGCCACGGGCGGCCTGGTCGTGACGGGCGTGCGCTCGGGCAGCCGGGCGGCCGACGCTGGTCTTCGCGAAGGAGACGTCATCGAAGAAGTGGACGGCCAGAAGGTCGCGACCGTGGATGCCCTCCGCGGCGCGCTCGCAAAGCCGGCAAAGGGCCCGGCCCTCCTCCTGGTTCACCGCGGCGAAACCACGTTCTACGCAACGCTCGATCGACACGCCGAGTAAGCGATCGACAACCTTCAACGGGATGCGGGCGGCCGCGAGTGGTCGCTCGCACCCGCCCCATCAGTTCTTCCTCTTCTCCGCTTCGCATCAATCGTTGCTCCTGACGGGTCTAACCGGTACTCTGTAGGTTCGACATGACGACGATCCCCAGGGCCATTACGATCACCGGCACGATTCACGCAGACGAAGCCATGACGATCGCGGGTACGGTGACGGGCGACGTGCACGCCGCGAACGCAGATATCACCCTCGAGAAGGGCGCCCGGGTCGACGGCGCCGTCATGGGACGCACGATTACCGTGCGAGGCCACTCGAGAGGACGGCTCATCGCGCGTGAGCTGGTGTGGGTCCACGAAACCGCCAGCGTCAAGGGCCACGTGGCGGCGCCAAAAATCGTCCTCGAGGACGGCGCACTCTTCAACGGTTCGGTCGAACCAGCGCGGGTGGATGCCGCGCTGATCGTCGCGGCCTATCGCGGCAAGACAGAGACGCCGGTCGCCTCCTGAGCGGGGCCCGGTTCTCAGTTCCCAGCTCTCGGTTCCCAGTTCTCGGTTCAGCGACCGCCTGGCATCACCCAGTTGAGCGCGTGTGTGCCTATCCTGCCCAGCGGCCGCCCGTTGACCGCCCCCAGGGTTCGGCGTTACCATAATGGTCTCCCCTAAGCCGCTCCCTGAAGCACGGTTGCAACCGGTACTCTGCCTGAGGAGCGTCTCCGTGAATCACCCCCTGATTCTGCTCGTCGAAGACGACCCCGAATCCCGGAACGGCTACGCAGAACTTCTCGAGCGTGGCGGATTTCGCGTAACGAAGTCGGCGAGTGCGGAGGATGCCATCACCGCCATCGGTCAGGCTGTGCCCGACGCTATCGTCACGGACATCGCGCTCCCGGGCAAAGACGGCTTCGTGCTTGCGCAGACGGTGCGGGAGCACCCGCAGACCCGTCACGTTCCGCTCCTGGCCATGACCGCCTACTGGGCGGCGGACGTTCAGGACCGCGCGCAGCGCGCGGGAATCAACGCGACGTTACTCAAGCCCTGTCAGCCCGAACATCTGATCGCCGAGCTCAATCGCGTGTTGCAGCAATCGCGCGATCAGGTCAGCCGGCCGGAACTGGCGGCGTATCGGTCGACCTTCGAGAGCTAATCACGAATCGGAGGTCCGTGCCGTGCGCCTTGCGGAGGATGGCACGCTGAGCCAGAATCGCGTCTCGACATGCCTTCCGCGACGCGTCCTTCCCTCAGTCCCTGGTACGATCGGGTCTCGCAATCACGCTACCTGCTGGGAGTTGCCGCCGTCATCGCCGTGACGGCTGGCATCGAGCTGGCCATGGGACACGTGCCGATCTGCAAGTGCGGCTACGTGAAGCTGTGGCACGGCGTCGTGAAGAGCTCCGAGAACTCGCAGCACATCTCTGACTGGTACACGTTCTCGCACATCATCCATGGCTTCGGCTTCTACGCGCTCTTGTGGCTCGTCGCCAGACCCCTGCCGTTGGCGCTGCGCCTGCTCCTTGCGACGGTGCTCGAAGCGTCGTGGGAAATCTTCGAGAACACCGACTTCGTCATCAACCGTTATCGCGAGGCGACCATCTCGCTCGATTACTACGGCGACAGCGTGCTGAACTCGGTCTGCGACATCCTCGCGATGGTCGGCGGGTTCGTGGCGGCGTCGCGACTGCGGGTGTGGGTGGTCGTGCTGCTGACGATTGCGCTCGAGGCCTACGTCGGCTGGTACATCCGGGACAACCTGGCCCTGAACATCATTATGCTCCTCCACCCGTTCGAGGCGATCAAACAGTGGCAGGCCGGCGGCTAGATATGACAGCCGGACTATGACGTCTTCGTGGTCAAGGCGGGTAACATCAAGGCATGCGATTCCTCATGCGTGTGCTCTTGAACGCTCTGGCAGTCAGCGTCGCGGCCTACTTCGTGCCGGGCGTGATTCTCACCGGTCCAGGCCCCGCTATCCTCGCCGGCGTCATCCTGGGATTCGTGAACGCGATCGTACGGCCGGTGCTGCTGCTGCTCACGCTGCCCTTCACGCTGCTGACACTGGGGCTCTTCATCTTCGTGGTCAACGCCATCTGCTTCGCGCTGACCGCCGCGCTCGTGCCTGGTTTCGATCTGTCCGGATTCTGGTCCGCATTCTTCGGAGCGCTGATCGTTACGATTGTCAGTTGGGTGGTCAACGGGCTGTTGGCGGATACCCGGAGCTGAGCGCGGCGAGAGCGCTACTTCAGCGCGGCGAGGCCGAACGCGAGAGTCCATGAAGCCATGGCCGATTGGTCACCTGCGCATACGCGCATCCACATAAACACATATTGACATCGGAATCCGGTTGCCATACGCTCTCTCTGTCTGCGCTCGCTGCAGACGCTTATCCAGAGTGGCTGAGGGATCAGGCCCGACGAAGCCACAGCAACCAGGCCCGAGAGCCACGGTGCTACTTCCTGCCCGAAACCCGGGAGAGATAAGAACCTCGGCAGACCGTTCAGGTCTCTGAAGTATCTCGCTCCCACTGCTGCGGGCTGCCCGCGATCGGCTGGCGACGCGTGCATGCCGGCATGGTCCCAGACGCTCCGCCGGTTCGCCCGCGCGCAGCGGATCGGGCCTTCGCCGGGCCCCGCGAGGAACGTTGCATGACCACCGTCGTCGACCCGCTCGTAGCTGCACCCTCCCCCGTCCGCGATGCGCACGACCGCCGTGCCACTCGAGAGTTGAGCATCGCACTGCTTGGTCTCGGTCAGGTCGGCAGTGCGTTCGCCCGATTGGTAGCAACCGCCCCGCTTGAGCTCGGCCGGACGGTGAAGATCACCGGTGCGCTCGTGAGGAACACGGCGCGCGAGGCGCAGGCCGGCGGTGTGCCGCTGACAGCCGACCCACGCGCGCTCCTCGACGGCCGTCCAGACGTCGTCGTCGAGGTGCTCGGCGGCCTCGAGCCTGCCCGCACGCTGGTGCTCGAAGCGCTCGCGCGGGGAATCCCGGTCGTCACCGCCAACAAGTCGCTCCTCGCCGCGCACGGTGATGAGCTACTGGAAGCCGCCTGGCGGGCCCAGGTCCCGCTGCGCTATGAGGCGAGCGTCGTGGCCGGCGTGCCGTTCCTCGGGACCTTCGATCGACGGCCGCTTGCGGCGGCCGTGACCGAGCTCGCAGGGATCGTCAACGGAACGAGCCATTTCATTCTGTCGAAGATGGAAACGGGCCGCGAGTACTCGGACGCCCTGGCCGACGCGCAGCGGCTCGGCTACGCCGAGCGCGATCCGTTCAACGACATTGCGGGAATTGACGCGGCTGAGAAGCTCACGATTCTGATTCGGCAGTTCGCCCACTCGCGGGTGATGACCGCGGAGATTCCGATCGAAGGCATCGACCATCTCCTTCCGGCGGATCTCGCGCAGGCGCGAGAGCTCGGCGGCGCAATCAAGCCTGTCGTCCATGCGGACCTCCGACAGTCCGGCGCACTCTCGGCGTTCGTCGCTCCGGCGTTCGTTTCAGCGCGTCATCCTCTCGCGTCGCTGACCGGCGTCTCCAACGGTGTGTGCCTCAAATCCGCGCACGCTTCACTCTTCTACAGCGGGCCCGGCGCGGGACCGGCCGTCACGGCCACCACGCTCTTCGATGACGTCGCGGAGGCCCTCGCCAGGAATCACGAGGCACGTCCGTGGTGTGAATCAATCGCGGCGACGGTGTCGGCACCCGCCGAAGGCCGATGGCTCGTTCGCCTGACCGCTGCTCACGGTCTCCCCAGCGCGAGTGACACCGCGGATCTGCTCTCGTCACATGACGTCTGGACGAGCCGCATCACGGAGACAACCTCGCAGCCTGGATCGGATTGTCGCTGGCTCGTTGCGCTGCCTTGCGCGAAACACCGGCTCGCGCGCGCTCTCGAGTCGCTCGAGCGCGCGGCCGGATGCGAAGTCACATGCTTGCCAGTGCTCGAGGATCCCGATGCCTAGGCGAGGGCTCGGTGTGGCTCCGTTGTCCGTCATCAAGATCGGCGGCTCCGTCCTGACGGATGCGCTCGCGTACCGTCGCGCTGCCGCGTTCGTTGCCAGGCGCCTGAGCGACCATCCGGGTGAACGCGTGCTGGCCGTCGTGTCGGCCCAGCACGGGACGACCGATGCGCTCGAGCGGGTCGCGCGAGACATCAGTCCGCGGCCGGACAGGTCCGCCCTGGATCTGCTGTGGTCGACGGGCGAGCTGCAGTCGGTGGCAATCCTGGTCCTGTGCCTGCATGCGCTGGGGGTGGACGCTGCGGCGGTCAACGTTCAGCAGACTGGCCTGGTCGAACCTGACCTGAACGACACCGGGACGGTACGTCTTCGCGCGCTTCGCCTTCGCGCTCTCCTCGCCGCGTACGACGTCGTCGTCGCGCCCGGCTTCCTGGCGCGCGGCGCGGCGGATTCCGTCGTGTCGCTCGGGCGGGGCGGGTCCGATCTCACGGCCGTGCTTCTGGCCGCGGGCCTGCAGGCACGGCTCTGCGAGCTCGTGAAGGACGTCCCGGGATATTTCTCGGCCGATCCCAACGTCGATCCACATGCGCGGCACCTGCCCGCGATCGACTACTCGCATGCGCTGACCATGGCCGACGACGGCTGCGAGCTGGTGCAACGTCGCGCCCTCGAAGCGGCACGCGACTGCGGAGTCACTCTCGCAATTCGGTCGATGGCCGCTGGACAGCCGCACACGATCGTCAGCGCGTAGACGAGCGCGGCCCGATGCGTTCTTGCACGTGAGATTTTCAAAGGAGCCGGGATCATGGAGTTCGCCACTCGCACTATTCACGCTGGACAACCGTCGGAGCCGGAGACCGGGGCCCTCATCGCACCCATCTTCCAGACGTCGACGTACCAGCAGGACGCGCCGGGCTGCCATCGCGGCTTCGACTACTCCCGCACGAACAACCCCACGCGCGCGCGGCTCGAGGCGGTCCTCGCGGATCTCGAAGGCGTGGTGCACGCGGCCGTATTCGCGTCCGGTCTGGCCGCCGAGAACGCGGTGCTGCAGGCCTATCTGAAACCGGGCGACGAGATCGTCATCCCGCTCGACGTGTATGGCGGCACTTACAGGATCCTGACGCGCGTATTCGCACCGCTCGGCTGCGTGATCCGTCAGATCGATTGCGCCGATCCGCTGGCGCTTGCCGCGTCGATCGGCCAGCGCACGCGGCTCGTCTGGGTCGAGTCGCCGACCAACCCGCGGCTGCTCGTGTACGACATCGCGGCGCTGGCGAGCGCCGCTCACGCCCGAGGCGCGCTGGTGGTCGTGGACAACACCTTTGCCACGCCCCTCTTTCAGCAGCCGTTCTCACTGGGCGCCGACCTGGTCGTCCATAGCGTGACCAAGTATCTCGGCGGACACTCAGATCTGATCCAGGGTGCCGTGCTCGCGAAGGACGCCGCCGTGTTCGAGCCAGTAAAGTTCCTCCAGAACGCGACCGGCGCGGTTCCGTCGCCGTTCGATTGCTGGCTGACGCTTCGAGGGCTCAAGACGCTGGAGCTGCGCATGCAACGCCACGCGGACAACGCGCAGGCGATCGCCGGCGCGCTTTACGGCCATCCGCTGGTCAAGCGGGTCTACTATCCCGGGCTTCCGGGACATCCGGGACACGAGGTCGCGCGACGGCAGATGACCGGGTTCGGTGGGATGGTATCGTTCGAGCTCGATGGCACGGTCGACGAGGTGGTGTCGTTCGTCTCGTCACGCAAGCTGTTCGCCCTGGGAGAAAGCCTCGGCGGTGTGAAGGCGCTCCTCTGTCATCCCGCGCGGATGACGCATGCGTCGATCCCTGCCGAAGCCCGTGCCGCGCTGGGCCTCTCGGACACCCTGATCAGGCTCTCGCCGGGCTGCGAGCACCCGAAGGATCTCGTCGAGGATCTGCTGAACGGTCTCGCCGTCGTCGAACGCGCGCGTGAAGGACACGCCGTGACCGTGTAGCCCGACTCCACCAACGCTCGCGACAGAAAACGCGGCGTACGCGGGGCTATAATGTCGCTCTCCGATGCCTCTCGCGTCCGTGCCGGTGACAGGTGTGCTCGTGCTCACCGGCTCGGCCTACCTCATCGTCATCCTGCTGCTGGTTGTCACCCGCGCACCGCTTGGATCCGTGTTGTTCTTCACCGCCATCCTCGTGATGCAGTGCGCGTACACGGTCATGATGGCGCGAGTGTGGACGATGCCGAGAGCGTCACGCTCGGTGATGTTTTCGGCTTTCGCACTGGCCGTGGCGTTTCGGATGCCCCTTGCGCTCGCTCCGGTTGGGCCGGACAACGACATGATCCGGTACCTGTGGGATGGACGCGTGCAGCGTCTGGGATACAACCCGTATCTCGTGTTGCCCTCCGATCCAGCGATGGCGCACACGCACACGGACGATACGGCGCGCATGCCGAGCCTGCGCACCCGAACACCGTATCCGCCGGCAGCGCAGTTGTTCTTCCGGCTGGTCGTGGGGTTGAAAGATTCGGCGCTCGCGATGAAGCTGGCGCTCGTGGGGTGCGACCTCCTGACGGCGCTCGTCCTGTGGCGCTGGCTCGTCGCAACCCGACGAAACGAGTGGCTGACGCTCACCTACGCATGGAATCCGCTCGTCATCCTCGAAGTCGCGCACAGCGGTCATATGGACACGCTGGGTGCGCTGTGGATCGTGGCGTCCGCTTACTGGCTGGTGCGAAATCGGACCATGCTCTCGGCCGTGGCGTTTGTGCTGGCCGTGGCGTCGAAGCTCCTGCCGATCGTCCTCCTGCCGCTGTACTGGCGTCGGGTTCGGCCGCGCGACGCCGCCTTCGCCGGTATTCTGCTAGCGGCGCTCTATTTCCGTTTCTCACACGAGGGATCGCTGACGTTCGGGTCTGTTCCGAACGTCGTCGCCCACATCCGGTTCAACGGTCCAGTCTTCGCTGCTCTCGCCGCGTGGTCAGCGCCTCAGACGGCCGCCGTGGTTGCCGTCGCGCTCGGCCTCGCCGCCGCCGCGATCGGCCGGTGGCGCCTCCGCGCGACCGATCCTGAAGCCTGGGCCTGGCCCATGGCGCTCTCGCTCGCGTGCGCACCCGTTGTCTATCCGTGGTACCTCCTCTACCTGACGCCGTTCCTGTTCGTGCGCGCCACACTGCCGTTGACCGTGTGGGCCTTCACGTCATTCTCGACCTACATCGTCTGGTATCAAGTCCGCCAGGGCGGCCGATGGATTGTGCCCGGCTGGATCATGGTTATCGAGTACGGCATCGTCGTGGCCGCTGCTATCGCGCTGATTGTCTTCAACAGTCGTGTCGAACAGGCCGCGACGGCTAGCTCAGCATCACGCCCACCGCCCTCGCACCCTCGCACCTAAAGCCACCCAGGCACCTTTGGCACCTTGCTTGCGAAGCGCCGTGCCGAGGAGGCCGGCGATGCGGAGCTTCACACGCGCTCGGACGCAACTCAGCCAAGTAAACGGCCGTCTCGGGTCTTTGTGTGTCGTCGCATGCACACTGCTGACGATCTCAGCCGCAACTCCATCGGCGGACTCCACGACGATGCGCGAGGGCACGACCACCATCCAGGACTCGTCGCTTCGTCAGTACCGTGCGTATCGCTGGATGCACGCGCGCAACGAAAAATTCGGGCAGGAGGCCTGGCTCGAGTGCTGGACCGAGTTCGACGAGCGTGGGTTCCGCTACGACATCACCACCGAGCGCGGGTCCGACTACGTGCTGAACAAGGTTTTGAAGACGCTGCTGAGGCGGGAGCAGGAGCTCATCGCGGAGGGTCAGACAGACCGTGCAGATCTTACGCCCGAGAACTACGAATTCGCCGAGCCGGCCGTGGATGAAGTCGGACAGCGGTACGTCACGATGAAACCAAAACGGAAGGACGTGCTCCTCCTGGACGGCAGGATGGTGCTCAACTCTGAAGGCACAGACGTCGTGCGTGTCGAAGGCAAGCTGGCCAAGAACCCGTCGTTCTGGACCAGCCTCGTCAATGTGATCCGGCAGTTCGCGCGGCTCGACGGCGTGCGCGTGCCGGTCTCGACCGAATCAGTGGCCAGACTGAAATTCGCAGGTATCTCCCGCATGGAAGTGCAGTACGAGTACGAGACCATCAACGGACGTCCCGTAAGCCTCGGCGCGCGCCAGGTCATGGCGTCGTCGCAGGCGAGTAGCAGGTGAGCACGGCTCTCACCCCACCCGTTACGCTTCGCTAGCCTTTCATCCCACCACCCATCCCAATTGTGCTCGCCGGCGCTCTACCCCTTGACAATCTACAAGAGTGAACTTTATCCTCTTGTCGAACGTCTACAGGAGGTCGAATGCCGCAGAAGTCCGATTTGCTCCAGGGCACCCTGGACCTGCTGATCCTCAAGACCCTCGCGAACGGGCCGATGCACGGCTGGGGCATCTCGCTGAGCATCCAGGACGTCTCGCGCGACGTGCTGCAGGTCAACCAGGGCTCGCTCTACCCGGCGCTGCACCGCCTCGAGCAGCAGGGGCTCATCGAGGCCCGCTGGGGAAGCTCGGACAACAACCGGCAGGCGAAGTTCTACGAGCTCACGCGCACGGGCCGCAAGCAGCTCGCCGAGGAAACCAGAAACTGGGAACGGTTGTCCGAGGCCGTGGCGCGAGTGCTCGGGAACACATAGGAGTCGCACATGGTGGGCAGGATTCGCACGCGCCTCGCCTCGTTGTTCCAGCGCGATCGCTACGAGCGCGAGCTGGATCGCGAGCTCGGCTTCCACATCGAGATGCTGACGGAGCAGAACGTTCGTGGAGGCATGAGCCCGGGCGAAGCGCGCCGCGCGGCACTTCACGCGTTTGGGCAGGTGGATCGGGTGAAGGAGGACGTTCGCGAGACGTGGCTGTCGCGGCTGGCCGAGACCGTCGTGCAGGACGTCCGCTACGGCGTTCGAGGCCTCAGGCGCAGTCCCGGCTTCGCGCTGGTGGTCGTCCTCACGATGGCGTTGGGGATCGGTGCCAACACCGCAATCTTCAGCGTCGTCAACGGCGTGTTGCTGCGCCCGCTGCCCTTCAAGGACGGTGATCGCCTCGTGGTCCTGCATCAGCAGCAGCCGCTCGCCGGTGTCGAGGACATGGGCTTTTCACCACAGGAAATGGGCGATTACCGCAAGGCATCGAGCCTTGACGGCCTCGTCGAATTCCACTCCATGTGGTTCATCCTGCTCGGGCGGGCGGAGCCGCAGCGGGTCTCGACCGGAGTCGTGTCGGCGAACTTCTTCGACGTGCTGGGCATCCGTCCGCAATATGGCCGCACCTTCGTCGAAGGCGACGACAAGTCCGGCGCGCCCGCCGTCCTGGTGCTGAGCAACAAGTACTGGAAAGCCAGCTTCAACGGCGACCCATCGGTCGTCGGCCGCGTGTTTCAGATGAACGACCGTCCGCACCAGATCATCGGCGTGCTGCCACCGGTGCCGCAGTATCCATCCGAGGTGGACGTGTACATGCCGACCTCGGCATGTCCGTTCCGCTCGAGCAAAGCGGCGCTCGAGACCAGGAGCTTTCGGATCGTGCAGACGGCATTCGCGCGCATCCGGAAGGACGTGAGCTCGGAGAAGTGCCACGCCGACCTTGCGCTGATCGCCTCGAACGCCCAACAGGATCACCCCGACGAGTACCCGCGCGATCGCGGCTATCGGGTCATCGCCGCAGGCCTCCAGGGCGAAATGACGAACTCGTTCCGAACGACGCTGTACGTGCTGCTGGGCACCGCCGGATTCGTGCTGCTGATTGTCTGCGCGAGCGTTGCCAACCTCATGCTCGCGCGGATGGTTCGGCGCGAGCGAGAGGTCGCCGTGCGGACGGCCCTCGGCGCCAGCCGTACCCGCCTTCTCCGCCAGCTGCTGACCGAAAGCACGCTGCTCGCCTTGACGGGCGGGCTCCTCGGTCTGGCGCTCGCACACTGGGGGATCGACCTGCTGGTCGCCTTCGCCGAGCTGTTCACGCCGCGGGCGGCGGAAATCACCGTCGATCGCAACGTGCTCGCTTACACGTTCATCGTGTCGGTCGCGACCGGTCTGATCTTCGGGTCGATCCCCGCGTTGAACGGCAGCCTCTCGGTCTCGCCGTCGCTACGCGACGGCGGACGGTCAACGCAAAACCGGCAGAAGATCCGAAGCACCCTCATCGTCGTTCAGGTGGCGGCGTCGTTCATGCTGCTCATCGGCGCGGGGCTGACGATCCGCAGCGTGATCAAACTGCAGCAGGTCAATCCCGGTTTCACGACCGACAACATTCTGACGATGCGGATCGACCTGAATTTCACGAAGTACCGACAGAAGCGGGCGGCGGCGTTCTGGGAGCGCGTCGACGAGCAGCTCAGGGCCGTACCTGGTGTAACCAGCGTCGGAGGCGCGGGATCGCTGCCGCTCAACGGGACGCTGTTTTCACAGCCGCTTCTGATCAAGGGACAGGAGCCCGTGCCTGGCGTGGCCCAGCCGACGGCCGACTTCATGCAGTCGACGCCCGGATACTTCATCACGATCGGGCAGCCCGTACTCGCGGGACGCGCCTTTGCGGTATCGGACTCCTGGAGCACGTTGCCAGTGGCCATCGTGAACAAGTCCTTCGTCCGCCATCACTGGCCGAACGAAGATCCAATCGGGAAGCAAATCTCGGTCAACGACGGACAGGTCTGGATCACGATCGTCGGCGTCGTCGCCGATGCGCATCAGCAGTTGAAAGAGCCTGTTCACGACCGGGTCTACCTGCCGATGTTCCAGGCGGGCTACTTGTCGACCAACTGGCTCGTGCGCAGCACCGTCGACCAAGTCGTCATGGAACGCGCCATTCGTGGAGCGGTTCACGCGATCGATCCGGATCAACCGGTGGACAATTTTCAGACGTTCGCTGAAGTCCGTTCCGCGTCACTGACGCCAGATCGCCTGACCGCGTCGCTGCTCGGGCTCTTCGGCCTCCTCGCGCTCGTCATCACCGCAGCGGGAATCGCCGGGGTCGTCGCGTTCTCAGTGAACCAGCGCACGCAGGAATTCGGCATCCGCATGGCGCTCGGGGCCGCTCGCTCGAATGTCCTCGGTCTGGTGCTGCGCCAGGGGCTGCAACTGGTGCTGATCGGGCTCGCGATCGGGTTGGGTGGCGCGCTGATCCTGTCACAAGTGCTCGCGACGCTGCTCTTCGGGGTCGAACCGACCGACGGCATCACGTTCGTGGCTGTGTCGATGGTGCTTGTCGCGGTCGCCGCGGTCGCGTGCCTCGTGCCCGCTCGCCGTGCCGCGTCAGTCGATCCAATGGTGGCGCTCCGCGTCGGCTGACGCTGCCGAACTGTCAGGAAGAAAAGGGAGTTCACATGATGAATCACCCACGTACGACCGTACGCACGTTCGGTCTCCTGGGCGCGCTGCTCTTCGCTACTGTGGCACCCGCTGTTGCGCAAGGCTCCGCTCCGGTCGAAGCGCTCGACGGCCTCGATCCAGTGCTGCTGGTGCAAGGCAAGGAAGTTGCCGGAAAGGCGGATCTCACCGTCGTACGTGGACGATTCCAGTACCTCTTCTCTTCCGCAGACACGAAGAGCACGTTCGAGCGCGAGCCCGCGAAGTACGAGATTCAACTCGGAGGGATGTGCGCGCGCATGGGCAAGACCGCCGGCGGCAACCCGGCGGACTACCTCGTCCACGACGGCAAGATCTACATCTTCGGATCGGACGAATGTCACCGGAAGTTTCAGGCCGCGCCGGCGAAGTATCTCGCGACAGCCGCGCCCGCCATGCCGTCGTCGCCCGACGCAGCCAAGAAAGGCAGAGCCCTCGTCGATCGCGCCGCCAAGGCTCTCGGCGGAGCGGATCGGATCGACGGGCTGACCACGTACTCAGAAACGGTGTCGCAAGTGCAGAAGCGGCCACAAGGGGAGGCCCAGATCACCACGAAAACGATGTGGCGCTTTCCGGATGCCACTCGCGTGGAGCGAACGATGGTGATGGGGGAACGCAAGATGACGTCGGCGCAACTTCTGACTCCCGCTGGCGCGTGGTATCTCTCGCAAGGCCGGGCGTATCCAGCCCCCGAAGTAGGACGCCCCAGCGTGGAGATGGATCTCGGCCGGAATCCCGTCGCGCTGATTCACGCGCGTCACGCCGCCAACTTCAAAGCCGCCGCCCTGGGTAGCGCGACGGTTGCCGGCATGACTGTCGATCAGGTTCGCGTCCAATGCGGTGCCATCGACGTCGTCCTGGGACTCGATCCCGCCAGCGCGCGGCTGCAGACCATCACCTTCACCGATCGCAACAACGAGGGGGAGGTCGGCACATACACGCTCGTGTACTCGGACTACCGTCCGGTTGAAGGACTGACGCTGCCGTTCGCCGTTCGCGGGCTCTTCAACGGGGAGGCGGAGCCGTCGCAGACCTACACCATCGAGTCGATCGCGGTGAACCCGCAGCTCGATGCGTCACTGTTCGCCACGCCCGCGGCAGGTGGACAATGACATCGCTTCTGACGATGGTGCTGGCGTTTCTCTCGACGCCGGCGGTGACGTCAACGGCGTGGCCCCAGTGGGGTGGTCCGGACCGGAACTTCGTGACGCACAGCGCGAGCCTTGCCACGACCTGGCCCGCCGACGGTCCGCGCAAGATCTGGCAGCGGCCGCTCGGTGACGGCTTCTCCGCCATCGTCTCCGACGGGCGCACCCTCTACACGCTCTACCGCGATGGGAACGACGATGTGGTCGTGGCGCTCGAGGCGGCGACCGGCAAGACGGCGTGGGAGACGCGGTACGCGGCGCCGTTTCACGAGACCTGTTCCGAGCAGCTCGGCGCCGCGCCTCGCGCGGCACCACTCATTGCAGGCGATCGGCTGATCACCGTGAGCGCGGGCGGGCTCATGCACAGCTTCGATCGACAGACCGGCAAGGCAGTCTGGAGTCGCGAGCTGCTGGGCGCGCCCGACGCCGTCAGGGCGTGCGGCTACTCCTCGAGCCCGCTGGCGTTCGAGAACACGATCATCACGACAGCCGGCGGCAAGGGTCGCGGCGTCGTCGCGCTCAACGCTGCGTCGGGTGAGCCGATCTGGCAGAGTCAGGATTTCGAAAACGGCTACTCGTCGCCGCTGCTCATCGATCTCGACGGACGGCCCGAGCTGATCGTATTCACCTTCGCAGAAGTGGCTGGCCTCGATCCCAGGACCGGCGTGCTCGAGTGGAGCCGTCCGCACGCCGCGGACATGGGCGTCAACGTCGCGACGCCCATCTGGGGCCACGATCACCTGCTCTTCATCTCGTCGGCCTACAACGGCGGCAGCCGCGTTCTCAAACTCACGCGCCAGACGTCTGGCGTTCAAGTGGAGGAAGTGTGGGCAAACCGCCGCGTTCGTATCCACTTTGGAAACGCCGTCCGATTCGGCCAGCGCATCTACGCCTCGAACGGTGACTTCGGCGCGGCACCCTTCGCGGCAATCGACGTCAACACGGGCGAGATGGTATGGCGCGATCGCAGCGTCGCTCGATCAACGCTGATCGGTACAGACGGCAAGCTGATCATCCTCGACGAAGACGGCAACCTCGTCCTGGCCACGCCCGGCGATTCGGGACTCACGATCCATGGCAAAGCCGCCGTGCTCACCAACCGCTCGTGGACCGCGCCCACGCTGTGCGGGTCGGTCCTCTACCTTCGGGATCGGAAGGTGATTCTCGCGTTGGACCTGGGGAGTTGATCTCAGGTCGCGCGGAGGAGCGCCCTTCAGATCCTTAGTGCCCTCCGCGCCTCCGTGTAACAATCCCTCCGTGCGGTCCGCGCTCCTCCTCGCCTCGGCCTCCGCCTCCCCAGCCTCGCCCCTCCGACACCCAACGGAAGCCTATCTCCGAGCGTCTAAACGCGTGATGATCACGCGTACTCGTCCTCTGTCCGGGCTGGTGTTGATGCTGGTACTCGCCGCGAGTGCGACAGCGTTCGCTCAGCAGCGCCCTCCCGCACCCCCCGCTCCGCAACCTCCCCGCGATGGTCGGCCGACCACGACGGCGGCCGCTGCGGGAACCGCCGGCATCTCCGGGACCGTCGTCATCGCCGGATCGGGCCAGCCCGCCAGGCGGGCGCGCGTGAGTCTTTCGGGGGCCGAGCCGCGAATCGGACGATCGGTCACGACCGACGACGAAGGACGCTTCGCGTTTCAGGGGTTGCCGGCCGGACGCTTTACCGTGTCGGCCTCGAAGCCCGGGCACGTGAACATTACGTTCGGGCAGCGCAAGCCAGGCTCCGGACGACAGGGCACCCCCATTCAGCTTGGCGAGGGGCAAAAGGTCCAGATTGCGTTGCAGTTGCCGAAAGGGGGCGTCATCTCGGGCACCGTGCTCGACGAGCACGGCGATCCGGTTCCCGGCACGCAGGTGCGGGTGCTGCGCTACACCTTTCAAAGCGGCCAACGCACCCTGGTGCAGGCGGGCAACGGCGCGACTGACGATCGCGGCCTCTATCGCATCTACGGCCTGCAGCCGGGCGACTACGTCGTGTGCGCCGTTCCTCGGAACACGCCCGACTCCGGCGGCGTGGTCGATCTCGAACGCATGCGGATGGAGATCGAGGCCCTCAGACAGCGAGCCGACGCGGCCTCGCGCGATCAGGTCGTGGTGCTGAACGAACGCGTGTCTTCCATGCAGGCGCAGGCGTCGGCGGAAGAGCCGATCACAGGCTACGCGCCCGTCTACTACCCCGGCACGCCACTGATCTCGGGAGCAGGTAGCGTCCCCCTTGCAGTTAGCGAAGAACGCCTGGGCGTAGACTTCCAGCTCCAGCTGGTTCCAATCGCTCGGGTCGAAGGCACCGTCGTCGCACCGAGCGGTCCGGAGCCAGGGAACATTCGCGTCATGCTCGTGAACGCAGGAGAGGAAACGGGTGGAATCGGCACGAACGCGGCGGCCGCGGCGCGAGATGGACGATTCAGCTTCAACAACGTCGCGCCTGGTCAGTACACGCTCGTCGCAAGCGCGGTGATCGGCGGACGACCCACACAGGGTCCGGGGGGCCGCGGGGCCATGGCGCCTTCAGATCAGGTACGGCTTCAAGCGTCGGCCGACATCTCGGTCGATGGCCGGAACCTCACGAACATCGTCCTCGCGCTTCAGCCTGGCGTGTCGATCTCGGGAAAGCTGGATCTGCAATCGACAACGCAACAATCACAGGTCGATCTGACGCGCGCCCGGGTGACACTCTCACCAGCCGATCGCAATCCCGGCATGCGTGACATTGGCGGACCGGCCGCAGGGCGGGTCGACGCGAGCGGACGATTCACGATCGCGAGCGTGACGCCTGGCCGCTATCGTCTGTCGGCGTCAGTGGCGGGCGGTTCCTGGTCGATGGAGAGCGCAACGCTCGGGGGACAAGACGCGCTGGACTTTCCGGCTGAAGTCAAGCCGAATCAAAACATCAGCAACGCGACGGTGACGCTGACCGACCAGCAGAGCGAATTGTCGGGCGTCGTCACGGATGCGCAGGGACGACCCGTCAGCGACTACTCGCTCATCGTCTACGCGGCCGATCAGCGGTACTGGATTCCGGACTCGCGGCGGATCCGTTCCGTCCGTCCCGCAACCGACGGGACTTTCAAATTCGGCAACCTGCCCCCCGGCGAATACCGGCTCGCCCCGGTCCTAGATCCCGAACCCGGGGGCTGGTTCGATCCGGCGTTCCTGCAGCAACTCGAGTCAGCCGCCACCTCGTTGACCGTCAGCAGCGGCGAGAAGAAAGTGCAGAACGTTCGCATCGGCGGGTTGGACTAGAGACTTCTCCACAGCACTTCCTGTCGAACGATCGACGAGGATCAAGACAGCCTCGCTACTCGACGCGCAGCGCCACGAGGGGATCCACGCGCGTAGCGCGCCTCGCCGGAAGATAGCAGGCGGCGAGTCCGACCGCGACGAGCAAGGCGCAGACGATTGCAAACGTCAGCGGATCTCCAGGTCTGACCTCGAATAGCAGCGATCGCAGGAACCGGGCCGACAACGCCGCGCCCACGAGTCCTCCCACGACGCCCAGCCCCACGAGCATTGTGCCCTCGCGTAGAACCATGCGGCGGATCGTGGACCGATCGGCGCCGAGCGCCATGCGGACACCAATCTCCCGGGTGCGTTGGCTCGTCGTGACGCTGACGATCGCGTAGATGCCGGTGGCGCAGAGCACGAGCGCGACGATCGCGAACGCCGTCATGATCGTCACGCTGAAGCGCTGGCGGACGACGGACTTCTCGACCAGCCCCTGAACGGTCGGCGTGTCGTAGAACGTCTGGAGCGGATCGACGGCCCAGATCTCTCGCTTGGCAGCGTCGACGAGCGCCTTTGGACTGCCGGTGCCACGCACCACGTAGGTCATCGAGGCGAATGGGCTCTGATCGAGCGGCAGGAATACCTCGGCTCTCGGGGCCCGATCGAGACCGTCGTGCCGGATCTGGCTCACGACGCCGACGATCTCGGCTTTGACCGGCCTGCCCTCCCACTGCACTTTGATGTACCGGCCGATGGGACTCTCGTCCGGCCACTCCCGCCGCCGCAGCGTGTCGCTGATGACTGCCACCCGCGATGCGGTCTGGCTGTCCCGATGCTCGAGCAATCGCCCTTCCCTCAGCGGAATCGACATCGTCTCGAAGTAGCCGGGTGTCGCAACGGTGACGTAGACGATCCGCTGATCGCCGTTCGGCAGTTGTGGACGGCCGTCGATGTCGAGGGTGCTTTTGATGTTGATGTTGGCGCTGATGAACGGCATCGCGGACACGGCGCCGGTGGATTGCACGCCGGGGATCGAGCGCAACCGTTCGAGCGTGCGATCGAAGAACATCCGGGACCGATCGGGACTGCCGTTCCGATCCCAGGCAAACACTTGTAGCGCGACGACCTGACGCGGCGAGAACCCCGGATCGACGGCCAGGAGCCGTTCGAAGCTTCGAATCAGCAGGCCGGCGCTCGTCAGGAGCATCAGCGCGAGCGCGACTTCCGCGCCAACGAGTGCGCGCCGCCAGGCAGTTCGTGGTCCAGTCGAGTGCCGCTCGCGAATGGCGTCGCGGCCCGGACGTGAAAACTGCCACGCCGGCAGAATGCCGAAGCCGACCGCAGTCATCGTGGTCAGCGCGGCGGCAAACAGGAGCATCCGTCCGTCGATTGAGGCGTCGTGCAGCCGGGCGATCTCCGCCGGAGCGAGCGACACGATGATTCCGATCATCCAGTAGGCGATTCCGACGCCCGCAAGGGCTGCGACCATCGAGAGCAGCAGGCTCTCGGCTACGAGTTGACGGACGAGCCGCGCGCGGCCGGCGCCCAGCGCGGCGCGAATGGCGAACTCGCGTTCCCGCTCGATGCCGCGGGCGAGCAGCAGGCTTGCCACGTTTGCGCAGCCGATCGCGAGCACCAGCAGGACGGCGCCGAGCATGACGTAGAGCGAGAAGCCGACGTCGCCCATCAGGTGTTCGCGCAACGACACGACGGCCGCCGACCTCCCCATGTTCGTGCGCGGATTCTCACGGGCGATCGCCGTAGAGATCGCGGTCATCTCGCTCTGCGCCTGGTCGATCGTGACGCCGGGCGCCAGTCGCGCGACGACGTTCCACCACGCGCTGCCGCGCGTCCGTTTCTCGTACTCCTCGATGATCTTCGGCGTCCACACTCCGAGCTCGCCGGGCCGTGGCAGCAGCTGGAGATTGAAGGCCTTCGGCAGCACACCGACGACGGTGTACGGCTCGCCGTCGAGGCTGATGCTCGAGTTCACGATCGCGGGGTTGCCACCGAAGTGGCTCTGCCAGAAGCCGTAGCCGAGCACGGCGACGCGAGGAGCGCCCTTTACGTGCTCGCGGCCGAGAAAGCCGCGGCCGAGCAGGAACTTCACCCCCGCGGCGTCCCAGTATCCTTCGGTGACCTGCTGGCCGAAGACGACCTCGGGCTCCGTGCCTCCGGTGTAGTCATGCGAATACGGAATCGCGGCCGCGATGTTCGTGAAGGAGCGACTGCGCTCACGCCAATCGAGAAAGTCTCCGGGCGACACGTCGTCGAGCTCGCCCGGCCGTGCCTCCATACGCTGCCAAACGGTCACCACCCGGTCGGCATCGTCGTAGATCAGCGGGCGGAAGAGGAGCGTGTCGAGAAGCGTGACGATCGAGACGGTGCCACCAATGCCGAGCGCAAGGATGAGAACGGCCGACACCGTGAAGAGCGGCGACTTGCGGAGCATCCGTGCACCGTGGCGAACGTCGTGCACGAGTTCGGCGTCCACGGTGAACTGACGCCGCAGCCAGGCGGCGTCCGGCAGCGATCCGAGCACGCGGCGGAAGAGGTCCATGCGGGTTCTCCAATCGAGGTGGTGGCGCCGATCGAGAAGCGCCCAGCGGTGACGGATTTCTGCGTCCCACTCTGCCCGCCACTCCGCGCGCGACGGCTGCGGCACCAGCACGGCCGACAACCGCACGAGGATCAGACAGGCGCGCAGCACGAACGGGTCGCGGCTCATGGCCATCAGGCTCGCGACGGTTTGAGGCGACGGGGCGCACGCCGGACCGCACGATCGAGCGTGCGGTAGCGCTGGATGGCCTCGCTCAGCAGCGTCTCGCCGGCGGCCGTGATCTCGTAGTAGCGGCGCGGAGGGCGCTGCTCGCGCTGCGCCGCCTCGGCGCTCTCCCACGCCGACCGCAGCAGTCCCTCGCGATCGAGCCGGCGCAGAATCGGATAGACCGTCCCGCTCGGAAGGCCGGTGGCATCCATCACGTCGAACCCGTGATGGAACCCGCGCGCGAGCGCCTGCAGCACCAGCGCCGTCGGAAACGTGAGGTTGACTCGTGGCGACAAACGGGCCTCCATCCGCTCGATTGCTCGGCCTACCTACCTAGAATTCTATATATGTAGACTTCTACACCACAACAGCCCGGCCGCGCAAGCGCGTTTTCACACCATCAGCGACTAATATCGAAGGAGATGACGTCTCTGACCCGATTGGTGTTGGCGAGCGTTGTGATGCTTGCCTCGGCCGCGTGTCGCGACCGGACCCCTCAGCCCGAACCGACGGCCACAGCCGCGCCGACGACAACCGTCGGCGTGAAGAATGACGATCCTGAGGCGCTGCGCGAGAGGGCGCTCGCATCCGCGCACGTCTGGCGAGCCCCCTCGGTCCCCATCGCACAAGCCGTGCTGGGCGAAAACCCCGGCGGCGCATCAAGCTTCAAGGAAACCGATGACGTGTCATGCCGGTTCGTCAAAAAGAAAGTCGGCGGCAGGACGCCAAAGTTCAATTGCGAGCTCCCATCCGGCGAAGTCGTGAAGGTGAAGTACGGCACTGCCAACGCCGAGGTTCATGCCGAGGTTGCCGCTACTCGATTGCTCGCCGCACTCGGGTTCGGTGCCGACCACATGTTCGTCGTCCGGAAGGTGCGCTGTGCCGGATGTCCCGCCCTACCCTTTCCTGCCTTGAAGTGCTTCGGCGAGACACATCTCGACTCGGTATGCTTCCCCGGTGGCCTCGACTACAAAAAGACCGTGGAATTCGATCCGGTGGTCATCGAGCGACGCCTCGAGGGGCGGGTGATCGAAGGACAGGAGGATCAGGGCTGGGCCTGGTTCGAGCTCGATCGGGTCAGTGCCGACAGGGGCGGATCGCCTCGCGCTGAAGTCGATGCACTGAAGCTGATGGCCGTCTTCCTGGCGCACTGGGACAACAAGGCCGAGAATCAGCGGCTGGTCTGTCTGCCCGGCGGCGACCGGCCCAATGGATCCTGCGCCAGGCCGTTCGCCCTGATTCAGGACCTCGGCTCCACGTTCGGTCCGGCCAAGGTCGATCTCCACAACTGGCGCAACACGCCGGTCTGGACTGATCGGGCGTCGTGCCGCGTCAGCATGGCGCGGCTGCCGTTCGAAGGGGCCACGTTTCGCGATCAGCAGATCTCCGAGGACGGGCGACGCCTGCTCGTCAGCCTCCTGGAGCAGCTCTCGCCATCACAGCTGACGGATCTCTTCACGCGATCGCGGATCACGACGTTCGATACAGTGAGCCTCGAGAATCGCCGCGCCGACGCCTGGGTCGCCGCGTTTCAAGAGAAGGTGCGCGAATTGAAAGAGGCGGGACCGTGTCCAGCCGCAGCATCCACTACTTCGAGCGGCGGATGACGCCTGCATCGACGGTCGCGCCAGTCCGGCTGATCGCTTGAAAGTAGAGCTCGTCTCCGGAGATCTCCATCATCAGGAAGTGATAGTCGCGATCGAAGCCCTTCGCGGTCAGGCCCGACGGCCTGATGTCGCCTACGCGCAGCGAGCCGGCACCTCCAGAAATGAAGTAGCTGATGCCGTGCTGCGGCGTCACGCGCTCGTAGAAGTGCTCGTGGCCCGAGAGGACGACGTCCACGTCGCCGTCGACGAGGATCGGCTCGACGGCGCTGCGAAGCGCGCGGGCACCGGCGCGGTAGCGTCCGGATGTGTAGAGGGGATGGTGAAAGAAACAGATCTTCCAGGTCGTGCCCGACGCCGCCAGCTCACGTTTGAGCCAGTCGAGTTGGCCGCGGTCGAATGATCGGCTGTCGAGGGCGAAGAAGCGCGCGCCGGCGCCGCTGAGCGCGGAGAGCGTGCGCTCCGCCCGCTTGAACGTGTAGTACCGCTCACCCCCCATGTTGAAGGGCGCGTAGTTCACCTCGGCGGACTCGTCGTGGTTGCCGATGGCGGCATGGAACGTGACGCCGGACTCGAGGAGCGCCCGGTACGGCTCTTCGAACTTGCGCACGTAGTCCTGCGGCGCATGCGTGCCGTAGATGTTGTCGCCGAGCATCACCACGAAGTCGAACGGGAAGCGGGCGCGCCATGCGAGCATCTGGGCGGCGACCTCGTGTTGCGCCCGATCGCCGCGGCCGGAATCGCCGATCACGGCGAACCGCACCGAGCCGTCCTTGACCGGCAACGCCAACACGCCGCCGGCCGGCGTGAGCACGCGAACGTCGGTTCGCGTCGAGCGCGAGACCGAAGGGTCGAGTTGGCTTCTCCCGCACGCGGTGCCGGCGAACGCAATACTGCACAGCGCGACGAGTGTCGCGAGTCGGCCGGGCAGGTTCACGCGGTATCGTCCGGCAGCCAGCCAAGCGCGACGAACTGCACCGTCACCTGACCCCGCTTCGGCGCGAGCGACACGCGTTCGAGCGCGGCATCCGCATCGAACTCTGCGGAGATCCGCTGTGTCTCCGTCTGGATCTCGCTCTCCAGACTGGTCAGCTCGGCGCGGATGGCATCAACTCCCTCTTCGGCCCGCTTGATGTCACCCGATTCCTTCATCGTCCGGCCCACGCCGCGCGCCGCGGTGGTCGCGCGGCCGATCGTGCCGGCGCTGATGGCTTTCCGCCCCATCAACGCGCCCAGCAGTGTGGCGCCCACCGACAACGCCGTCTGCAGCTTCTGTTGCGAGGCCTGCTCCTGTTCACGACCGACCGCCGACTCGGCACGCCGCAGCCGTTCAGTCAGCGTCGCCTGACGCGATGCGTACTTCTTCCGCATCGCGTCAACCGCCGCGTCACGCGCTTCGCGCTGCGCATCCTTGATGCGAATGCGAAAGTCCCGCTCGCTCTCCCCCGGTTTGGAGGTGAGATTGAGGTCCCGGTGGCGCATCACTTCGGCTTTCTCAGCCTGCGCGAGCCACTTGTTGAAGGCTTTTTCCCATCCGCTGTAATTCCGCGGCTGGAGCGCGGGCGACGGAACGCTGGTAAATCTCGGTGTGCCGTCGGGACTCCGCTTCAGGTCCGAGGTCTCGACGTCGAGCCGTGATGCCGACGCCCAGTCGAGCGCCACCGCCCGATCCGTGACCTCTGCGGCGTAGATGACGTCCCGCACCTCCTCGATCCCGAGCTTCGAATCCGCAAACGAAACCCGGCCCGCGCCCAGGACGGTTGCTTTGTAAGTGACTGCACCGCCCGATCCGCCGCGCGAGGGCACGAAGAACTGCTCGATGCCGGGTGGCACGACCGGCGCGTCCGACGCGGCCCCCGTCGATGTCGGCGCAGCAACAGACGGAGCGGCGGCCGACGGCGAGGAGGCCTGCCGGTCAACCGGCGCCGCGGCGCTCTTCGAAACCGGCGCGGGCGTGAGCGCGCGGATCTGATCGCGTGACAGCGGTCCGCGGAGATACGAGAGCGTCCAGCGGGTCTGGAACACAGCCGGCTTGTCGGCGTGCACGTTGTGCAGCAGGAAAACGCGCTTCCCGAGCGCCGACAGCAGCCGATCGGTCGACGCCCGATCGAAGCCGCCGCCAGCCGCCCCTTCGAGTCCGTCGAGCACGCGCGCCTTGTCACGCTCCGTCTGGAGTCTGCCGAGGAACCACGTGCCGGTATTCGCGAGTCCCTTGTAGTCGAGATCGACGGGATTCTGTGTGGCGAGCACGACGCCAATCCCGAACGCTCGCCCCTGTTTGAGCAGCGTCAGCAGCGGCGCTTTGGCCGGCGGGTTCGCGACCGGTGGAAAGTACCCCATGATCTCGTCCATGTAGACGATCGAACGCAGGCTCGAGGTGCCGCTCTGCGCCCGCATCCAGGAAACGATCTGATTCAGCAGCAACGCCACGAAGAACATGCGCTCGGCGTCACCAAGATGGGCGATCGAGAACACGGCGACCCGCGGCTTGCCTTCCGGCGTGTAGAACAACGTTGCTGGATCGAGCGGCTCCCCTTCCAGCCACTGCTCGAAACCCGGCGCGGCCAGGAGACCGTTCACCTTCATCGCCAGATCGAACCGCTCCTTCGACGGGAAGAACGATTCGAGATCGACGACCCCGACTTTCTGGAAAGGCGGTTTCTGAACCTGCTGGATGAGCGCCGCGAGATCGAGGTCGCGGCCATCCCGCCAGGCCTGGCTGAAGAGCGTGGAGATGAGCGTGTGCTCGCGGCTGCGCGGCTCGGCGTCGACCCCGGCCAGCGCGAGCACGCTGCTGGCGGTGCTTCCCGCCCGCTCCGACAGGAACTCGCTATCGCCACGTGCGGAAGCCGCCGGCGCCGCAAATGACGTCAGGATCGACACCGGAACGCCGGCCCGGCTGCCCGGCGTGTAGATGCGAATATCCGCCGCCTTGCGAAGACGTCCGATTCGGGCGCCGTCTTCGCCCCACTCAGCCAGTCCGTCACGCCAGCGCCTGGCCTCCGCCGCCGCAAATGCGTCCGGTGTCTGTCCGGCCCGCCGCGCCTCGTCTTCATCGATCCACGGCCTGAAGTCCTCTGGCGCGAGACGCGGGAATGTCAGCGCGATATTCGCCAGGTCACCCTTGGGATCGATGGCGATGACGGGAATGCCGTCGATTGCAGCTTCCTCGATGAGCCCGATACACAGTCCGGTCTTGCCGCTGCCGGTCATGCCGACGCAGACCGCATGCGTCACCAGGTCGCGCGACTCATAGAGTACGAGCGAGTCGACCGTTTTTCCCTTGTCGGGATCGAACTGACGACCGAGATAAAAAAGGCCAAGCTTTTCAAAATCCTGCATGACGGTATCCTATCGCCTCCTCGACCTACCCTTCCTGCCCCTCTCCTGGGACGGTCCAGAGCTCGATCGGAATCGAGAGCAGCAGATAACGCTTTCGGAGATCGATGACATGACCGGCGTAGTCCTCGCGACGAATCTTGTGCGCCAGCAGGTCGCTTCGCAGGCGCCTGAGTTCGTAGCGGTAGAGGTCACGCACGGCGTCGCGGAGCCTTCCGGGCGGCGTCGCCGGCCGCGGATCGAGCCCGTGACGCCTGAGCTCGTCGAGGACGCGCGGGTAGTACGTGTAAGTCTCACTCAACGTAATACTGACGGGCGAGAACCGTGGCTCCCTTCGGGCGGACGCGCACACGGATCTCGTGCCGCGTGCCCGCCGCACCTTGGGCGCCCTTCTCAACCGACAACACGTAGTAACCACGCAGCGCGGCGTCGAGACGGTTCATGGCAACCTGCGGCAACTCGAACGTGCTCGCATAGAAACCTCCGGTCTCGTCGGCAACCGCCATCAAACCGGTCTCGAGGCTGTGGTGATCGGCCTGCGTGATGTCGAGCGCGAACACGGTCGTTCGCGACGCGATCAGCGCTTGCCGCGCCCGATCGTAATCGGCGTTCTGGACGGCATACGAGTCCGCCGGCTCGCCGAAGGGGACCTTCAGCTCGCCGAAGCCGTATCCGAACAGCACCAGCGATTTGGCGCCTTCGATCCGGCCGAGCGCATCGCCAAGCGCCAGCAGCGCCAGCTCCGGCGAGTACGGTTTCGGCCCTGCGCCCTTTTCGAGAGCCGCGAGCAACGACACATCCGGCGCGCGTTCGAGGGAAGGCGGTTGAGAGAAGATGCCGCCGCCGAGAACCCGGCGCAGCCGATTCCGGTCTGAGGTGAAGTCCTGCCAGACTCGAAGGGAGTGCTCGTAGACCACGACAGCCGCGCGATCGCCCGGTCCGAGCCGTTCGGCGTACTGCGACGCATCGCGCATCACGCGAATCATGCCCTCGCCGCGCGAGGGCATGAGGTCTTTCTGAAAGAGAAACACGATCAAACGGCCGGAGGGCTGGCCAGGGATCCTCGCAGGCGCGAGCGTTTCCGGAACACCGGATGACGGCTCAGCTCCGTCGGCGCCAATCCATTGCGACCACTCGACTCGAGCCGGGCGCCCGTCGAATTCCACCATGAAATCATCGGCCGAGAGATTCAGGACGGGCTGCCCGCGCCCGTCCATCACACGGGCGTCGACGAGCACACGCGACACAGTTACGCGCTCTTCGATTCGCTGCTGCGCGGCAGGACGAGCCGTCAGTGCCGCGACGGCGCCCATCGCCCACAAGCCATGCAGAAGGACCCGGCTTCCCACGAGGATCTATCTTAAGTTCTCCGACCGGTTCGCGCGCAGGTCTGCTAGTATGCGCACCGTTTACAGCGTCCTGATAGCAATCGCGATGTGAAAGGTCTGTGGAAACGGTCAGCCGGCTCCGGCCGTGTGACTCCCCATGTCAAACCTGGCGCCAACGAGGGCCGGTAGCGAGGAGCGTGTATGGCAGAGGATCGTGAGGGGAATTCGGGTGGGACCGATCCGCTGACGAAATCGGCGGAAGCGGTTGGCGGCGTGCTCGGCACCGCGACACGCGTCGTCTCTAGTGCGGCGACGTCGGCCGTCGACACAGCCTCGAGCGTGGCGGGACAGGCAGTGGAAACGGCTCAGGGTGCAGGTGCTGCCATTTCTGGCGCCGCCAAGGCCGTGGTCAGGAAGACGGCCCAATCCCAGAAAGCGGTGCGCCGGACGATGAAGCGAACGGTGAAACGCGCCACACGCGGCGCCAAAGCCGCAATGCGGAAAGCCAGAAAGGCGGTGAGCCGAAAGCCCGCCAAGAAAACAGCCCGAAAGGCGAGCGGTCGTCCCAAGGCGAAGGCCAAGGCCAAGGCCAAGACCACGACGACCAGGAAGTCCAGCGCGAAGAAACGAAAGCGTTAATTCAGATGAGGTCGAGGCCGCCGTGCACGGCGGCCTCGACCGATCGTTCGCTCCTATCGCGGCGAGCCGTCCGTCGTCGCGTTCCCGCCCGGTGCCCTCGCCCCCAGATAGATCCCGTTGAAGAGGAACTTGAACGTTCCGTGCGGCTGCGCGCGGAAGGTGATCTCCGGACCGAACATGAACAGCTTGCCCTTTCCCACCGAGGCCTCGATCACCGCAACACCGTTCTGGAGATAGCCCTGGCCGTACGCCCATCCGCTGCGGAGCGGTGTGGCGGTATCGAACCAGGCGATCGGACGGACTCCTTTCAACGCCGAATCCGGCTCGAGCTCGAAGACGGGGCTGTTGTCGAAGAAGACGTCGAGCGGATTGTTGAGGCCCTGTGCAATCGGCGCCGACGTGTCCACGGCGACCCGCAGGACCGACCCTGGCACGTAGAACTTCTCCGTCGGCAGGGGGCGCGACACGCCGTCCGGCGCTTTCTCGACGAGGTGATTGTTCACCGGCAAATCGAGCAGCTGCGCGAGGTTCATCCCTGATCGACCGACCGCGAGAATCGTGCCGCCGTCCGCGAGGAATTTCTGCAGCTGCGGCAGCGTCTGTGCGACGGTGTACGCGCCCTGCATGGCCTGATACTCGGGCGGGATGTTACCGCCTGCAGCGCCACCGCCACCGCCGCCACCACGACCGCCTGCCGCCTGCGCGGCAGCAGCAGCACCGGGGGCCGCACCTTCGGCTGGTGGCGTCCCGCCCCCACGACCACCGCGCCCGCCTCCGGGCGGCGCGGGGCCGACGCCGGACGGGAAGATGATCACGTCGTACTTGCTGGAGAGGTTACCGGCATCAAGGGTCTTGGGATACACGACGTCGAATGGGAAATCGAACTGCTCGAGTAGCCAGCGCGTGTGCCCTGCCGGCATCGACCCGCCGTACTGGTCGGCGAGAGCGACGCGAATCTTGCGCAGCTTGATGGCGTTCGTCGTGCTGAGGTTCGCCGGGGCCGCGTCGAAGCTGACACCGAGCTCAGTCGCCATCTTCTGCAGGTCCGGCTTGATGCTCGCGGCGCCGGGAATGAGGAAGGCGCCGTTGGCTCCCTGCGTCCACAGCACCTCACGGCCCGCGGCGAGCAGACGGTTGACCGCGGTGAAGGCATTGTTCGACGCGTGGCTCAGAACCATCGCGCCGCTCGCGTCGGCGACCTTGCCGGGTGCGGGGTTCTGCAAGCCGGTCAGCCGCTCGAACGGCCCATCGAAGCCGTCGAGGATGCGATCGAACTTCACCCCCATCTGATACGCCAGCGTCCAGCCCGCGTTGTCGTACGGACGCGTGGGTGGACCGCCGGGATACGGAATGTCGTCCGGATGGTCCTGCGGTTCGAACATGTCGAGGACGTGCGGCCGGAACGCCTGCGCGCTTTTCACGACGTACGAGCCTGCCGGGTAGCTCTTTCCGCCGACCGTGAATGCCGCCGTCGCGCGGTTGACGATCACGCCGCCTTTGATCAGCGCGTTGACGAACTTCGTCGCGGTCGGGAAATCCGGCTGATCCGACGGGAGGATGAACCCGCGCGGATCGCGGTTCGCCGGATCGCGGAGCATCTTCTTGAAGAGCTCCGGCGAAACGCCGGCGCCTCGCCCTCCGCCTCCACCCGGACCCTCGTCACCCGCTGGCGCGTCGCTGCCCCGACCACCGCCGGCCGCGTTCTGCACGGCAATCACGCGGCGCGGCGTGGGCGTCCAACTGTCGCGGTTGCCGCGCTCGATCGAGTTCTTCCCCATCTGGTAGATGTTGTAGAGGAAGTTCTCGCGGTTCCGCGAGGCGATGTCGAGGACCGCCCAGTTCGCTGTGAGCGAGTAGTCGATCGACTGGCGGAAGTGCCAGACCTGTGGCTCGATCGGATAGTGCAGGCTCGCATCGGGCAGCTGCTTCGAGGGAACGAACGGGATCGTGACCGGCGTCGGGTTGCCGATCGTCTCGGTGAGCAACCCGATCATGTTGTGGAAGTAGGCCATCGTGCGCAGGCCACCGTTCCACCAGGTCGAGTAGCTCGATCCCCTGCGGCTCGTCACGCCCGGCTTTCCCTCCGCGTTGAATCGGGAGGCCATGGCCGCTCCAACGAGATCGAGCTCGGCGGGGATGATCGGATCGAAGTTGTAGTTGAACGGATCGCGGAACGGCGGCGCGAACATCACCGTCCCCGGGGGTCCGGTCTGGTGGTGGTTGTAGACGATTTGCGGGAACCACTCGAGATACATGACCCGATTCATGTTGGTCGTCTCGGGCTGGTTCGCGATGTAGAAGTCGCGGTTGTTGTCGTGACCGATGTACTTCTGATAGAGCCGCGGCAGCCCATTCGTCGAACGGCGCTCCTGCTCCTGCTCGCGCATGTACCAGCTCGACACCAGCTCCATGCCGTCCGGGTTCGCGTGCACCGCAAGGATGACGAGGTCGTTGAGGAAGCGCAGCGTCTCCGGATCGTTCCGGCTCACGAGCTGATAGACGGTCTCGATCAGCTGGTGCGCGCCAAGCACCTCCGTCGCGTGGAGCCCGCCGTCGATCCAGACGACGCCCTTGCCTTCGCGCGCGAGCGCGTGCGCCTGGTCGTCGGTCAGACCCTCGGCGAGCGCGAGCTTTTTCGAGATCTCCTTGTAGCGATCGAGCTTCTTGAAGTTCTCGGGCGCAGTGATGATGGCCATCAACTGCGGACGCCCTTCGGCGGTCTTGCCGATCTCCACCACCCGCATGCGATCGGATTCTTTGTCCAGCTTGTGCCAGTACTCCACCAGTTGGGTGTAAGTGGCCAGCTGGTAGTCGTCGCCGATGTTGAAGCCGAACTGCTGCTTCGGCGTCGTGATCGTCTGAGCGGCCGCACTCGCCGCCGCGAACACGAGCGCTGCAACCAGCGTCGAGTAGCGCCTGACGCGCATGTGCATCTCATCCCCTCCCGTTTGAGGGGCTTACGATAGCACGAAGATTGAGGCTGAACAGTTCCGCGGCGCGGCGACCCGCAGGCATGTGACCGCAAAAAAAACGCGCTGAACGCGTCGCCATCGACGACGTTCAGCGCGGGAACGACCCGGGATTGTTACTGGATCGGTGTACCCGACGCCGGCCTGCCGGCTTCGGTCATGATCAACGCCAGCGATGCCGTGTGCTCGTAGATGATGCCGTCGGAATTGGTGCCGAAGAACCGTGCCGGCGGCGACGCATCTAGCGGATCGGCCACCACTGCGTATCCCGTCGCAGCGCTCCCCACAGGAAGACCGTTGCAGGTCGGCGGAGCCGTCATGACTCCGGTACCTGCCATGCTGAAGTTATAGCCACTCTTGACGAAGGTCGGAGCCCCAGAGAGATCCTCCGGCAGGTACGCCTCGAGCGCCCCAGGAGGCTTCTTGCCCAGGGTCTTCAAGTCTGGCGCATAAAAGCCGGCCCCACACGTAATCGCGTAGCTCAGTTGCGCGCTGTTCACGACACGCATGGTGCCGATCGCCGACGTGACCTGCGCCGCCCCGCGGGCGCGCATCAGGCCCGGTATCGCCAGCGTCATCAGCAGACAAATCAGCGACACCACGAACAGCACGTCGATCAGCGTGAATCCGGCCTGCCCGTTCCGGCCTCGCGCGTTGATAGGATGCATCGTCGGCCACCCGTCAGCAGGCGCATCGCTGCGCCTGACCCTTGACAATTTTCGGCAGGTGCCACTTTTCGACTATCTGAAAAGTGTCTTGCCAGCCCGCCCGCTGCCAAAACCGCGCCTCACGCGGTTCCGCAACCCCTACATCTTTCTGGTTTTAGCGCTGCGCCCGTGCAGTCGCTGCGGGTATATGCCTCATGAGGTGCAAGAAGAGCACCAGAGCCGTAACGGCAAATCCCGCCAAATCTGCCCAGATCGACGCATAAAAAAGGAGCAGTCCGCCGATCACAAGCAGCACCCGCTCGTTGGGGGTCGCCGGCGATCGGATCCAGCCGCCGAACCCGGCCGCGAGTGCGCCGACGCCGATCGCCGCCGTCGAAGAGGTGACCAGGATGTCGCGCCAGCTGGCCTGAAGCAGTACCCCCATCCCCTCCGGGCTGAGTGTGAACACGAACGGCACGAGGAAGGCCGGGAGCGTGTACTTCCACGTCAGCATCATCGTCTGGAAGGGGTTCGCGCCGGTGAGCGCCGCGGCGGCAAACGGCGAGAGTGCCGTCGGCGGACTGACTTCGGAGAGCACGGCGTAATAGAAGATGAACATGTGTGCGGCGACTTCGGGGACGCCCGATTTCACCAGCGCCGGCGCGACCATTACCGCCGCAATGATGTACGACGCCGTCACTGGCACGGCGAGGCCGAGCAGCCACACCGCAAGCGCGGAATACACGACCGTCAGAAACAGTCGCCCGGCAGCGAGCGACACGATGATCCCGGCCACCTTCAGTCCGAGTCCTGTCAGCGTCACGACGCCGACGATGATGCCGGCCGTCGCCGTCGTTGCACACACGCCGAGCACGCCGAGTGCGCCGGCTTCGAGTGCGCGGGCGAGCCGCCGCGGTGTCAACGCACTGTCGGATCGAATGAAGCTCAATCCGAACGCCAGTACCGTCGCCCAGAACACCGCGCGGAATGCGGACATCCCCGCGACCATGAAAGCCGCGATCGCGAGAAGCGACGTGAAGTGGTAGCCGTACTTTCGCGTCAGTTCCCACGCGGGCGCGACCTCCGCCTCCGCGGCCTGCGTACCGAGCCGCCGCGACTCCGCCTCGATCATCAGAAAGATCGAGAGGTAATACAGCAGCGTCGGCACCGTGGCCATTACCAGGACTTTGAGGTATGAGATGTTCAGGAACTCGGCGATGAGAAACGCGGCAGCTCCGAGCGTTGGCGGTGAAAGGAGCGCACCAATCCCTGCCGCCGACAGGATCGCGGCGCCGACTTCGGGCTTGTAGCCGGCGCGGCGCAGGAGCGGCCACGACACGGACCCGAGCATCACGGTCGTCGCAACCCCGCTCCCTGACACAGTACCCAGCAGAAACCCCGCGAGCGTGACGGTGCGTCCAGGCGCAGCACCCGAACGCGACTTCCCCATCAGCGCGAGCGACCAGTTGATGAAGAAGAGTCCCGCCCCTGAGAACTCGAGCATCGCACCGTAGATCGTGAAGAGCACGATGTAGGTGGCGGCGACGTCGAGCGGCACTCCGAAGACGCCTTCGAGGGTCATGTAGAGCGTACCGGCCAGCCGATCGATCGGATAACCGCGGTGCGCCAGCAGCGGCAGACCCACGCGGTCGAACACGGGACCAAAGTAGGCGTAGGCGAGGAAGCCGAGCGCTGTCACCGGCAGGATGGGACCGACGGCCCGCCTGGTCGCCTCGAGGACGAGCGCGATCGTCAGCACACCGAGCGCAACGTCGATCGGCAGCGGATCGGCGGCACGATACACGAACCGGCTGAAATCGAGGAGCGGCCAGGAGAGCGCGACGATCGCGGCCGCAGCGAGCACCCAATCGAGCACGGATGGCCGCCCGCCCGCGCCGCGGCGTGCCGGAAAGAGCAGGAACGTCAGAACCAAGGCGACGAGCAGGAAGCTGACGCGGTAGACCTGCGGTTGAACGATGAAGAGAACCCAGTAGAGGGAATACGCTGAGAGTCCGATCGCCAGCGCCCTCGCGATCGCCCCGATCCATCCGCCCAGGGTGCGTGTCGGGGCGCCTTCCGACTCCTGAACCTGCTCCTCGAGCGACCGGGCCATCCGCGACGAGATTACTTCAGCGCACCGGCCTGGCGATAGTAACGGAGAGCGCCGGGGTGAAATTCGGCGGGAGATCCTTTGACCGCGGTCTGAAGCGAGAGGTTGCGCGCCTCAGGATGGATTTCGGCCAGCTCGCCGCGGTTCTCGAGGAGCGTCCGCGTGATGTCGAAGGCCAGATCCTCGGGCATCGATTTGTTCACGACGAGTACGTTGGCCACGCCGACCACCGGCACCGGCGCATCGAGACCCGGGTACGCGCCCGCTGGCAGCGCCAAAGGAAAGTAGAGATTGCCGTGATCGCGCTGAAGGGCGGGAAGCACCTCGCCGTTCGGTACGAGCCTGATCGTGATGCCCGGCGTGTGCGAGAGATCCTGGATCGCGGCGGTGGGCAGCCCGCCGCTCCAGAAAAACGCATCGACCTTCCCGTCTTTCAGTGCGTCAGCGGACTCCGAGACGCCAAGTCCCTGCCGGGTGAGATCGCGTGCCGGATCCAACCCCGCGGCCGCGAGTACCCGGAGCGCGATGACCTCCGTTCCGCTGCCAGGGGATCCGGTGGACACGACTTTCCCGCGAAGGTCTGCAACCGTACGAATACTCGATGAGGCCAGCGCGACGATGTGGGTATAGTTGTCGTAGAGGACAGCGAGACAGACGGCGGGAACCGGACGTCCTTCGAACGGACCCCGCCCCTTGATCGCGTCCTCGAGCGTGTCGGCAAGCGCGAACGCGACATCCGCCCGCCCGTCTCGAATCAGCTTCAGGTTATCGACGGTTGCCGCCGTCACTTCCGCCGTCGCGCGGACTGAGGGCAGCTTCTCGTTGAGAACCTTGGCGATGCCGCCGCCGTACGGATAGTAGACGCCGCCGGTTCCGCCCGTCGCGATGGAGAGGAAGCGGGCCGAAGGTCTGCCGTCGGCGCCGCCACACGCGAGTGTGACAGCGAGCGCGAGCGCAGCCAACAGGACGAAAACGCGCGTTGCAGGTGCAGGCATCGGGCTGGCTTGATCGTCAGTCAGCATTATTCAATGCGCGTGGGGCCCCACCCCCACGCGCTTTACGCGCTGCGCGCGACGGCCTTTGGCCTTGCCGCCCGCCGTCTGATACGGTCGCGGCGGGCAGCTTATCGTGTCAGCTTCCGATACTTGATGCGGTGCGGTTGATCGGCCTCCGCGCCGAGACGGCGATGGCGATCGGCTTCGTAATCCTGGTAGTTGCCCTCGAACCACACGACCTTGCTGTCGCCCTCGAAGGCGAGCATGTGCGTGGCGATGCGATCGAGGAACCAGCGGTCGTGGCTGATGACGACGGCGCAGCCCGCGAACGAGAGCAGCGCTTCCTCGAGCGCACGCAGCGTATCGACGTCGAGGTCGTTGGTGGGCTCGTCGAGGAGCAGCAGGTTCGCGCCGCGCTTGAGCAGCTTCGCGAGGTGCACCCGGTTGCGCTCACCGCCCGAGAGCGATCCGACCTTGCGCTGCTGATCGCGTCCTTTGAAGTTGAACCAGGAGACGTAGGCACGCGACGCCACTGTGCGCTTCCCGAGTTCTACCTCATCGTGCCCGCCAGAGATCTCCTCCCACACGCTCTTGTCCGCCGCGAGCGCGTCGCGTGACTGGTCGACGTACCCGATCTGCACCGTCTCGCCCAACCTGAGCGTGCCCCCGTCGGGCTGCTCCTGACCGGTGATCATCCGGAAGAGCGTCGTCTTGCCCGCGCCATTCGGTCCGATCACGCCGACGATCCCGCCCTTCGGCAGGGTGAACGTGACGTCGTCCATCAGCAGCAGATCGCCGTAGCCCTTCCGGACCCCACGGGCTTCGACGACGATGTCGCCCAGACGCGGGCCGGGAGGAATGTAGATCTCGACCTGCTCGAGTTTCTGCGCCGTTTCTTCCTTGAGCAAATCCTCGTAGGCGTTCAGACGCGCCTTGCCCTTCGCCTGCCGCGCGCGCGGAGACATCCGGATCCATTCGAGCTCGCGCTGGAGCGTCCGTTGACGCTTGGTCTCGGCCTTCTCTTCCTGAGCAAGACGGTTTTGTTTCTGATCGAGCCATGACGAGTAATTGCCCTGCCAGGGGATACCCGAGCCGCGATCGAGCTCCAGGATCCAGCCGGCCACGTTGTCGAGGAAGTAGCGGTCGTGCGTGACGGCGACGACCGTGCCGGCGTATTCCTTCAGGAATCGCTCGAGCCACGCGACAGACTCGGCGTCCAGGTGGTTGGTCGGCTCGTCCAGCAGCAGCAGGTCGGGCGATCGCAGGAGCAACCGGCACAACGCCACGCGACGGCGCTCACCACCCGAGAGGGTCGCCACCTCCGCGTCACCAGGCGGCAGCCGCAGCGCGTCCATCGCCAGTTCGATCCGCGAGTCGAGATCCCAGCCGTTGGCGGCCTCGATGCGATCCTGAACTTTGCCCTGCTCTTCGAGGACCTTATCCATCTCCTCGGGCGACAGATCCTCTCCGAACTTCGCGTTGATCTCGTCGTAGCGAATGAGCAGCGCGCGGATGCCGGCCACGCCTTCCTCGACGTTGCCGCGCACGTTCTTCGCCGCATCAAGTCGCGGCTCCTGCGGCAAGAAGCCGACGGTCGTGCCCTCGGCCTGAAACGCCTCCCCGATGAAATCGTGGTCCTCGCCGGCCATGATCCGGAGAAGCGTGCTCTTACCCGCACCATTCAACCCCAGCACCCCGATCTTCGCGCCGGGAATAAACGAGAGCCAGATGTCTTTCAGAACAACATGGTCGGGCTGGTGGACCCTGCCCAGGCCTTTCATGGTGTAGATGAATTGCATAATCGTCAATTGTAGATTGAGGATTGCTGAGTGCGGATCGCTGATTGTGGATTGGGTCAATTGACGAGTGACGATGATGATTGCGGATTGGGAAATGTCGAATGAGGATTCCCGATTGATTCGTGGCCGCTAAACCTCGCAGCAACCAGCAACGTCACCACGAAACCGCGGGGAGGCTAATCCTCAATCCGCAATCAGCAATCCAGCGATCATCAATCCTCAATCCTGAAATCCACAATCAGCGATCGGCAATCATCAATCCGCAATCCGCAATCATCAGAGCGCCCTGTCCGGCCTGACCGGCGTCATGACCTTCTGCTTGGCCGCAACCGGCGTGAAGTCCTCACCGGGGTTGATGAAGCGATCGCTTTCGAGCTTGTACTGCTTGTCGTAGAGCGTGCGGTAGCGGCCACCGAGCGCGAGGAGCTCCTCGTGGGTGCCGCGTTCGACGATCTCGCCGTGCTCGAGCACCAGAATCTGGTCGGCGCTCCGGATCGTCGACAAGCGGTGCGCGATGACGAACGTCGTCCGCCCTTGCCGCAGCGAGCGGAGCCCATCCTGGATCAGTGACTCGCTCTCGCTGTCCAGTGAGGACGTGGCCTCGTCGAGGACGAGGATGCGGGGATCCGCCAGGATTGCGCGGGCGATAGCGACGCGTTGCCGCTGGCCGCCCGAGAGTTTGACGCCACGCTCCCCGACGACCGTGTCGTACTGCTTCTCGAATCCCTCGATGAACTCGTCGGCGTGCGCAATCCGGCTCACGGCGCGAATCTGCTCGCCGGTGGCGTCCTGCCGGCCGTAGCGGATGTTGTCGCCGACGCTGCCGTCGAAGAGGAAGTTGTCCTGCAGCACGACGCCGATCTGACTGCGATAGTCGCGGAGCCGAATCGTGGTCAGGTCCCGGCCGTCAACCAGGATCCGGCCCGAAAGCGGACGGTTGAACGCCATGACCAGGCTGATCAGCGTGCTCTTTCCCGATCCGCTCGACCCGACCAGCGCGGTCGTGGTGCCCGCAGGCGCGCGGAAGCTCACGTGCTGGAGCACCGGCACCCCCGAGTTGTACTCGAACGAGACGTCGTCGAAGGTAATCTCTCCATCGACCTGGCCGAGCGGCGGCTTCCGGCTGTCTTCTTCGTCTTCCGTCGACATCCCGAGCAGCTCGCGGATCCGATCGAGGCCGGCGAAGGCCTCGCTGATTTGCGTGCCGATCGACGCAATCTGCACGACCGGAGCAGCCATCAGCCCGGTGAACAGGATGTAGTTGATGAAGTCGCCGAGCGTCATCCGGCCGTCGATGATCGACCGGCCGCCAACCACGATCATGATCACGCCGATGACGCCGATGATGACGGTCGAGAATGCCGTGATTCCGGAGACCCCGGTGATCGACTGCGCGATGTTGCGGAACAGGCGGTGGACCCCGCGCGTGAACACGATCTCCTCGCGCTTCTCCGCCGTGTAGGTCTTGACTATCCGGATCCCTCCCAGCGTCTCATTCAGGCGTCCCGTGACTTCGGCGTTGATCTTTCCACGCTCGCGGAACAGCGGACGCAGCCGCTTGAACGCGATGGCCATGGCGCCGCCGAAGGCACCGAGCGCCACGATGGTGATGCAGGTCAGCAGCCAGTTCAGATAGAAGAGATAGGCCAGCGCGGCAATCGCCGTGACGATGCTGCCCGTCAGCTGAACGAGACCGGTACCGACCAGATTTCGGATGCCCTCCGCATCCGTCATGATTCGCGAGATGAGGACGCCGGTCTGCGTCGAGTCGAAGTAGCGAACGGGCAGCCGCGCGACGTGCGCCTCGATGCGGCGCCGCATGTCGGTGATGGCGCGCTGCGCGGCGACGCCGAGGACCTGTGACAGCGCGAACGCCGTCACCGCCTGGATCAGCGTTGCGACGCCGGCGACGAACGCCAGCGGCATCAGCAGGCCAGGCTGGCTCTTGCCGATCACGTCGTCGATCAGATACTTCGACGTGGCCGGCAGCACGAGCCCTGACAGCCGGTTGACGAGCATGAGCGCCAGGCCCAGCAGCAACCGGCTGCGGCGCGCCCACATCAACTCTCTTGCCTCGCGCCACGCGGCCGACGCCGTCAGCTTCTTCTTCGGCGGCGGCGTCGCCGCCGCTGCCGCGACCGAGCCGGCGTCCGAGCGACGCGGACGCGCTCCTTCAGACCGCGGAACCCTGACCGTATTGAACCCGAGTGCCATGTCGTTATTCCTGCTTCCAGCTGCCGATCGCTCAGTTCTGCCCGTCCAGTACGTACTCCTCGATCGCGCGAGCCACACCCGCGTCGTCGTTCGACGCAGTGACCGCCCACCCGCGCGATCGCAACTGCTCGAGGCCGTTGCCCATGACGACCGGCGTCCCGGCGTACTGGAGCATCTCGACGTCGTTGAGGTTGTCACCCACCGCCATCACCTCGGCCGGCGAGTGCCCCCGCGACTCGGCCCACTGCCGGAGCGTCGATCCTTTCGAGCAGCCATGACGCACGACGTCAACAAGCGAGAAGTCGCGATGGACGTACTCGGTCAGCGCGACCGCAAAACGGGCGTTCCCGTCACCGTTGCCCGCTGATGGCTCGGTGGTGTCGCTGAGCTCACGCAGGAGCTCGAACAAGGTGCGCATGTCGCGGCATCCGCCCGTAAACATGACCTGCACGGGATCCTCGGTGAGTGCGTCCTCGAGCGGCCGATGCTCGCCGATGAACGGGCGGTTGACTTCGAAGAAACGCCGGTGGCGAGGGTGTTCCCAGTCGATGGTCTCGAACACGACCTGATGCTCACGCGGCCGGTCGAAGACGATGGCCGCCGTTTCACGGTGATGCGGCGTCCGCGAGAGCACCTCGCGGGCCGTCGCACGCGGCAGCAGCTGCCGCATGAGGGTTTCACCCTCGCGCGTCTTCACGATCGCACCGTTACTGAGGATCAGCGTGAGTGGTCCGGGCAGATTCTCGAAGATCGCGCGCGCGAACTCGTAGCGGCGGCCGGTCGCCAGCACGACCTCCACACCTGCTGCCTGCGCGCGCGCAATAGCTCTGCGGTTTTCATCCGGGATGCTTCCGTGGCTGTCGAGCAGTGTGCCGTCGATGTCGAGCGCGAGAAGGCGAATAGGCAATGGCAAATGGGAAAGGGCAAACGGCAAATGGACGATGCAGAAGCCCGCAGCGAGCGAGGTCCGCGCGGTCATGCAATTGTACAACGCCGACTCGGCGCCGACGTCCGAGGCTTGTACTACCGCCTCCGACTAACTGGAAATCGTCTGCCCTTTGCCATTTACCATTTGCGATTTGCCATTCAGAACTGCACCCTCAACTCTCCGACGACCTGACGCTTGAGGATGTCGCCGAACACGTGCTGTTGGATGTCCTCGTTGGTCAAATTGATCACCTTGACCGACGTCGTCAGGCGGTCGTGTGCCCACTTGACGCCGAAGCCGCCGTTGACGAGCGTGTAGGCATCGGTCGTGCCGTGATACGGATCGGTAAGCACGTCCTGCCAGAACGCGCTCCCGCTATAGCTGACCGAAAACGTCCCCAGAAAGCGGCCGTAGTTGACGCCGACGCCGGCGTTGAACCGGTTCTTGGCCGGAATGTTCAGCTCACTCTCGCTGAAGTCCTCCGGATCGGGCGTGCCTTGCCACGAGTAGTTCGCGAACACGTCCACGAACGTGTTCACCGGACTGTTGACGCCAAGCTCGAATCCTTTCTGCGTGTAGTGCCCGAAGTTCAAGTAGGTGAAGCGGCCGGGCAGGCTTCGCCCAGGAATGAAATTGATGAGCGCGGGGTTCAGCGGCCAGTTCGGAGGCGGATTGGCGGCCGTGTAGCGGCCGGTCACGTCCTCAGTGAAAAAGATGTCGTCCTTCAGCTTGTTGACGAAGAACGCGGCGCTGACGATCGCGCGTTTCATCAGCACGCCGGAGTATCCAACCTCGAACGCGTCGACCAGCCGTACCGTCAGGTCCGGGTTGCCGACGGCGTTGATTGGCAAGTTGTAGTTTGCCGGTCCGCCGAGCGCAGACAGATTGACGGGCTGAGCGATCACGACTTCGAGGAAGTTGTTGATGACCGACGGTGACGCGTAGGCGCGGTTGTACGACACGCGGAACGTATGGTCGTCTGCCGGTTTGACCATGAGGGTCGTGCGCGGCGAGAACGACACGTTATCGACGTAGTCAAAGCGATCGACGCGGGCGCCGACAATCGCGCGGAAGTACTTGCCCAGGAAAATCTCGTCCTGCCCGTAGACGCCGAACTCGGTCCGGTTGTCGGCGTCCGGTGCAATCGAGAGGTCGAACAGGTTGAAACGGAGATTGCCACCGTAGCTGACCACGTGCCGGGCGGCAAAGGTCTGGACGTTGGAGAGCTCGAAGTCGTACGTCTTGGTGTTGAAATTGAAGGTAATCTGCCGGCCCGTGAGCGGGTCGAAGGCCAGGAGATTGGCGGCGTCACCGTTCAGGAGGTTGGTGAAGAAGCTGGCGTGAAAGGCCTTCTGCGTGTAATTGGCCTTCACGTAGCCCATCACCGTGCCACTCGAGATGTCGAATGGGCCAATCCCCGAGTGCATGATCCCGTCCGTACCGGCGACACCCCCGGAGAACGACAGCTTGCGGCCGTCCGGGTAGTCGTAATCTACCCGCGCGTCGAACTTCGGCTGGGTCGTCCCCTGGTTCGCGAACGGCGGATACGTGGCGCGCGGCAACGTGCAGACTTCCGGCCGATCGCAGGGCACCGTGCCGGTCGGACGGGCGAGCGCATCTTGTGAGTACCCGCCCGCCGAGATCTTGTAGGCCCATCGATCGTTGATCGCCTGGGCGTGCGTGCCGCTGATGTACCAGAGCGTGCCCGCATCGGCCGCATCGCCGCGGTCGAATCCGCCGAACCCGAAGGTTCCGCTCGTCCCCTGCATCTCGCGCGGTGACTTCATGATGACGTTCACGACGCCGAAGAGCGCGTTGGCACCCCAGACCGCAGACGCCGGCCCGCGGACGACTTCGACCTGTTTGATCTCGTTGTAGTTCACCGGCAGGAAATCCCACATGACGAACCCGAAGAAATCCTGATACAGGCTGCGGCCGTCGAGCAGGGCGAGCTGGCCCGTTGACAACGTACCGGTCGCGCCACGGCTCGTTACGTTGATGTCGCGCGCCGACACCTGGGTCACGTTGACCCCAGGAACGCTGCGCAGCAGCTCCGCGAAATTCTGGGTGGGCGCCGATTCGATCTGCCGGCTGGTCACGACGCTCATGGTCGCCGGCGCGTTGATCAGCTTCTCCTCGGCCTTCGACGCGCTGACGACAACGGTTTCCTCGTACTTCTGCGGCTCTTCCGGCTTCTGTTCAGGCTTCTGGTCCGGCTTTTTCTCCTGCGGCTGCGCGGGAGGTTGCTGGGTGGGGGCTTGCTGCGCCGGCGGGTTCTGCGGCGCCGGCGGCTGCTGCCCGGCGGGCATGCCCGCCGCCCCCACGAAAACTGCAGTGGAGAGCAACACATGACAGGCGAGGTACATAGGGTTCTCCTGGCGAAACCGTTTCGCGCGAGACAATCCGTACTTTCGGTGAATTGGCTGTCACGCGGTATACCACACGCGTGAAATCGTGTAAACACACGTCAGACTGAGGGATGGCGTCCATCAGAGGGGCTCTTCCGCATACACTGAAGAGCCGTCGATGGCCGCCGAGCCTCCCGTCAGCCCGCCGAAGCCGCGTGCCGGCTCGCCCCCGGACATCCCGCCGGATGAGTGGGCAGCCTGGCCGGACGACAAGCTCCTCGACCTTCGCATCTGCCAACTCGGCCTGACGATCGAGGGCAGCGCGCTCGAGCCGCGCATCACCGAGCTGCAGCACGAGCTGGACGCGCGTGGGTTGGCGTCCTTTCAACCGCACTTCTGGCTCTCGGCCGAGTGGTTCTCCCCAGATGGAGTCCCCGGCGTCGCCATCCCGTTCTACCTTGCGCACCCGCGACTCGAACGGCTGGAACGCGCGCAGATGCTCGAAGTGGAGGGAGGCACGCCTGAATGGTGCATGAAGATCATGCGTCACGAGGCGGGGCACGCCATCGATAACGCCTACAAGCTTCGGCAGCGCCGGCGGCGTCAGCAGATCTTTGGCCCGTCGTACATGCAGTACCCGGACTACTACACGCCGAAGCCGTACAGCAAAAGCTTCGTCCTGCATCTCGACAGCTGGTACGCACAGAGCCATCCCGACGAGGATTTCGCTGAAACGTTCGCCGTCTGGCTGAACCCGAAGTCCGACTGGAACGCTCGCTACACGGACTGGCCGGCGTTGAAGAAGCTGCAGTACATCGACACGTTGATGAGCGACATCGCCGGCAAGGCGATGATCGTTCGGACCCGGCGGAAGGTAGAACCGTTACAGGGCCTGCGGAAGACGCTGCGCGCACACTACGAGCGGAAGCGCCGTCACTACGGCGTGGAGCACCCGCACTTCTACGATCGCGATCTGCGGAAGCTGTTCTCGGATCGCCCGGAGCACGCGGCCAACATGAAGGCGGCTCGCTTCATCGCGCGGGTCCGGCGCGAGGTGCGGCGAATGGTCGCGTCCTGGACCGGCGAGTATCAGTACACGATCGACCAGGTCATCGAGAACATGATCAAGCGCGCCAACCAGTTGAACCTGCGCCTCCCCGGCCCGGAAGAACACGCGAAGCTCGATTTCACAATCCTCCTCACCGTGCAGACGATGAACTACCTGCACAGCGGGAGGCATAGGGTGGCGCTCTAAGAGACTTGTCGGTGCCTAAGGTGCCTAGGGTGCCTAAGGTGCTAGGGTGCCTAAGGTGCTAGGGTGCCTAAGGTGCTAAGGTGCCTGGCCCGTGGCGTAAGTCGCTAGCCCGCGGCAACTCTAGAACCTATCTCACAAACCGAGACGTGGCCAGCGATGAGATTCGTTGACACAACGAGCGAGCGAGCGTCGCGAGCGAGCCACGCGACCGGAGCGAGCCGGCGACGCGGCGAGCGAGAGAGCGTGTTGGGGAGTCCGAGGGGCGAAGCCCCTCGGATGAGACTACGAGCGCGCAGCCGTTGACCCACGCCGATGGACGGCGCGTCGCTGACCGACGATCCACATTGTCGGCGACAGCGTTGGTTCGAATGGCGTACCGTCTGGACGTGCGAAGACACTCACCACCGCGAACCCGGCGTGTTCGAGAGCGGCGCGCAACTCTTCGACTCGGTACAGGCGCTGGCGTCGTTCGTACTCTCCGTGTCCGCGACTTCCGCTGACACTGATTCTCTCCGTCATTCGAGGCGGGTCGAGTGTCAGCGTGCGAGAAACCGAGACCACTGTTCGATCACGTTCCTCTCGGTCTCTCTCACGGAGGCTGTCGAGCAGTCAGCACGCCGCACCATGCACTCGCACAGCGTACCTTCGCACCTAGCACCCTGCACGCTGCACCGGCACCCTGAACGCTGCACGGTGCACGTTGCGCGTTTCAGGATCTCTACTCGCTGCGAAGCACCACCATCGGATCCACCTTTCCCGCTCGGCGCGCGGGCAGCCAGCTGGCGGCGAGCGCGACGATCGAGAGCGTGGCCGTCACCGCCGCAAACACTTCTGGATCGGTCGGACTGGTCCCGGCGAGGACCCCCTGGAGTGCGCGCGTCGAGACCCAGGCCGCGGGCAAGCCGAGCGCCAGCCCGGCGGCGGTCATGCGGAGACCCGTGCGCGCCACGAGCGCTTCCACCTGACGCGGTGACGCGCCGAGCGCGAGCCGCACGCCGATCTCGCGCCTGCGTTGACTGACGCTGTAGGCGATCACGCCGAACGTGCCCATAGACGCCATCAGCAGCGCCACGGCCGCGAGCGATCCCATCAGCAGCGCCACGAATCTCGCAGGCTGCCGCCACCGCGCCATTGCCTGCTCCATCGTCATTACGTCCTCGATGGGTTGATCCGGATCGACGGCGGCGACGGCGGCGCGGAGTTCGGGCACGAGCGATCCGGGATCGGTCATCGCGCTCATCTGAATCGAGATCGATCGACCGGGAAACCCGGCGAACGGCACGTACGCCGCCGGCGTTTGCCGCGTGGAGAACACGGTTCCAGCCCCGTCTGACACGACACCCACGACTGTCAGCCAGGGCGCACGCGACGAGGCGTCGCCGAAGCGGATGCGCTGACCGAGAGCGCTCGTTCCGGGCCAGACCCGGCGCGCCAGCTCCTGATTCACGATGGCCACGTAGTTCCCGTCCGCATCCGAGAACGCGCGCCCTTCACGCACGGGTGCGCCGAACACGGCGAAGTAGTGAGGAGTTACCGCATAGTAGAACTGCGGCGACGCGCCGGCCGGCACATAGCGACTCCCCTCGACCTCCATCGTCCGTGGCCGTCCGCCGAAACCGGCGTAGAACACGGGGCGCAGCACAGCGGCCTGAGTGCCGGGAATGCGACCTAGGCGCTCGAGCACATTCGTAACGAATGCACGTATCTGTGCCTCCTGCTCGTAGCGGCGATCGGCAAGCTCGACGTCGGCGGTGAGCACGCGTGACGCGTCGTAGTCGACGATGAATGTGGAGGTGCGCACGACGGTCTTGATCAGCAGACCAGCCCCCGCGAGGAGCAGCAGCGACAACGCCAGCTGACCAGCAACGAGGGTGGCGCGAAACCGTGTGCCGGCGACACCGCCGGCAATCGACCCGCCAGACTTGAGCGTCGCATTTGGATCTGAGCGCCACGACTGCCACGCTGGTGGAAGACTGCACAGAATGCCGGTTACCAAAGTGACGACAACGCCGAACGCGAGAACCCGCCAGTCGATGCCGAAATGAATCCAGTACGGCGCCTCCATGCCAATCGCCGCTACAATC
>DATAEK010000100.1:0-13984 GCA_036258055.1 Vicinamibacterales bacterium
CGGGTACAGCCGACAACGGCGGAGTCCACACCAATTCCGCGATCCCGAATCAGGCGTTCTATCTCGCCATCGAGAGCGGCACGAACCGGACCTCGGGATTGGCCGTACAAGGCGTCGGCCCCGCGAACCGCGAGCAGATCGAGAAGGTCTTCTACCGCGCCTTCGTGTTCATGCTCCCCTCGAACGCCACCTTCTCGATGGCTCGGGCGGCGACCATCCAGGCCGCGCGCGACCTGTACGGCGTGGGCAGTGCCGCCGAGCGCGCCGTCACCCAGGCCTGGACCGCCGTCGGCGTCAACTAGGAACCCGGACCCATCATGACCAAACCTGGCTTCCCCGTGGGTGCGGTGCTCGCCGCCCTGCTGTTCGCTTCCCCTTGCCTGGCCGTGAACGATCAGACGCCGGCTCCGCCCGCGCGTCGTCCGGCCCCGTCGCAACCATCGAAGAGTCAGTGGCCGAGCGAAGGGTTCTTCAGCATCGACGGCGGCTATCAGGCGCGATCGTTCACGTTCGACGAGGTTCACCACGATACCCGGTTCGTCGAGGAATCCACCTGGCAGGCTGAGTACAAACTCCGTGACGGGTGGTGGTTCGGGGCCGGCGGCGGCAGCCGGGTCTGGCGCAACCTGGTCATCGCCGGCGCCTACTCATTCTCGCGCGACGACGGCCCCGCGACGATCACCGGATCGATCGCGCATCCGTTCTTCTTCAACCAGTTCCGGAACATCGCCGGCGAGTCCGAGGATCTGCACCAGGACGAGCACGCGCTCCACATCAGCGCGATGTGGATGATCCCGGTCAACCGCCGCCTCGAGATCGGCGTCTTCGGCGGCCCATCGTACTTCTGGGTCACTCGCGAGTTCGTGAAAGAGGTTCAGTACACCGAGACGTTCCCGTACGATACCGCGACCTTCACGGGCGTCGTCGTCGAGGACGCGAACGCGGGCCAGTTCGGCGGACACGTCGGCGTCGACGTGACGTGGCTCTTCACCCGCGACATCGGTGTCGGCGCGCTGCTCCGCTACAGCCGCGCCTCGGTCGGGTTCGACACGCCGGCCGGCGGATCCGTGTCGGTCGACGCGGGAGGCTTCCAGATCGGCGCCGGGCTGCGCGTGCGCTTCGGCCATAAAGGGGCGCCCGCCGGGCCGCCGCGTACGGCCCCGACCGGCCCGCGGCCCCCGGTCAACGCACCGCCTGCCGCCCCCGGCACGATGCCCGCGACCGTCGGGACGGCGGCGTTCACGATCGCGGCGACGCCGGTCTACATTCGCGCGGAAGAGACACGCACTCCGCTGAAGACGCTCCCGAGAGGCACGTCCATTCGCGTGCTCGAAGAGGCCGGCGACTGGCTGCGCATCGAATTCCAGGATTCGCAGTGGGGCCGGCGCGTCGGCTTCGTTCAGCGCAAGAACGTTCAGATCACGAAGTAGCCGGTTCGAGACGTCGATATCGCCGGGCTCGCCTCCATTGACGCCGGCCGCCAGCGCGGCGTAGTGTGTCGCCGGGAGTCAATTCCCGGAGATCGCATGCGCACGAGGTCCACGAAACTCCTTCTGCTTGCCGCGGCTGCCGCCGTTCCGTGGATGACGTCGGCATACGCCGCACGCGAGCAATCGTCGACGCCACATGCAAACGGCCGGCTGACGATCGACGCGCTCATCGACATCAAACATCCCTCGAATCCTGTCTGGTCCCGTGACAGCCGCTCGGTGGCGTTCATGTGGGAGCGCGCCGGCGTTGCGAACCTCTTCGTCGTTCCCGCAGACGGATCGTCGGCGCCGGTGCCCATCACCAAGGACGGTGAACCGGTGGCCGGCGTGTTCTGGAGCGCTGACAGCCGGGCGCTGTACTTCACGCGCGGCACCACGCTGATGCGCGCGACGGCCAACGGCGCGGACGCGCCACGCGCCGTATGGAATCAGATGCCCGGGCGAAACCTCGTCGTCTCGAAAGACGGGCGGCGGGTCGCCTACCTCTCAGGGGGCGGTAGTGCTGTCGGGCGTGGTGGCGGCGGCCGCGGCGGACGCGGTCGAGGGGGGGAACAGTCCTCGGAAGTGCCTGCGGCACCGTCCGGACCAACCGAGATCCGAATCAGAAGCCTCGAGGACGACAGCGAGAAGACCGTCGCGACGTTCGACGGACCGGTCACGACGCTCGCCTGGGCGGCCGACGACGACCACCTCACGTTCACGAGCGGGGGCGTCGGCGAAACGATCCGGCACGAGCAGACGCCGGAGTATTCCGGCGCGAAGATCATCTACACGATCACCGAGCGCGTGGCCGGTCCGCCTCCGGACGCCTACCTGGTCACGATCTCGGGCGGAGCGCCGGCCAAGTTTACTGGCGGATTCGGCGGTGGCTTCGGCGGACGCGGCAACCGCTGGCTCGACGGATCGCGCTTCCTCGTCGATCGGCAGAGCCCGGATTTCAAGCATCGCAGCATCTTCGTCGGTGACACTTCGTCTCCTGAACCGAGGCTGGTGCACGAGGACGTCAAAGAGACGTTCTGGAGTATGACCGGCGACGCGCGGGGAGGGTCGCAGCCATCGCCCGACGGCAAATGGATCTCGTTCCTGAGCGATCGGGACGGCTGGGATCATCTCTACGTGATGCCGTCGGCTGGCGGCGGTCAGCCGGTGCAGATTACCAAGGGACCATTCGAAGCCTGGCGGCCCTCGTGGTCTCCGGACGGCACGCGGATCGCCTTCGACTCGAATGAGGGCAACAATCCGGGTGTGCGGCATCTGGGTATCGCTGCCCTCAACGGTGACCCCTCGCACGCGAAGATCACGATGGTGACGAGCGGACGCGGCACGAACGTCGACGCGCAATGGTCGCCCGATGGACGGAAGCTGGTCTACCAGCATACCGATCCGCAGAACTCCGCCGATCTCTTCGTCATCGACGTGACGACGCCTGGCGCGAAGCCGGTTCGGCTGACCGATTCGCTTCCGCGCTCGATCGATCGCGCCGCGCTCGTGGAGCCCCAGCTGATTCACTACCCGGGCCCGGACGGGAAACCCGTTCCGGCGTATCTGTTCGTGCCGAAGAACCTGAACCGCGCGCAGAAACATCCGGCGGTGGTCTGGATCCACGGGGATGGCGTGAACCAGAACTACGACGGCTGGCACGTGCAGCGCAACTACGCCGTCTACTACAGCTTCCACCAATATCTCCTCCAGCAGGGCTACCTCGTCATCGCCCCGGACTACCGTGGGAGCATCGGCTACGGATCGGCGTGGCGGGAAGGCGTCTACATGGACGTCGGCGGGAAGGACTTCCGCGACGCCGCGCTCAGCGCGAACTACCTCAAGACGCTTCCTTACGTCGACGGGGATCGGATCGGCGTCTGGGGGTTGAGTTACGGTGGGTTCTTCACGCTGCTCGCTGTCACGGAGATGCCGACGACCTACCGTGCGGCGGTGGACGTAGCGGGCGTTGCCGACTACGCCATGTACTACGAGGATCCGTATCACGGCGGATGGACCTCGAGCCGCATCGGCACACCTGCGGAACATCCTGAGGTGTACGCGCAGGCGTCCCCGCTCTCCCACGTCGACCGTCTGGTCCGGCCGCTCCTCGTTCTGCATGGTACGGCGGACGTCAACGTCCCCTACCTGCATTCGGTTCGTCTCATCGACGAGCTCCTCAAGAAGAAGAAGGGCGACCTCCTCGAGTTCATGACGTATCCGGGCGAGTTCCACTACTTCACTCGCGAGCACGTGCTCAAGGATGCGTGGACCCGCGTCGACAGGTTCTTCGACAAGTACCTCAAGCAGGGGACGCGCCCGCAATCATGACGGCGATCAAGGACGACACGCCGGTGGTCGTGTCGAGGCGCCAATTGTCCACGACCCTCGGCGATGAAGTCGTGATCCTGGGGCTCGATGACGAGGTCTACTACGGCCTCGACGGCGCTGGCGCGCGCCTGTGGAACCTGCTCCAGACGCCGCACTCGTTGATCGAGGTCGTCGAAATCCTGCTGCAGGAGTTCGACGTGACGCGGGACCGGCTGACGGCGGACCTGCGAGCGCTTTTCGAATCGTTGAACGAGCGTGGGCTTCTCACGACCGCTGATTCGCCTCGCGCGTAGCGCGTGGCGCCTGCCCGGGCACCACAAGGCCCTCGCCGTCGAGGCGATGATGTGGCTCGCAGTCTGCTGGGCTGCGCTTCGCGTCACCAACTACGGGGCCGCGTCAGCGTTGATCACAGCGGCCAGCCAACGCTCCAGAACGATCGGCCGATCAGCGGAGGATTGCGCAGATGCGCTGCGGCGCGCATCCCGAATCCTGCGCGTGCCAGGGTGCCTCGTCCGCGCGATGGCCGCGCAGGCCATGCTTCGCCGGTCCGGCCGGGCGGCGGTGCTCACCTTTGGCGTCCAGCGGTACTCCGATGGAAGAATGGCGGCTCACGCGTGGACCGAGTGTGACGGCCTGATCGTCTGCGGCGGGGATGAGGCGGCCCGCTACACCTCGCTCGCAGGCCCTGGATCCTCGTGACAGCCTTTGCGGCAATCGTCTGGCCCTCCGGCAGCGCCCCTGATCGCGACATCGAGGAGCACGCGTCACACGCGCTGAGCGAGCTCGGCGAGCAGCCTGCGTGTCTGACTCGTGCCCCCGGATGCACGCTCCTCTTATCGCCACTGCATCGCTCCGATCCGGCTGGACCCGTTCAGGGCGTCTCCGCGATTGCCGCGGGCCAGGTACTGCTCGAGGATCGCGACGCGCTCAGCCGCACGCTCAACGCCGACGGCGAGCACGACATCTCGATCGTCCTCGCCGCGTACGATCGATGGCGACGGGAGTGCACGCGTCATCTGACTGGTGAGTACGCGTTCGCGCTGTGGAACCCGACGCGCCGCGAGCTCCTCGCGGCACGGGACGGCTTCGGCATCAGGCTTCTTTACGCTGCTCGTGCGCCGCGCGCGCTGATCGTGTCGAACGTCCTGGCTGCGGCGTGCTTCGAGCCGTCAATCACCGCGGAGATTGACGAAGCCGCGATGGCCGCGTTCCTTGCCAACGGTGGTCCGCTCGATCCGGTGCGGACGATCTATCGCAACGTGCGGCTGGTTCCGGCAGGGCACACGCTCTCCGTGACGCCCGACGGACCCACGTTGAGCCGGCACTGGGATTTCCCACGTCCGGAGATTCGCCACGGACGTGCGCAAGTCATCCTCGAGGGCTACCGCGCGGCACTCACGTCCGCGGTTCTCGATCGATCTCGCGACCTCGGCACCATTTTTCTGTCGGGAGGCATCGACTCCGGAACCCTGGCCGCGTGCATCTCGAACATCGGAGCTTCGCGTGCCGTGCACGCGGTGACGGCCACTCACGATCGGTTCTCGACCATCGACGAGCTGTCGTTCGCACGGCTGACGGCTGAAGCGACGCGACTCTCGCTGACGCCGGTGTCTGGCGATGCGCACGCAGCCCTCGATGGGCTCTTCGATTCGCCGTCGTCTCCTGAGCCGCTGGACGAACCGGCGCTGGCAGACTGGCGGGCCTTTCTTGGAGCCGCGTGCCGCAACGGTACGGCTGCGCTCTACGGCGAGGACGGAGACGCGATCTTCCAACCGCCGTCGTTGCCGTCCCTTCGTACATCGGAATCTGCCAGACAGATCGGCCTGGCGATCTCCGCCTACGTCGCCAGTCATCGTCGGCTTCCCTACCTCGGACTGCGCCTTCGCGAGCGGCTCGGCATCCGCAGGCCACCCGGTGTCGCAGCACCTTGCTGGCTGACGCCACACGCTGTCCGAGCCCTCGAAACCGGCCCGGCCGCACTGCTTGAATGCGAGCCCGTGCCCGCGACCATCAGCGACGCGCGGCCTGACGCGCAGCGGAGGCTCGGCACCCAGATTTCACGAGACCTTGCGGCACTTTGCGCGCCCGAGACGTCGCGGCAACGGCTCGAGCTGCGCTTTCCGCTGCTCGACACGCGCGTCGTTTCCTACGTCATGTCGATTCCGCCGATTCCGTGGTGCCAGCACAAGGCGCTGCCGCGCGCGGCGTTCGCGAGCCGGCTCCCGGAGTCAGTGCTGCGGCGTCCCAAGACCGGCGTTCACGGGTTCAGCGAGGCGATCGTCGACGACTGGCGACGGCGATGGCGCGGTGACGTCCCTGCTCTGCCCGCGCCTTTCGACGGGTGGATCGACAACCATCACTTGACGCATGCGCTCCGTGAAGGCTCGGCGATGGATGCGATGATGGCCTGGAGAGTGTTCGAGCTCGCGGCCTGGCTCGAGCGACGCCGCGTTCCACGACGATTCGAGGTAGCACGTGTATAGCCCTGGCGACTACCTCTGGATGATCGCGGACGAGGCTCGCGTCGACGCGTACGCCGGCGCGCTTCGCGCGCTCATCCGGCCAGGGGACATCGTGCTCGACATCGGCGCCGGGTTCGGCTTCTTCAGCGTGATTGCCGCACGTCAGGGCGCCGGACATGTTCATGCTGTCGACACCAACCCGGCGATCCACCTCGGCCCGCACGTCGCAACAGCCAACAGATGCGCCGATCTCATCACGTTCCACCACTGCGATGCGGCCAGCCTTCAGCTATCGCAGCCCGCGGACCTCGTGATTAGCGACTTGCGCGGCGCGACGCCGTTCAGCCGGCGCTCGCTCGCCGTCATCGCCGACGCGCGTCGACGTCTCGCCAGGCCGGGCGCAACGTTCATCGCCGCGTCGGATACGCTCCTGGCCGCGCCGTGTCGTGCGCCGGCCACCTTCCGTCACGACGTGCAGGCGGTCCACATTCGCGCTGATCTCGATCTCTCAGCCGTCGAGCGGGTCGTCTTCGATACGCCTCTCCGATGCACCATCGACCCCGACGATCTCCTCGCTCCAGGCGAGCCGTGGTGCCGTCTGTGCTACACGTCGCTCGAAGCAACGGATCACACAGGCGAGCAGCGATGGACACTGGGGCGCGACGGACGCATGGACGGAGTTGCCGTGTGGTTCTCGACCGATCTCGGCGCCGGCATCGGCTTCAGCAGCGCGCCGGGGTCGGCCGTACAGACGTACCGGCAGACGTTCCTGCCGCTGCGAACGTCCATTCCGCTCGCCGTCGGCGACATGATCAGGATTCTTTTGAACGTCCGCCTGGTTGGTCGAGACTACATCTGGGAGTGGCAGGTGTGGATGACGCCGAAGAACAGCCACAGTGAGCGGCAGATCGCGCATCAGAACTCGCTCGCGGAGCTCGTGATCGATCCGGCTGCACTGCGCACGGCGTCAGTCCGCGGCATCGCCGCAACCGATGTCTGAACGTGCGTTGACCGGCCGCAGCGCATGCCATAAGCTGACCTCGTTGAACCGAGCTGAGCCCATGAGCAATGACTCCGGCCAACTTCCGATGCCAGAGCCGAAACGGCCGTATGCGACACCGGAGTTGCGCGTCTTCGGCACCGTCACCGCACTGACGGCTGAGGCGTCGATGTCCGGCAAACTGCGGGACGGCGGCCCCAACAACCTCAAGACTTGACAGGCGTTCACCTCCATCGCGCTGCCGGCTTGACGATCGCCGCCGATCGTCCGGTTCCGGGTCTCTCCCTCACTGCCGCGCCCGCGACCGCCGACCTCCACCTTCACTTCGAGGCCTCGCCTCGCTGGGGCGACGATGCCTATCGTCCGTTTCATCGCGCGAGTGCGACTGATGCTGCGGGTCAACCGGTCGTCAGCGTGGACGCTTCACCCAATGGCTATCGATTCCGCTATGCCGACGGAACCTCCATTTGGCTCGATGCCGTCGCGCGCCACGTCTGGTGTACTTGGAGCAAGGCGGCAACGCTCGAAGACGTCTGCACCTATATCGTCGGTCCGATTCTGGCGTTTGCGCTCCGCCTCCGCGGAGCCCTCGCGCTTCATGCCAGCGCCGTGGAGGTCGGCGGCCGTGCGATCGCCCTCGTCGGACCGCACGGCGCGGGCAAGTCAACCGTCGCGGCGGCGCTGGCGCGGCTGGGTCACGCAGTCGTGACCGACGACGTGCTGCGATTGAGACGGGTGGATTCGGTGTGGCTGGCCGAGCCGTTCGCTGGTGACCTCCGGCTGTGGCCCGAAAGCGCGCGCCTCGTGCTCGGTTCGAGCGACACGCTGCCGCGCATCACGCCCTCGTGGAACAAGCGGGCTCTGGCGATTGGCGCGCACGGTACTCGTCCTTCCGGGCAGATCGTGCCGCTTGCCGGGATCGTGTTTCTCGATCCCCGCGAACCGGGATGCGCGGCGCCGCGCCTCGTGCCGACGACGGAGCGCGACGCGTTGCTCCGCCTGGCGACGAATTCCTCAGCGGCGCACCTGCTCGACCGCCGCCAGCGCGCGGCCGAGTTCGTACAGCTCAGCGCGCTCGTCCGCGACATTCCAGCAATCGCAGCCGTCGCGCGACAGGATCCCGGCCCGGCGGCATTCGACACGTTCATCCTTCGGATCCTCGAGTGGTTCGACGGGCTGACACCCACTTCATGATCCAACGAGCCTCCTGTCTGCCCGGCAATTTTGAATCGGCGCCGATGCGGTTGTTGATCTCCATCGGTTGCGACGGCCTGAGAACCCGGTTCACGGGCGATCAACCGGTCCTCGACGCTCGCGACTGGGAAGACCTTGCGGAGCTGGCTCGCCGTCACGGAATGACGGCGTGGCTCCATGAGTCCCTCGCCAAACGCACTGATGCGCCTGAACCCGTGCGTCAACGAGTTGCTGACGAGGCGCGCGGGCAGGCCGCCGATGCGCTTCGAGCGATGACCGAACTGGTCGAGATCAGCTGCGCGTTGACGCGCGCCGGGGTCGCGCACGTCACGATCAAGGGACCGGCTCTGGCCGCGTGGCTCTACTCGAGTGCAGCCAGACGGGCCTTCACCGATCTGGACGTCATTGTCAGACCCGACCAACTCGAGCCCGCGTTGGCTGCCCTCGAGACCCGTGGCTACTTCCTGCCTCCCGAATCGACGTCAACTACCGCTCGCGTCGTGTACGCAGGACGCTCGGCCTGGCCACTCGCGCGCAGGGGCGCTTTCCCCGTCGACCTGCACTGGCGCCTCGCCGATCTTTCGTTCTCAGTTCCGCTGTCCGTCACGCGCGTGATTCGTGATGCCGTGTCGTTGGACGTCTCGGGCGAACGACTGCCCGTTCCGTCCCCCACGCACGCGGCGGCGATTACATTCGCGCATGCCGCGAAGCACGGCTGGTGCAGTCTGGAGATCATCCTGACGCTCGGGCAGCTTGTCTGCCGGACGGACATCGACTGGCGTGAGATTCGACGCTCGTTCGATGACTCCGGAACGTCGCGGGGGCTGATCACCGGCGCACGGCTCGCACACGCTGTCTTCGGTGTGACACTGCCGCCGGAGCTCGACGAATATCATCCGTCGCAAACGATCGATCGGCTGATGCTCTTCGCGGAGGATCTGCTCGCTCGCCCGGCAGGCGATCACGCTGACCGCTGGGAGGAGCGCCGGCTGCATCGCGCCTCGCTCGATCGTCGGCGCGATCGAGTGCGGTACGAGACGCTGAGACTGCTGATGCCGACGCCGCTCGATGCCGAGTGGTGCCGCTTGCCCCCTGGCCTCGCGCCACTCTACGGGCCGCTACGCCTGGTACGCCTGGCGTTCCAAACCATGGGCACAGCCTTCGCCCGCCCATCGATTCGCAGCTGAGCCAAGCTACGAGCTCTTCTCAGTGTGTTTCTCGATCCCGATGAGCGGCTCGAGAATTCGCGAGCCACGGCAGGAGGGGCATTTTCCTGGGCGCGTCAGCCTGTCAGCGTCGAAGACGAACCCGCACGTCTTGCACCGTGCTGGTTCCACACGGACGCGGTGGCCGGCGGCCCGAGCGGATCTCACCATGTGGCGCAGATCGTCCTCGATGTCCTTGCGATCGAGCTTGAGCTCGCGCGCCAGGCTCGAGGCCGTGCGTGGTGTCACCGCCAGCATCTCAATCAGGTCCTTCCGGTACGTCATCGGGGGGAGTGACCGATACTAACCCGGATGGTCGACGAACCGATCGATATCGCAATCGTTGGCGCCGGCGCCGCAGGCCTGGCGACGGCGATCTTCGCGCGTCGGCGTTGCTCCACGAAACGGGTCGTCGTCTTCGAAGGCGCGCGCAGTCCGGGAGCGAAGATCCTCGTCAGCGGCGGCTCCCGCTGCAACGTGACCAACACCATCGTCACAGAACAGGACTTCAATGGCGGGCGCGCTGGGACCGTCCGCCGGATTCTGCGCTCGATGCCGGTGGCTGATACCGTCCGCTTCTTTAACGAGCTCGGCGTCACGTTGCATGAGGAAGCAGACGGGAAGCTCTTCCCCGATTCCAATCGGTCGCGTGACGTCCTCAACGCCCTGCTGCGGGAGGTTGCGCGTGTCGGCGCAGAGCTTCGCGCTTCACATCGCATCCTCGACGTCTCACGACGCAACGGCGGGTTTGACCTCGACACGAACGCCGGCAGATTCAGAGCCCGCTCGATCGTGCTCGCCACCGGCGGGCTGTCCCTTCCGAAGAGCGGCAGCGATGGAGCTGGATACGGGTTCGCCGCCCGCTTCGGTCACACCATCGTTCCGACGACGCCGGCGCTGGTGCCGCTGATGCTCGAGCAGAACTACGGCAACGGCTTCGATCCTGGTCTGCGCGGCGTCGCCCAGCACGTGCGGCTGGACGTCAGAATCGACGGCGCTATCGACCGACGGATTGAGGGGCCCTTGCTGTGGACGCACTTCGGCGTCAGCGGCCCAGCGGCGCTCGATGCGTCGCGGCACTGGCTGCGCGCCCGACTCGAGGGCCGCTCGGCGGCGATCACGGCCAACATGCTGGCCGGCACGGAGTTCGAAGCCGCCGACGCAAGGTTCAGAGAGGCTGCCTCTGAAACGCCGCGGGCCACGGTTCGAACGTTCCTCGCGCGGTTGTTGCCTGCGTCGGTTGCGTCGACCGTCATGACCCATGCGGGCCTGACGACCGACGTCGCGCTCGCCGCGCTCACGCGCGATGACCGGCGGCGTCTCGTGCACGCGCTGGTCGAATGGCCGCTTCCGATCCTGGATTCGCGCGGATACAACTACGCGGAAGTCACGGCTGGGGGTGTCGCGCTCCCGGAAACCAATCCAGCGACGATGGAATCGCGCGTGTGTCCGGGGTTGTTCCTGGTCGGCGAGATCCTCGACGTCGACGGCAGGCTGGGCGGATTCAATTTTCAATGGGCCTGGGCCACGGGAAACGTTGCTGGTGATGCGCTTGCGGCTGCCTGAAACGTTCCTCGCGACCGGGCTTTCGCGAAGGTTTCCGGCGCGGCTATCGCGAGGGCTTCGACCGTTGATCGGTAATCACGACGGTGTTGGAAGGCCGAGAATGCGATGACCGTCCGCCTCGGCGAATGCGCGCGCGGCCGCCGCGTGGGCTGCGCGCGCCCGCTCGACGATCGCGGTGAATGCGGGCTCACGCCGGATCGGATCGAGGATGACGGCAGTCTCGAGGGCGCGCCCGCAATGCCAGCCGGTGTCGACAGCCCGCCGCAGCAGGGTCAGCGCGCGATCGTAATCCCTCAAGCCGACTGACGCGAGCGCCCAGTAATACCAACCCTCGGGATCCGAGAATCCTGAAAACTCGAGTAACGTGGTCACCGCTCGTTGGCCGCCTTCGTAGTCACCTTCGACAATCGCCTGGCACGCACTCAACACCGCGGTCAAGTGCTGGTTCCCTGGCGCTTTCGACGCTTCCGTCCGGCACAGCTTGATCACGTCGTCGGTCCGCCCCAACGAGAGGAGCGCCATCGTCGTCACATACGGCGGATCTTCGCGGTCCGTCTCGATCGCCCGCTCGCAGTCGCCGTTCATGAAGAACGAATGCGCGACGCTCGTCCGGATCGAGGGATCGAGTCGGGACGCGCGATTGTAGGCGGCAATCGACGCCTCGAGCAGCCCGCAGTAGCGGCACGCGTGCACCAGCCCCGCGTAGAGCTCCGGATCGCTCGTCCGGTCGCGAATGCGCCCGAGGAGGCGCACGACGGCCTGCTCTGCCCGGCCGCTGTCTACTTCGACGTGCGTGTACAAGTTGTGCGCGAGCGACAGGTCAGGGTTGATCCGGAACGCACGCGAGAACGCGTCGTCGGCCTCGGACAGGAACTGGTGCGCGGCGTCCCCCATCCCGTACTTGCCCATGACCCGCAGGCATCGTCCGAGTCGCGCCCAGGCCGGCGCGTACGATGGATCGGCCTCCACCGCGCGCCGGTAGAAGTCGCGCGCCTGCCCCCACTGTGCCGAATAGGCGCTCAACCGGTTCGCGCGCAAGTAGAACCCGTACGCCTCGGCGCTCGCTGGCACATCCCGACGCATCATCCGCTGCTCTCGGCTCGAGAGCGGCAACGCCAACGCTTCGACGACCGCTGACGACACCGAATCCTGCACCTGGAAGAGGTCGTCGAGCCGCACCTGCGCGGTGTGCGACCACAGTACGGTTCCGGCGGGCACGTCCACCAGTTGCACGCTGACCCGCACGAGGTCTCCCGCCTGGAGCAGCGTGCCGGTCACCACCGCGTCGACGCCCGCGTCAGTTGCCAGTCGGCGGAGATCCAGTGTGCCCTGCGCGAAGGCGGACGCCGTGAGGCTCGAGCGCACGATGAGCGATTCGATGCCTGACAGAGAGACGGTGATCGCGTCCGGCAGGCTGTACGCGAGGAAATCAATCGCGGGATCCGGACGCAGAACCCTGAACGGCAAGACGATGAGGCGCGTCGCCGCTCTCGCCACCGGCGACGTCGCCAGGTCCGCTCTGGTCAGACACGCGCGCAGGTCCATCGCCATCGTCTCAGCTGACTGGTAGCGATCGACAGGCAGCTTCGCCAGCGCGCGTTGAATCACCCGATCGGTTTCGGCGACTGCCGGCGAACCGACGAGCGCCGGTGGGTGATCGTGCAGGACCGCGTGAAGGATGTCGATCACGGAGTCACCGGTAAAGGCTGGCCGGCCGCTCAGCATCTCGAACAGGACTGCGCCCACCGCAAAGAGATCGGAACGGGAATCGACTTCGCCGCCACTGGCTTGCTCCGGCGCCATGTAGCGAGGCGTGCCCATCAGCACGCCCGGCATGGTGAGCGATGTCGTGTCGATGCTGACCGAGACCGGGCGCGCCAAACCGAAGTCGAGCAGCTTCACGCCGTGGGGCGTCATGAACACGTTCGATGGCTTCAGGTCGCGGTGAATGATTCCGCGATGGTGCAGCGCTTCGAGCGCCGAAAGGATCCCGAGCGTGGTCGAAACCGCCTCCGGCGCCGGCAGTGGACCTTCAGCGAGCCTGTCACCCAACGATCGACCTTCGAGGAATTCCATCGCGAGAAACGGCTCACCCGCGTGCTCGCCAATCTCGAACAGCTGACAGATGTGCGGGTGGTTGACGGCCGCGGCGGCGCGCGCTTCGCGCAGGAAGCGTTCGCGCATCGCCGGATCCGAGGCGGGCAGTATCGTCTTGATCGCGACCTGGCGCTCGAGCTGGTCGTCGATGCCCTCGAAGACGATGCCCATGCCGCCGCGTCCGATCTGACGGACGATGCGGTAGCGGCCGATGCTTTCGGGAATTGAGGAGGGATCCGACACGGCTACCGTCTACCGGGGGCTCGGACCAACAACACCTGACTGCGGTCCGCTTCTCCGCGGATCGCCCGGACGATCATGGAAGGAGGCGAATGAGCGCCTCGGTCAACCGGTAGATGTCGTGCGGCACGGACGCCATCCACAACGCTGCGAGCGTCGTCAGGGCCGATGCGGTGGCAAGCGACACGATGGGCAGACGTAGTGGACGGGGCGCCGACGCGCCGTCCACGAGACGCCGGACGCGGGTTTCGAGCAGCCCTTTGTGATGGAACATGCTCCATAGGATCGACCCGGTGTGTGCCGGCGACCTGTCTGCTAGGCGCGCGACCTTCACGAGCGCGGACGCAAGATTGACCGCTCGCGTCGCATCGCCCTCGACTGCGAGCGCGTCCGCGCGGCATTCGGCGGCCGCGTTCCAGG
>DATAEK010000111.1:0-49515 GCA_036258055.1 Vicinamibacterales bacterium
AGCAGCTTCGGCGGAACGTAGGTGGCGAGGCTGGAAATACGCGCGCGGCGCAAGCCGTGCGCGGAAGCGTCGATTACCACAATCGGGAGTCCCTCCCGGGCGCCGTGAGCCCGAAATATTCGTAGGCGCGTGCCGTGGCGACACGGCCGCGCGGCGTGCGATCGAGAAATCCAGCCTGGATCAGAAAGGGTTCGTAGATGTCCTCGATCGCATCCCTTTCCTCGTTGATGGCAGCCGCGATGCTGTTGACCCCCACCGGCCCGCCACTGAACTTGTCGATGATGGTGCGTAACAACTTGCGATCGACCTCATCAAACCCGTGATCGTCCACTTCAAGCAGCTGCATCCCGGCACGGGCGACCTCACCGGTGATTCGTCCGTCCGCACGGACCTGCGCGTAATCACGGACGCGCCGCAGCAGCCGGTTCGCAATGCGCGGGGTGCCGCGCGAGCGCCTCGCGAGCTCCGACGTTGCCTCGATATCGATCGGAACACCGAGAATCCGCGCCGAACGCCGCACGATTTCCTCGATATCACGCTCGGCATAAAAGTCGAGCCGATGCACGATCCCGAAACGCGCCCGCAACGGAGACGTCAATAAACCGGCGCGCGTCGTCGCGCCAATCAGCGTGAACTTCTGCACGGGCACCTTCACCGAGCGGGCACTCGGCCCCTGCCCGATGACGATATCGAGCTCGTAGTCCTCCATGGCGGGATAGAGGATCTCTTCGATGGCCGGGCTCATCCGGTGAACTTCGTCGATGAAGAGGACTTCGCGTTCCTGGAGGTTGCTCAGCATCGCGGCCAAATCGCCCGGCTTCTCGATCACCGGCCCCGCGGTCGATCGAATCGTTGCCCCCAGCTCGTTGGCGATCACGTACGCCAGGGTCGTCTTGCCCAGGCCCGGCGGACCGTACAGGAGCACATGATCGAGCGCTTCCCCACGCTGCCGCGCGGCCGCAATCGACACATGCAGGTTCTCGCGGATGCGATCCTGCCCGATGTACTCGTTCAGCGTGCGCGGACGAAGCCCCGCCTCGTACTGGACCTCCTCGTCCACGCGCGCAGCCGTCAACAGACGATCGTCGGACATCGGAAAACGAGAAATTGTAAGGCGCGACGCTGAATTGAACAATGACGCGTCTTGTGCGCGCGGCCAGCGGACGGCGGACAGCGGCGCAAAACTACTTTCTAATCAGCTCCCTGAGCGTTTCCTTCAGCGTTCGCTCGAAGCCCGCATCCGGCGAGTCGGCCGCGATCTTCTCAATCGCCTTTTCCGCGGCGGCGCGTTGATATCCGAGGTTCAGGAGCGCCGATACCACGTCGTCACGGACTTGGTCACGCGGAGACGACGGGGTGGCCGCCTGGCCGGGTGTGTCGAGAGTCAACGGCAGTCGATCCTTCAACTCCAGGCCGATCCGCTCGGCGGTCTTCTTGCCAATGCCGGGAATCTTCGTGAGCCGCGCCACGTCCTGACGGCGGATGGCCGAGATGAGCTCCGACGGCTCGATCCCGGACAACACCGCCAGCCCCAGCCGTGGCCCAATGCCGCTGATCGCGATCAGCCGTTCGAAGAGATCCTGCTCGAGGCGCGTGGCAAAGCCGTAGAGGCCGATGACGTCTTCGCGGACGTGTGTGTGCACCCGCAGGAGCACCCCGGCGCCCGGCTCGCCGAGCGCGTAGAACGTCGAGAGCGGTACCTGCACGTCGTAGCCCACACCCTCCACGTCCACGATCACGCGGCTCGGACCCTTCTCGACGATGGTGCCGCGAAGGAGCGCGATCACGGACGGAAGGCGCGCCAGGATCGCAGCGCCGACGGCGAGTGTTCAGCGCGAATCCGATCGGCGATCGGGCCGGTCCCGGTATTCAAATGGCAGAGCGCCACCGCGAGCGCGTCGGCGACGTCGTGGGGTGACGGCGCGGCATCGAGCCCGAGCAGCAGCTTCACCATCTGCTGGATCTGGTGCTTCTCGGCGCGGCCGAACCCGACGACGGCCCGTTTGATCTCGGCGGGCGCGTATTCGGCGACGGGGATCCCTGCTTCGGCGGCGGCGAGGAGCGCGACGCCGCGCGCGTGGCCGAGCATCAGCGCGCTTCGCACGTTGCGGGCATGGAAGATGTTCTCCACCGCCACGCAATCAGGACGATGGCGGGCGAGGAGCGCTGCCAGCCCGGTATGAATGGCTTTCAGCTTGTCGGGAAATGCCGCGCGTGGGGCGCCCGAGAGTGACCCGCAGATCACCAGCCGATGACGGCTGCCGTGTCGCTCGATGCAGCCGTAACCGGTGCGGGCGGAGCCGGGATCGATCCCGAAGACCTTCACGCCAACGAGGCCTCGATCTCCTTCTCCTCGATGTCGGCGTTCGACCACACTTTCTTGGTGTCCTCGTGATCCTCGATGGCGTCCATCAGCTTGACCATCTGCTGGGCCTGTTTGCCTTCGAGCTTCACGTAGTTCTGCGGCAGCATCGCGATCTCGGCGGCCGAGGGCTCGATGCCGAGCGTCTTCACGGCATTCAGCACCTGCTGGAACGCATCCGGTGCGGACACGACCTCCCAGGTGTCCCCATCGTCGCGAAGGTCGTCAGCGCCGGCGTCGAGCGCCGCCGCCAATAACGCTTCCTCGTCGGCCTTCTTCTTGTCGACGACGATGTAGCCCTTCTTCACGAACATCCAGGCGACGCTGTTCTCCGCCGCGAGGTTGCCGCCGTACTTCGACAGCAGGTGACGCATCTCGCCGACCGTGCGGTTCTTGTTGTCGGTCAGCGTCTCGATGATCAGTGCCGCTCCGCCGGGTCCGTAGCCTTCGTAGTTGATCTCCTCGTAGGAGACGCCTGGCAGCTCGCCCGTGCCGCGCTGGATCGCCCGCTTGATGTTGTCGGCGGGCATATTGACGGACTTGGCTTCCGCGATGATCGTGCGCAGCCGCGGGTTGGCATCCGCATCGCCGCCGCCGGCGCGCGCCGCCACCGTCAGTTCCTTGATGATGCGCGTGAAGACTTTGCCGCGTTTGGCGTCAGCCGCGCCTTTCTTGTGCTTGATGGTGTGCCATTTGGAATGGCCGGACATGGCAGAAACTCCAGAAATTACGGTGGAAAATGACCCGTCATGGTAGCACAGGGAGCGACGAAACGTGCAAGGTTCAGCGTGCAGCGTGCACCCTGCACGTTTCATCTTCTCGCCAGTATCACCCACACATCGGCGCGCGCATCCCAGGGACCGCCGTTGTAGTCACCGAGCACGGCGTGGATTGTGAAGCCCGCCTTCTCGAGCCGGCGGCACATCTGGGGGACCGAGAGCGTGCGGAAAGTGAGCTCGAAGCGATGCACGCGCCGCTCGCGTCCGCGTCGCTCGACGTACTCCTGGTCGAAGATGGTGAGCCGACGGGCGGGATCCTGCCTGACGGACTCGACGAGGGTCAGCGTGGTGTGGCGATCGCGACGGCCGCGCAGGCTGACGTGGTTGCGGTACTCCGCCCATCGCGGCAGATCGGGAACGAGATCGATGCCGAGGAACCCTCCGCGGCGCAGGGCGCCAGCGACGGAGTCGAGCGCCGCGCGCAGATCGCGCTCCGACGTGAGCGACTGCAGGATGCCGTATGGCGCCATGACCAGACCGAAGGCACCACGCCGGCGGAACGGCAGCGCCCGGATGTCTCCACGCACGAGAAGCGCGCGCTTCGAGAGCCGCGCCCGCCGCAACCGCTCCCCTGCTCGCGCGAGCATCGGCGCCGACCGATCGATGCCGACGAGCTGCGCACCGGCACGGACGACCGGCAATGAGATCCGGCCCGTTCCGCAGCCGAGCTCGAGCACGGGGCCGTCCTGCGCCGTCGCGAGCCGCTGCCAGAACCTGACATCCCGCCGCGCCACCGTTTGCGCGTTCTCCCAGTCGTAGAACGGCGCGTAGTCGTCCCACCCCTGCCAACCCTCGGTCACACTCATGTCGTCATGTGTCGCTCGTGATTCGCGCTGCGGTGGCGGAAAGCCGGCGTGGGCCGCCGGCATTTCTCAGCGCTCGCGGGGCCCCACCCCCGCTCGCTCACGCCTCGCGACTTCGCGCTCGGCGTGGGCCGCAGGCGCTTACGCTTCGGCGCGCTGGCCCACCGTCGCGAAGAGCATCGTGTTCTGGATCTCGACGAACGATGTGCCCGCGGCTTCGGCGTCCCGCGAGTACTGCTCGATCGCTTTGAGGTAGTCCGCGCCGAGCCGACGGAGCGATTCGTCGGGCGCTTTCGCGATGGCGTCCTTGACGGCGTCACGCCGCGCTTCCCACACGGACGCGGGCGGCGGCCCCAGCCGTGACACGGAAACGGGAAAGAGATGCACCGACACCGGCTCGATACCCGTCGATGCGAACATTCCCGGCAGCAGCGGGCCCACAGGTGCCGCGGGCGCTTCGCCGCGCGCGGTCGCGAGCCCCGCGAAGAAGCGTCGGCCCAGCTCGAATGTCTGCATCCCGCTCGGCAGCGAACTGAACCAGTAGCGAGCCGCGTTATCGGGCTCGACGACGAGAATCCGGCCGCCCGGCTTGGTGACGCGGGCCAGCTCCCCGAGCGCCAGTGAGATCTCGCGAATGTGCTGGAGGACGGCGACGCAGTACGTCGAATCGAACACCGCCTCGGGGAACGGGAGGTAGCAGGCGTCGGCGGTTGCGTAGGAGACGTTCGCATTCATCCCACGCGTGGCTCTCTGCGCCTGCCGCACCCGGTCGATCACGGTGTCGATGCCCACGAGTTTCATCTGCGACAGCCGCAGCCGCGACAGGCTGATTTCCGCGGTGCCGGTGCCGCAGCCCACGTCGAGAATCCGCTTGCCAGGCCGGGGCCTCAGGGTGTCCTCCAGAAACCCGGTGAACGCGTCGTTCCACCAATGTTCCCGGAGGTGCTTCAGGGTCGAGGAGGTCAGGGCGTCGAGCTCTCGGCTCATGTCGTATCGATGCAAGGGAAAAGACCGGGCGGACGTTCCGGGAAATGCCCGTTTCGCGCGAACAGCCGCGGGATTGTACCACGCGGTTGCGACCCGCCTGCTGGTGTGCGGTCACCGCGCACGTGCTCACCATTCCGTAATCGCATGTTCCGCCGCAGCACACCGCGCGAGCATCGCGACGCCCGCGCTGCAGGCCAGATGACAAGTTCGCTGGCCTCCACCAGACTTCCGCACGAACCTGGGAACGGCCGCGACTTTGCTACCTGCCTCATGCGGGGAACCTCTGCCTTGTGCGCGGTAGTCCCCTTGAGTACATTACCAGGTGAATCACCGCTCATCAGCCGGTCGGCGCGATGGCCGCTGGCAGACCATATCCGACGTGCGGAGCATGCGATCGTCACGCTTGACGGCGGCTGCTCTGGCTGCGGTCGTGACGGCTTCGGTCTCGATGCCGCTCGCGGGCGCCCAGACAGGATCCGTTCGCCCGGTCATCCGGCAGCTCCCTGCGCCCGATCCACAAGGCACCGTCGTCGGCTACGCCTGGCGCGCGGATAACTCCCCGTATCCCCAGGCCCACCTGCGCCTGCGCGACGTGCGAACGGGCCGCGCGATCGCGAACACCGTGGCGGACGATCGAGGACAGTTCACCTTCGATCACGTCCCGCCGGGTGCGTACATCGTCGAGCTCGTCGACAAGAACGATCGCGTGCTCGCACTGGGCCAGCTGTTCGGCGTGTCGAGGGACGAAACCGTCGCGACCTTCGTGCGTCTGGCCACGCAGTCGCCGTGGGCCTCGAACTTCTTCACGAACGCCGCCGCGTCAGCCATCGCGGCCGCGGCCAGCCTGGGCATCACGGCCAGCGGCTCCAGCGGGTTGCCGGTCAGCCCTCAATAGAAGGCGGCGACACGCACGATGTTCGACGTTCAGGACCTCCAATCGCCGGCCTCGCTGACAGCCGTTGACTCGCTCAATCCGATTCCGAGCACGGCGTCGGGACATCCGCTCGATCGGCTCACCGCGCTCATGCGTCACCGGCGCGCCGCTGCGGCCGCGTTCACGATCGCCGTCGCGGCCGTGCTGCTGCAGACGTATTCGACGATTCCTCTCTATCGCACGAGCGCGCGCGTCCTCATCCAGGACGAGCGTACGGTGTCGGTCGGAAAGCTGAACGCGAACGACCCGCAGTTCTGGGAAGAGTCCGATCAGTACTACAACACGCAATACAGCATCCTTCGGAGCCGCGGGCTGGCGCGTCGCGTGGTCGAGCGGCTGCACCTCCGGACGCATCCGCTCTTCGATGGCTCCGCGCCGCAGGGTCGCGGACCGTTGAAGCTGGTCCGCGATCTGCGAAGGCTGATCGGCTCGACGGTCACAGGTCTCTCGCGCCGCACGCCGCGCTCGGCGGAACCCTCAGCGGCGGGCGAGGACGCCGCGGAGAGCGCCGCGACCAGTCAGTTCCTCGCCGGCGTGACCATCGTTCCGGAAAAATCCACGCGGCTGGTCGAGATCGTCTACACCTCGCCGGATCCTCGGTTCGCTACGCTCGCCGCCAACACGCTCGCGGACGAGTACGCGCAACAGAACCTCGACCTCCGGCTCGATACGCTCCACAAGAACCTGGCGTGGCTCGCCGCCGAAGTCGCCAAGCAAGAAACGAAGGTGCGGGAAGCGGAAGCCGCGATGGCGGGATATCGCGAGCAGCAGAACGCGCTCTCGCTCGAGGATCGGCAGAACATCGTCGTCTCGCGCCTGAATCAGCTCAACGACACGGTGACGCGGGCACGCACGACCCGGCTGCAGAAGGAATCCGTGTTCGATCAGATCAAGCGCGTCGATCCGTCATCGGACACAGCCGACGCATTTCCGATCATCGCCACCAACCCGGGCGTCGTGGAAGCGAAGAATCGCCTGACCGAGCTGGCCGCGCAAAAGGCGCAGCTCGCCGGCCGATACCGGCCCGGGCATCCGGAGATGGTGAAGCTCGAGATGCAGATCGACAACGCCAGGACGGCGCTGAACGGACAGCGCGCGCGGGTGATCGAGTCGGTGCGCAACGAGTACCACGCCGCCGCGAACGAAGAGCGCAGCTTCGCCGGTCAGCTCGAGGCGCAGAAAGACGCGGCGATGGATCTCGACAAGAAGAGCGGCGCCTATCTCGTCCTGCAGCGCGAGGCGGAAAGCAACCGCCAGGTGTATCAGTCGCTGCTGCAGCAGGAAAAGGAGCTGCGCGTCATCAGCAACAGCCGCACGAACAACGTCCAGGTGATGGACCGCGCGGAGGTTCCGGGCGGACCGTTCTCGCCCAACACCCGCCGCGACTGGCTGATGGCAATCCTGGCCGGGCTGGTGATCGCCGTCGGCCTCGCGTTCGGCATCGAGTATTTCGATGACACCGTCAAGACGCCCGAGGACGTGGCGAAACACCTGAAGCTGCCGCTGCTCGGCCTCGTCCCGGCGGTCCGCGCCCCGAACGGGCCGCTGCTCTCGGGATCCGTTCCGCACGACTTCGGCGAGGCCTTCCGATCGCTGCGCACGTCGCTCGCCTTCACGAGCGCCAGCCTGGGCCCGCGGATCGTGGCCGTAACCAGCACGCAGCCGCTCGAAGGCAAGACGACCACCGCGTGCAACGTCGCGACGGCGCTGGCACTCGGAGGCGCGCGCGTCCTGCTCATCGACGCGGACATGCGGCGTCCCGGCGTGCATCGCGCGATGGGCGTACAGAACGAGATCGGTCTGTCACACATCCTGGTCGGACAGGCCCGCGTGCGCGATGCCGTCCAGCAGACGACGGAGCCGAACCTGTTCGTGATTGCCGCGGGGAGGCTGCCACCCAATCCGTCAGAGCTGCTCGGGTCGGACCGGATGGGGAGCTTCCTGACGAACCTGCAGGCAGGCCCGTTCGAGTGGGTCGTGATCGATACACCACCGGTGCTGGCGGTGACCGACGCGGTGCTCGTGGCCCGCGCGGCATCGAGCGTGGTGTTCGTCGTGGGCTCCGAGATGACCAGGCGGGGACATGCGGAACGCGCGATCGAGACGTTGATGACCGGCCGTCCCGCGTCGATCGGCGTCGTGCTCAACCGGGTCGATCTCGAACGTAACAAGTACTACTACACGCGCTACTACGGCTATCACTATCAGAGCTACTACGGTCACCGCTCCGCGACGCCGCTCTGAAACCCGGCTGCGCGTCGCCACGCTGCTGATCCTGCTGCTCGTGCCGCTGGCGATGTTCGGCGGAACGCGAGGCTCGGTCGCGGTGCCGGTGGGATTGTCGTCGATCGCGTGCGCGATCATCCTCCGGCCCCGCCTGCGCGGATGGCTGGACGCCGCCCTCCTCCTGCTCGTCGCTTGCGTTGCCTTCCAACTCGTGCCGTTGCCAGATGCGGCACTCACGAAGCTGTCCCCGCACGCACAGTCCGTACGCGACGCTCTGGCGCTGCTTGCGCCGCCCGAGCTTCACCTCAGGCCGCTGTCGATCCGCAGTTCAGATACCGAGTGGGCGTTCGTCATCTTCGCCGGGGCGGTGGCGATGTTCTTCGTCGCTCGCTCGACCTTTGGGCGCGGCGGCGTGCGGCGGACGGTCTGGGGGGTTGCCGCGATCGGTCTCGGCGTCTCGGGATTGTCAATCGCACAGGCCGCGACTGCCGGGCGCTCAATCTATTGGCGCTTTCCCACCGAGTACGAGGGACCGCTCCCGTTCGGCCCATTCGTGAACCGCAACCACTTCGCCACCTGGGCGATCATGGCGCTGCCGCTCACGGTCGGCTACTTGATGTCCCGATCGCCGTCACCCGCGCCCGTCCCGCCGGACGCCGCGGGGCGCAGGCGCCTCACGCTCAGTGTGGATCCGCGCGGCGCGTGGATGATCACGGCATCGGTACTGATGCTGCTGGCGCTGCTGCTCTCGCTGTCGCGATCGGGCATTGTCGCGCTCGCCATCGCGGCGGGCGTGATGATCGTGGCCATGCGCCGCAGGCTTCAACGCCACGGGCGCTGGGCAATAGCCAGTGTCGTCGCGGCCTTCACGCTCGCCGCGTTGGCCTGGGCGGACGTGCCCGCGCTGGCGGAACGGTTTGCCGCCACGCCAGCCGGACTCTCAGGCCGCCTCACGATCTGGCGCGAGACGGTTCCGATCATTGGTGACTTCTGGCTGCCTGGGACGGGCGCCGGCACCTACGAGACGGCCATGTTCGTCTATCAGCGATCGGACCGGAGTGTCTTCTTCAACCAGGCTCACAATCACTACCTGCAGGTCGCCGCGGAAGGAGGACTCCTGGTGACCGTGACGCTGGCAATCGCGCTGGCCGTCTTCGTCGTCTCCGCGATTGTCGTCATGCGCAGGGACCACAGCGACGTGATCTGGATGCGAGCAGGCGCTGCCACCGGCATCGGTGCAGTGATGCTGCAGAGCCTGTGGGAAACGGGCCTCGTCATGCCTGCCAACGCGATGCTGGCGGCCATCCTGGCGGCCATCGTCCTGCACGAACACGAGAAACCGCGCCCGAACCCTTATCCGCTGAGGGGGTTTTCGCGCTCGCGAATCCGTGTCAGGCACGGAGGCGCACCCTTGAATCCCTACGTCCATACCAGCCGCCCAACGCGAACGCCGCCGCCACGATGAGTAGCGGACCGGAGATCACCAGGATCCAATCGAGACGTCGTGCGATGAACGCATACCCGATTGCGAATGCCACGAAAAGCAGCGCCCCGATCCACGGACGACTCCACGCGAGCGCAACGGCAACGAGCACGATAGCTGCGGGTGTCAAGTGGACGAGGAACCCGGCGAGCCCGGCGTCCGGCTGATTTCCGTTGAGCGCGTCGAGCGCGAAGAGTCCCAGGAACGCTGCGGCCAGTGCGGCGAGCACGCGAGGACTCCATACGACCCACGGATTAACCTGAGTTTTCATGATGTCACGAGCGAGTTTCACGTACGCAGGCCGAGGAAGTCGTGACCGCAATCTGAAAAACGATCAGGAAGTGTGATGAGCGCCGCTTCTGCCGTGAGGCGGGTGGAAACGGGAAGCCCGGATAGTGCCGGTAGGTTTACCCATTTACCCTTTACCCTTTGCCCTTTGCCACTCTCAGCCGCAGGACGAACCACACCTGGCTGTTGAGCCACGTCCCCAGAATGGGCATCGGCGAGCACAGCCGGCGCTCGATCGCGAAGCGGCTTTCAATGAGGCGTTCGAGCGCGCGCCAGTTGAATCCCTTGTGCCCCGTGAAACGCATCGAGGTGCCATCGTTCAGATCGACCGACGTTTCTTCGCGAGGGATGGACGTACGTGGACCGGCAAGGATCATCCGCGCAAGCTCGGTTGGTCTGTACCGCTCGCGCGCGGCGTACTCGGAGAGGCCGCGTGCGGCCGCGAACGCGCGGGCGGCCTGTTTGGCCGCAAGTGCCGGGCCGATCTCGATCGGCACGCTGACGATCACCCTGCCTGCGGGCGCGCACACCCGCGCCAGATCGTCGACGACCCGCCGCTGCACGTCGGCCGGGCAGTGCTCGAGGACCTCCATGCACACGATCACTCCGTAGCGGCCGGAGTGTTGCGGCTCTTCCAGATGGGCCGCCAGTGCGAACGACAAGCCCTCGAGGCTCGCGAAACGCTCGGCGCATCCTGAAATCTGGACCGAATCGGCGTCGACACCGAGCGCACGAGGGAACAGATCGTGGACGAGCGCGAGGAAGGTGCCGTCGCCGCAGCCGTAATCGAGCAGGCGCGAGCCTGCGTGTGGGGCGGCGAGGCGCCGGGCGGTGTCGAAGCGGCTGCCGTGGCTCCACGCGACCAGCCGGCTGCGGCTGAAGATCTGCTTGCGGGCGTAGTGGCCCGAGGCGATCAGCGAGGAATCGTGCTGATGCATGACACGGCACTAGCTCCACATCGAGGTGACGACGACGCGGCGGAACGAGGCGTGACGGAGGAGCGACAGCGCGGCACTCCGGTGCCAATTGAAGTCCGCCGTCTGCCGCAAAAGCGGCAGGATCCCATCGACGCGAGCGAGCTCGACGAGCGTGTCGATAGCACCGTCGCTCAGGCGGCTCGCGACCGCACGGAACGCCAGGCCAGCGCGAATTTCGGGACCGAGCCGTGCCCGCCAGCGCTGCTCGTAGGTTCGCAGACGAGCCGGCTCGAACCGTGAATCCGCAAGCGCTGAGGAGAGGACCTCGGCTGCAATCCGTCCCGTGAGGAGGCCGTAGTAGATCCCGCCTCCCGTCGTCGGCTTCACCAACCCGGCAGCATCGCCGACAGCCAGCACGCGCCGCGACCACGTGCGCTTTACCGGCGCGAGCGGGAGCACTTTCATGCGCGGGACCGGCCACGCCGCCGTAATTCCGTGACGGCTTCGAATGCGCGTGACGAACTGCTGAAACCGCGCGGCGGCGCGGCCCTCGCACAGCATGCCGATCCGCGCGAAGGACTCGCGACCTCGACGAAAGGGCACGATCCACCCGAACCCACCCGGCGCCACACGCCGCCCGAGGTGCACCTCGACGTGATCGATGCCGGGAAAAGGTGCTTCGACCTGGGCGCTGTGCACGAGCAGCCTCGGCAGCCCGAAGCCGAGCGCGCGATTGAATCGATAGCTCGCGCCGCACGCGACCACGGCCGCGCGCGCGCGGACCGTCCGCTGCGCGGTCCGTACCTCGACACCCTCGGCGCGGCTGTCGATGCCCCGTACGCGCTCGCCCGTGTGAATCGACGCGCCCGCGTCGAGTGCTTCGCCAGCGAGGACACCATCGAATGCGATGCGGTCCACGACCGCTGCCCGCACCGTGTCGGCGTCGACGACGACTGAGCTGCCGTCCGCAGAAATGAAGCGCGCCGAGTGCGCGATGCTGAGAATCGTGTGCCGCGGCAGCTGCAGCTCGTCAAAGGCATCGAGCCCGAGCACGCCGGTGCAGTGGACGGGTGTGCCGACCCGATCGTGCTCCTCGAGCACGATCGCGTGGTGACCGCGCGACGCGAGATCGCGCGCGGCGATGAGTCCCGCCGGGCCGCCGCCGACGACAACGACATCACAGTCGAGTGCCGTCAGTACTTGGGCCCGCGCGATTCCCATGTGCCATGGAAGCTAATCCAAAACGACAGGAGAATCAAACGCAGATCGAGCGCCATCGAACGCGCGTGAATGTAGACGCGGTCGTAACGGAACTTCTGACGGCGCGGCACGTCGCGGCGCGCGTAGATCTGGGCGAGCCCGGTCAGCCCCGGCCTGACGGTGATGCGCGCGTCGTAACCGGGAACGGCCTCGAGCGGCACGAGCGCCGCACCGATGACCTCGATCTCACCTGGACGCAGCGCTCGCGGACCGACGAAGCTCATGTCGCCGCGGAAGATGTTCCACAGCTGCGGGAGCTCGTCCATCGCGGTCGCCCGCATGAGTCGACCGATGCGCGTGACCCGCGGGTCGTTCTCGATCGCCTGCAACGCGCCGACCGCAGCCTCGGCGTCCTCGCGCATCGAGCGGAATTTCAGCGCACGAAACGGGGCCCCTCCCCTTCCGACTCGCGGCTGCGTGAAGAAGACCGGCCCGCCGTCCTCGAGCTTGATCGCCAGCGCGAGCAGGGCCCAGATCGGCGACGACGCGACGAGGCCGGCGCCCGCGAGAGCAGCGTCGAAGGCGCGCTTGATCATGCGGCGGCCACCTCGTGGCAGAACGACACGAAACGATCGGCCATCATCGGGAGCGTGAAGTCACGCCGTACCCGTGAAGAACCGGCCTCACCGAGACGGCTGCGCAAGCCAGCGTCGGCCGTGAGCCGCGTGAGCGCGTCCGCGAGCGCCTGCACATCGCCCGGCGGGACAACGACCCCGCTTTCGTCATGCCGGTTCACCCACGGGACGCCCGACTCCACTGAGGTGCTCACGACCGGCTTGCCGCACGCCATCGCTTCGAGCTGGACGAAGCCGAACGCCTCCGCGCGAGTTACCGAGGGCAGGACGAACACGTCGCACGCGTGCATCTGCGCCTTGAGCTCCTCGTCGTCCACCTCGCCGATGAACTGAATGCGCGCGCGAGTGGGTTCCACGCGCGAGAGCCGTTCCCAGGACGCGCGCATGGGCCCGTCCCCGGCCACCGTGAGGGTCACAGGCAACGTCCGCACCGCGCGAATGAGGACGTCGACGCCCTTGTACGCAACGTGTCTTCCGGCAAAGAGGACGACCGGTCCCGGTGCGCCCGCCCGGATCTCGTGGGCGCGTCGGCTGACCTCATCGCGCGGCGCCCAGGCATCAGCGTCGATGCCGAAGGGGATGACAGAAAGCCGCGAATGGTGTGGCTGGAGCGCCACGGCGCGTTCTCCCAGTGATGGTGATGACACGGCGATACGGCGGGCCCGACGGTAGACCGGCTCGGCCATCGGCGCGTAGAACGCCTGGTACTGCAGACGAGGGCGCACGACCTCGCTGTGAAACCACATCGCGAGCGGAACCCGCGGCCGGGCGACGAGGTACGAGAGCAGCGCCCACGGGTTCGGCTCGTGCACGATCATCACGTCGGCTTCAGCGCGCTTGAGATGCGCGGCCAGCGCGGGCGCGACGGGTACGGATCCGGCGGCGCCCCACGTGCCGACGCGCGTGACCGGAACGCCGTCGACGATCTCCTCGACCGTCCCGGCGCCGGTGTGCACGGCCAGCACGCGGCTCTCGAGCCGCCCACGCGTCGCTTGACACAGCGATTCGACGACACGTTCCATCCCGCCCGGGACTGGCGGATAGAACTTGCCGACGTGAAGGACGGTCAGCATGCGATGTCCTTCGCGAGCTCGGTGTAGATGGTCATGACGTTCGCGGCGTAATGCGACCAGCTGAACGCGGTTGCCCGGCGTGCGGCCGCCTCCCGCCGCAACGTCCACTGCGACGGTGCGACGGTGCGCTCGTCGATCAAGCGCTCGACAGCCGACGCCCACGCCGGCACGTCATCAACCGCGCAATACGTCGCAGCGGCGGCTCCAACTTCGCGCAGCGGTGGAATGTCGCTGGCGACGACAGGCGTGCCGCAGGCGAGCGCTTCGAGCACCGGTAGACCGAAACCCTCGCGCTCGGACGGCATCAGGACCAGCAGACTTCGGCGGTACACGGCCGCCAGCGTCGACCGATCGAGCACGGGCAAAACCACGACGGCGTCAAGAATACCGAGATCACGGGCCAGCGCGCGCTGTTCCGCCGTGAAGGGACCGCCGACGCGGATCAGCCGGACCGTCGGTTTGCGGCGCCGCACGTCAGCGACGATACGAAGCAGGAGATCGATACGCTTCCGGGGGATCGTGCTGCCGACGTGGAGCAGGTCAATCGTGTGACCGGGTCTGCCCAGGAGCCGCGTCGCCTCACGTTCGGCCGGGACTTCCGGCGACGGCGTGCAGCTCGGGTGCGGACCGTTGTGCACCACCGTCGCGCGGTCCTCGCGGACGCCCGCCTTCCGGATCACGGCGTCCCGCGTCGCTCCAGAGTCGCACGCCACGTGCCCGGCCTTTTTCAGGCCTTCGAGGATGTGACGCGACATCGCGCGGAACCACGCCGACCGCGGCTCGAACTCCGGTTCCAGCACGCTGCGAAACGTATCCAGGTCGTGACACGTGACGAGCGTCCGGCCCGGCGGCAAGCGGTGCACGAGCTGGGCGTAGCTGTGATCGACCACGTGAAAGAGATCGAAGCGGCCGGAGAGGCCGCTCGCAATGCGAGGATAGTCCCACAGCCGGTTCGCAATGCGATCGACGCCGAAGGCCCGAGCGTCACGCGCCAGTGCCCGCAGCCGCGTGGCGCGACGGCGGAGTGACGGCCTGATCAGCGTCGGTTCTACAGTGGCCGCGTGCTCGCGCTGAAGGCGATCCAGCAGCATGTCGGCGACGAGGTCCATGCTGGGCCAGCCCTCTTCGAGGTAGTCCGCGAGAATGGCTACCTTCAGGCGGCGCATCGGTTTGCCATCAGCTGATCGAAGAACGCGAGATGGGCGCGCGCCACGACAGGAAGGGCGAAGCGCTCGGCCACCCTCGCCTGGCCCTGCACCGCGCTGTCGGCGCGCCACTGATCGTTCGCCAGAGCCGCCTCGAGCGCGCGCGCCCACGCCGTCACGTCCGCCTCGGCGACGATCATGCCGGCGTCTCCAACCACGAATGGAATCTCGCCACTGTTGCTGGCCACGATCGGCACGCCCGACGCCATGGCCTCAATCAGGACGCGGCCGAACTGTTCGCGCCAGGTCGTTCTCGTCTGACTTGGGACGCACAGGACGTCCATCGCGTTCAGATACGCGGGAATCTCACCGTGCGGAATGTTGGTCTTCACGGCAACCCGGCCGCGATGCCTGGCGGCAAAGCCGCGCAGGTCGGGTTCGAGTGGTCCGCCGCCGACGAAAAGCGCGCGCCATGGTGTCCGGATGCGCTCGAGGGCCGCGACGAGCACGCGCACACCCTTTGCGTCGACGAACCTGCCCGCGAAACCCACGACGGGCACTCCGTCGGTCCATCGCAAGTCGGCCCGTATGCAAGCACGACGGCCAGGGTCGGGATGGAACGACGCCGTGTCCACACCCGGCGAGATGATTCGCGACGGCTTGGTCGCGTACTCCGGCCGTCGAGACAGGGCGTCATGCACGGTCTGTCCAAACGCGATCCACGCGGCCGCTCGCCGCATCGATCGCCGCTCCAGGTAATCGAAGGGCGGCGGGTACTGTTTGTCGATGTTCTGGAACGTCGCGGGGATCACGCACGATGACTGCGGCGCCAACCGAACGATCTGGGCCCCCGCGCAGACGTACGGCTCCTCCCAGACGTGCACGACGTCCCACCGTTCGCGCATCAACGTGCGGAGCGCCGAATCATACCGGCGGACGTGCGGAAGCGAGGCGAAGCGCACGCCCAGGCTGCGGAGGTGACACGACTCCCCGGCGATCGGCTCCAGATGGATGCGACGAAGATCTCCCGGCAGCACCACGGGTGCCGCCGCGGTGACCTCCCATTCATCCCGACCCTGGCGCGCCATCTCATGCGCGAGACGGCGATTCTGCGCCACGACGTACGAGTGCCCGATGGTGAGGAGACGCTTCACGGGATGGATGAGGCGCGGGCGAGGGCGCGTGGCGCCGACGCCTTCGAGCGTGGATAGAGCTGATTCCCGGCTCGCAAGCATCCCCAGAGACGGATCGTCTGTGCGGACACGGGACGCCGTTCCTGAACGACCGACGGCAGGTTCATGATGACTTCGCGCGCGATCCACAGCCAGCCCCACGGATCGCGAACGCCCCATGCGCTTCGCATCCGGAAGAACAGGAACCCACGCGCCGGCACCAGCCACAGGACGCGACTCAGTGGCTCGTTGTAGAGCGCATGGAGGCAATCGTTCCGGCTGACGTAGCGCAGATATCGCCGGCGATCGCGGCCGGCCGGATCCGGCTCGTGCGCCACCCGCGCATCGGGCAAGTACACCGTCTGCAACCCGCTTTCGATCAGCCGCAGGCAGAAGTCTTTTTCCTCGCCGTAGAACACGAAACGCTCGCGATAACCGCCGAGCGCGAGGAACACGTCCTTGCGCACGAGGTGTGCGAACCCGATGAACGCCGGCACGTAACAGGGCTGCGAGCCTCGGCCCGGCTGCATGTTCTCAGGCCACGGAGCGCCCTTCCCGTCTGCCTGCGCGAAGGCCATCGCCCCAACTTCCGGATCCGATCCGAGGATCGCGAGTGCCGCATCAATGGCCCCCGCATCGAGGATCGACGCGTCATCGTCGAGCAGCAGCACGGCGAGGCCTTGCGCCTCGCGGACGATCCGGTTGCGCCCGACGATGTACCCGGGCGCCGACTCGTCACGGATGATACGCACACGCATCGGAAGGTCGCGAGCGTCGAGGTTCGCCGCCGCCGACGGATTCGAACCATCGTCGTAGACGATGACCTCGGGATCGAGATGCGCCAGCGAGGCGAGGGACCTCAGGCAGCGGCCGAGAGCATCGGGACGATTGCGCGTCGTGATCCCCACGGTCAGCGTGAAGCCGCTCATGCGGCAGCGGCTCCGCGACGATCGAGAAGAGCGGCGATGGTGTGCTCGAGGGCAAAGTGCGAGCGGTACGCCAGGTCCCCTCGTGCGGCAATCGCCGCGAGCCGCGCGGGGTCGGCGAGTAACTCGCGGGCGGTCAGGTGGAGCTCGTTCGCGTCAACGGCAGACACCATGGCCACGGCCGACGTGGCACTCCAGATCGGCTCGGTCAACGGACCTGACGTCGTGAGGATCGGACAGCCATTGGCGAGTCCTGCCATGACCGACGTCCGGCGCGTGGTGACGCCGTCCGGATACGGCTGGAACAGCAAGTCGCAGGCCGTCAGGTGCAGCGCCACGTCCGCAGGCGCGAGACGCGATGTCGGGTGAATCCTGCCGGCCAGCCGTGGGTGCGCGCGCGCGAGGTCACGAACGAACAGGTCGCTGCCGGCGCCGACACAGATGGCGCTTGCCGCTCTGTCTTCTTTGAGCAGCGTCGTCAGCGTGCGCCGGACGAGCGGCGCGATGTGAGCACCATACGTCCCGAAGTGGCCGATGACACGACCGCGATCGATCCCCAGGCGTTTTCTCAACGCGCGGGCGCCAGCCGGGTGTTCGCATCGGGGAATCGCGGATGGAATCGGCAGCGTCAGGAACGGCGGCGTGGACGGTGACGCGTACGGCCGCAGGTAGGCGCGCCAGGCATCGGTCGAGAGGTACACGCGACTCGCCGTCCTGAGCAGCAGCGCAGCCATCGCGCGTTGCACGAGCGCGAGCGCGTTGCGTTGCGGCCGGTTCCACCCGAAGTAGAAATACGGTTCGTGGAACATGACGCGAACGTCCGTGCCGTCACGATCGACGCGACGCTTCAGCGAGCGGCACCACGCCAGATTGGCCCCGCGGAATCCGAACGCATTCGGCACGTATTGGACGAGGACGCGCGTGCCGGGACGCGTATCGAGCAGACGATCCAGCTCACTCCGGCTCTCGGCTCCGAACCGATCCGGCAGCGTAACCAACCTGACAGCACTGTCGCTTCGACCGAACCGCGACGGCGGGCAGACCACCATCACGTCCTCTCCCGCCGCCGCGAGGGCGCGTGCGACCTGCGACGTGTAGTCGGCAACGCCGCCGCAGTCTGGCGGGTACTCGCCGGTTAGAATCGTCCAGCTGCTCACGAGACTCCTGCCGCGCGTTGCAGCACGGCCTCGAGCCGATCGACGTGCGAGTCGAGCGAGAGCCGTTCGGCCATCGCGCGCGCGCCGGCGCCGAGGCGTTCGTGTACTGCCGGGTTCTCGACGAGGGATGCGATGGCGACCGCCAGACCGAACGCACCCTCGCCCGGTTTCACGAGCACACCGCTGCGATCCGGATCGAGCCACTCACGTACGCCGCCGACGTCGAAGGCAACCGCCGGTACGCCGAAGGCTCCCGCCTCCAGGCCGACGAGGCCGAACGGTTCGGGCCAGACACTCGGCACGACGATCATCGACGCGTCGCGAAACGCTGATGCCATGGCATCAGCCGCCAGCCATCCGGGAAACTCCGCGTTGACGCCGAGGCGTGAGGCCAACGCCTGCCACCCGGCCCGCTGCGGCCCGTCGCCAGCGAGGACGATGCGCAAGGGGCGTGACGTGAGCTCCGCGGCCCTCGCCACGGCCTCGATCGCCACGTCGCCTCCCTTGATCGACGTCATGCGTCCGGCGAAGAGCACGGTTTCGAGCTCGTGAGCCGCTCGCATCGTGTGATCCGTGCGGAGCGCGGAAAACAGTGGCAGCACTTCGAGCCGGCCGATCGACACGCCGTTGCGCTCGTACTCCTCCCCCATGTGACGGCTGGCGACAACGATCGCCGCATAGTCGTCGAAGAGGCTGCGCTGGGCGCGCGCCCACCGGTAGTCGCGGACCATCTGGATCGGATCGAGCCGGCCGCAGCGCCGCGGACCGTAGAGCGCGAGGCACGTGGGCCCGAGCGGGCGATCGCAGGCGCAGCGGGCCGGAAACGCGTGGCTCTTGAGACCGCTGATGCAGGTGCCGAAGTAGCCGTGCATCATCTTGACGACCGGCCAGAGGCCGACGAGACGACGATCGATCTCGAGCGGGCCCATGTTGTGGGAGAAGCAGACATCGGGGCAGAACGATCGCAGTGCGGCCATGGCCGCCTCGACGCCGATGTCCTCCACGCCGAGCGCATCGGGCAGACCGGCGGCGCCGCCGCCCGCGCGGCGCTGATAGAGAACCCGCACCTGATGGCCGCGCTCCTGAAGCGCCGGCAGCACCGAGCGCAGATAGCTGTCAACGCCGCCGGCGGCATGCAACGAGTCCTGTGCGACGACGATTTTCATGGGTGTCTGAGGCGGACCGTGACGCCCTCGAGCGACCAGGCGTCACCCTTGACGCCGTCGAGCCGCTCCGCCGTGAGATTCTGAGCCGCGCACTCCTGCTGGAGATCGTGCGCGCTGATTTTCATCGTCGGCCAGAGTGATGAATGCATTTCAACGAAGAGCTGCAGATCCTTCGCCTGCGCGATCGTGGCGCGCGCGCCCCGCAGCACGTCGAGCTCGGCCCCCTCGACGTCGATCTTGATCACGCGTGGTGTGATACCGCGCTGCCTGCAGAAGTCGTCGATTGACGTCGTCTGGACGGCGATCGTTGGCGCGTCTGATGGCGAGCCGGCCAGCCGGCTGATGCCAGACGATGCCGCGAGGGCAAACGGCGCGTGTTCACAAGTGCCGTGGCTCACCGCGGCGTTGATCGGCGTCACGATCGCGTCGAGGCCGTTCAACGCGAGGTGACGGGTGAGCCCCTCGAACGCCCGCGGATCCGGCTCGAACGCATAGACCCGGCCGGTGTCCCCGACCCAGCGGCCGAAGAGGAGCGCGTAACACCCCACGTTCGCACCCGCATCGATCACGGTATCGCCCGGACGGATCGCCGCGCGGAACGCTTCGTACTCCTGCGCGTTCCAGGTGACGTGACGGTACTGCGCCGCAATCCTGATCACTTCTCCACCCGGGAGCACCGAGGTCAGCGAGTCGGAGCTCAGCATCTGCTCGTACGTGCCGCGCAGCCGCCGTCGCAAACCGTCGAAGCCGGGTCCCTTTGGAAACACCTGGGCCACGGACTCGAGGAACGCCCGCCGCCGGAACCGCGCGCCGGGTTCAACGCTGCTCATGACGTTGGGAGCTGATGTTGCCGCGGTACGCCGTCCGGGGTCCGCTGTCGACTGTCAGCCGCGCGCGGTGTTCGGTTCGAGGACTTCAGCTTCCTTCCAGCTCGCACGGTCGCCGCGGTGCCGATCTGGCGGAGGGTGTTCAGCCAGCCGCTGACGCTCTGCGGGCGGCTCCAGGTCTGGCGGGTCCGCCCGTGATCGCGGACGATTGCCGCGTCCCATCGCTGATGGAACAACCGGCCGTTCTTGAGGACGCGCTGCAGGTAGGCGTCGCTCAGCGTGCCGAGTGTGCTGCTGCCCAGATGGTCGTAGCCGCGGAGCCGCTCGTAGCCACACGTCGCGACCTTCCACCCTGCCTGCCTGATCCGGCAGGCCAGATCCGCCTCGTCCCACTCCGTTGGCACGAACGCTTCGTCCAGGTCGCCGACGCGCTCGAGGCAGGCGCGGCGCACGATCCAGGGCCGGATGACGCCATCCACTTCCTGGATGCGGAACCAGTTCCACGGGAACGGTCCGATCGTGCTGCGCAGCCGGCGCCAGTCGATGAGGTCGGCCCACGTGCCGATCGGCTCATCGAGCGGATGGTGATCCAGGCCGCGGCTCAGGCTCATCAGGCCGATGTCGGAGTGGTCGCGGAAGACGCGGAGCAGCTCGGGCACGAGCCACTCGCCGCGCACGAACATGTCGTCCTGCCACGCCATCACGAGCGGCGCGCGAGCGGCACGCATTCCCGCGTTCGTGCATCGCAGCTCGTGGGCGTCGTCCAGGTGCAGCACGCGCAGGTGTCGCGCGCCCCACGCGGTCTCCGCCTCGCGATCGAGGAAGGCCCGCGTGCCGTCCTTGCACCCGTCTTCGACAACGATCAGCTCGACGCCATTGCGGACAGCCGGCGCACGCCAGCTCGCGATCGCCCGGCGCAGCACCGGCTCGTTGTTGAACGTCGGCATCACCACCGACAGCGCAGGCTCGATGATCGGTGTCGTCATCTTTCTCAGACCGCGCTGCTGGCGAATGCCTGCAGGTTCAAGGCGAGCGGCGTGTGCGTCGCAAACGGCACGACCCGTCCGAGCCCGTAGAGAGCGAGGCGCAGCGTCGTTGACGCTCTCTCGACCGGCGGGCACTCTGGTGCGCCCACTTCGATCGAGATCCGGGAGAACCCCGCACGCTCGAGCGCCAGTCGCAACGACGCCGGAGAGAAGTGGCTGACGTGGACGAGATTGTCCGCCAGCCTCGGCCGATACGTCGCAGCCAGACGGGCGCGGCAATTCTCCTTGAAGTGCTGCGCGGGACCGCATGGCACTTTGACGGCGATCCAGCCACCGGGCCTCAGCTTCTCCCGCACACGGACGAGCGTCGTCACGGGATCGGGAATGTGCTCGAGTACGTCCGTCATCGTGACGGCGTCATAGTCGCGGCGAAGAGACGGCAGCTCGTTGACGTTGAGACGATAAACGGGGAGTCCGGTCCGAGTGGCGGCGTACGATGCGGTCCGCCGGTTGACCTCGAGGCCTTCGGGCGTCCAGCCGTCGGCGCGCGCCAGATCGAGAAATCGGCCAGCGTGTGCGCCGACGTCGAGCAGGGATCGCCGCCCGCCGGGAACACGGCCGCGCAGCACAGCGAGGATGCGCCGGAAGATCACGTCCTTGTAGGTGCCCGCGAATTCGTTCTCGATCCACGCGCTCGACCAGAGCTGGTCGTACATCCGATCGAAGAACCGGGGCAGGCTCGGGAGCCGCTCGGGCTGACCGAAGCCACAATCGAGGCAGCGGCGCAGGCTGACGGTCATGCCCGAATACTCCGACAGTTCCGGATCCTGCGCCTCGTAGGCGCGCAGATCGAACAGGGCGTCGTGGTAGACGGTTCCGCGTTGGCCGCCGCAGACCCAGCAGACGCCCGAATCGACGAAGAGCGCGCCATTCATGCCGCGGCTTCCCGCACGGCTGTGGCGATCTCGCCAGCCATCTGACTCCAGGTTCGCGCGCGCAGGCTGTCTGACAGCGCGGCGACGCGATCGTGGCCGAATTGACCGGCTCGCCAACGCCGCAGCCGTGCGCAGAGCTCGTCGACGCTGTCGGGATCGTCGAGGAGGAGCGGCTCGAGACCGGTGGGATACCGTTCTGCAACACCCGCGTCCCGCGAGACGATCGCGGCAATGCCACGGCACAACGCTTCGTGGACCGCGAGGCCGTACGCCTCGTAGCGCGCGGGGTGGACGAGCACGTCCGCCGCCGCAAACAGCGCGGGCATGTCGCGACGAAAACCCAGGAACCTGATGCGGCCGGGCGCCTGTGCTGCAGCGGCGGCGCTCCAGGACGGCAACTCCGCACCCGCGCCTGCTACGAAGAGGTCGACATCCCAGTCGGGACGCCGGCAGAGCTCGACCCAGGCGCCAAAGAGCGTGTCGAACCCCTTGCGTCGATCGCCGAGCGCACCGACGAATAACGCGACGAATCGATTGACGGGGATGCCAAGTGCGGATCTCGCTTCAGCGCGTTGCCCCGGATCGACCCGGCTGAACGCGACCGGATCGGCGCCGTAGTACACGACCCTCGTCCGCTCGCGCGCCACGCCCAGGCGCGAGACGACGTCGCCTGCGGTGCGCCGGCTGTTACAGATCACGACCTGCGCACGGCGAAGCGCCTGCGCCTCCTCGCGCAGATAGCGCGGATGCCGCGAGCCCGGCGTCAGCCAGCGACGTCGCGACGGACGCGGATCGAAAGCCGCGTGGACGTAGTGGACCCAGTTCACGTCCCCGGCGTCGGTGTTTCCACCGTTGGCGATCGTTCGCACGCCGCTTCGAGCGAGCTTGCGCCGCCAACGATCCGCGGCGAGGCGGAGCAGCGGTTCGCCGAGGCGGTGTCCGCCGAGCGGCCGCGCCACGTGATGGACCTGCACGTTCGGCAGACCCGCGAGGTCCTCGCTGGCGCGATGGGTCACGAGGTGCACATCATCGGTGCTCTCGAGCGCGAGGTAGCGCGCGAGGTTGTAGTTCGCGACGTCCATGCCGCCATACGGCACGAAGTCCCCCGCGACGAGCAGCCAGGCGCTCACGCGGCGCCTCCGTTCCTGGCGACGCCGTGCAGCGCACCGGCGAGGAACCAGAACTGCAAGCCAATCTGCGTGACGAACGGAGTGAAGCTGAAGATCAGCGCGGCGGTCCCCAGGCACCCGGCGAGAACGACCGCGGCGCAAGCGCGCACCTTCGGGTCAGGGTGACGGCGCGCCAGACGGACCTGTGACAGGAGCGTGATCGCGAGGCCGCCGAAACTCAGGACGAGCAGCGGCACGCCTCCATCGATTGCCCACCCGGCGACCTGAATCTCTGCCCAGAGCGTCGGAGCAGCAGGATTGTTCGATCCGAAGTAACCCGCGATCATCCCCCATCGTCCCAATCCGGCGCCGAGCGGATACGACGTCAGCAGGTCGTCGTAGGTGTAGACGATCTGCCCGCCGCGCGAATCGGCGTACAGGCTGATCGGATCCTGTTCGAAGAGTGAGTAGGTGCGGCGCGCGATGCTGTCGCCGCCGAGCACGATGGCGAAGGCGAACGTGGCGACGATCAGGGCGGCGGCGAATCCTGAGACGAGGGCAGCGCGTGCCCGGCGGTTCTGCGCGGTCAGCACGATCGCGTAGGTGGCAATCATGACCGCGAGCACGACGAGCGACACACGTACCTGACTCAGATAGATCGCCGCGATGCCGGCGCATGACGCGGCGAGTGCGAGCGCGCGTTTCCACCAGGCAATCGCACTCATCGCGAAGACCAGGCCCAGGAGCGCCGCGTACATCCCCGGTCCGGCAACCGCGCCTGGGTTGTCGAAGAGGCCCGGAGGCCGGACGATCAGCCCGTGCGGTCCCATATACGTGACCGCGCCAAGCCCGAGGTCGGACTGCGTGACGATCCGCGACATCTCCTGCGGCATCCATCGCGCCGGGTCGTACACCTGCAGCACGCCGACCAGCGCGTTCACCCCGTTGCAGACGAGCAGCACCGCCATCACTCGCGCGAGGTGATCCGCGGTCCGTACGAGGGCTGGGGCCCACAGGAGCGGTGCCGATACCGCCGCGTAGAGCACGAGCTGCGCGGCGCCGGCCAGCGGCGCGCTGGTCAGCGGGTGCAGCAGCATCAGCGCGACGTACGCGGTCGCACCGAGAACCCAGAGCTGTGCGGGGTGTGCAGGTCCGCGGCGCTGGCTGCTCGTCGACCACCAGACGAGCAGGGCAATCGAGATGGCAAACGATGCGACGCGAACGTAGAGGCGGATGCCCTGCGTGCCCGGCAGGAACAACAATGCGGGAATCGCCGTCTGCGCAATCGCGAACCACTCGGCCGTGCCCCACGCGACGGTCCGTGACGTGGTCGTCGCGTAGCGATGCGGCAGAGCGAGCGTGGCGGCAGCGGCCCTCATGCGCAGCGCTCGTTCAGGCGCGATCCCGCGACCTCGTCATACAGCATGACCAGCTCGCGGCCCAGGCGTGTGGGATCGAAGCGACGCTCCGCGCTCTGTCGGGCGTGCTGTCCGAGCTTCCGGCGCAGCGCGGAGTCCGACGCGAGTCTCGTGATGCATCGGGCGAGCCCGGTCTCGTCTCCCGGCGCGTGGGCGAGCGCGTCACGTTCCGGCTCGAAGAGCTCGGTCGCTCCGCCGGCAGCGCTGACCACGACGGCCCGTCCGCACGCCATGGCTTCCGCGACGACGAGGCCAAACGGTTCGGGCTTCGTGCTCGCGTGAACCACGACGTCAAGCGATCGCAGCGCGCTCGCGGCCGACAGGAAGCCGGTGAAACCCACCCGCTCCGCGAGGCCGAGCTCGGCCGCGAGGCGTTTCAGTTCCACGACCGAGTACTGACTGCCGACGGTCTCGTAGATCGGCGCGCCGATCACGTAACCGCGGATCGGCAGCCCCCGCGGCAATCGTGCGAGTGCACGCAGAAAAGTTGCGTGACCCTTCCATCGCGCGAACGTCCCGACGAGACCTACCCGGATTATCGGCGTGGCCGCGGGAGGCAAACCAGAGAGCGTGTCGAGATCGGCCCAGGATCCGTCCGGACTGAAGACGGCGAGGTTGACCGCGTTATGGATGACGCGCACGGCCCGCGACGGTTTGAGTGCTGCTTCGACATCAGCCGCGACGCTGGCCGAGTTGGCGATGATCGCGCTGGTGCGGCCGGTGTGACGGCGAAGCAGCGCGCGGGTCAGGGGGCGGCGTCCGACGTACTCATGCATGTGCCACACGAGCGGGATGCGGCGGGCCGACCGTGCCGCGATGACGTGCGCCTTGAGGCCGTTCGAGTGGACGATGCGGGGAGAGATGCGCTCGATCTCCTGGCGCAGCCGGCGTTCGTAGGCGGGCATCGCGGCGCCCACGCGCAGCAGGCTCAGCCCGAAGGATGCCCAGCGCCCAGGTGTTCCCGAGTCGATCACGTGGGACTCTCCGGCTCGCGCGAGCGAGTCCGGAATCGGCACGACGTGGCAGCTCGCGCCCGCGGTCGACAAGCGCTCGAGGAGCGGGCCGCGACCCGGAAGGATCACCGACAGCGGCCAGTCCGGACGCGCCCGCCGCAGCGCCGCGATCATCTCGACCAATGCGATCTCGGATCCACCGAGACCGTCCGACACGCTGACGAAGGCGATGCGCATCAGCGAGGCAGCTCCTCGCCCGGCGCCAGCCACAGCAAGTGCGGCCAGTCCGAACGAACACTCCAGCCTTCCTCGAACGGCACCAGCATCTGCTCCAGCGGCAGGGCCGTGGACGCCGCGCGTTTGTGCATGCCTGGCGAATGATCGATCCACCAGCCCCGGTACCCGGCACGCCGCAATGGCCCGAGGCATTCCGCAAGAGAGCTATCTCGCTCGGCAAGTTGAATCGGATGGCACTCGAGCAGGACGTGACGATAGCGGGCGTCGCGGAGGCCGTCGGCCATTCCAGCGAGCACGTCGGCCTCGCTGCCCTCCACATCTATTTTGATCAGGTCGACGCGCGGCAGTCGACGCTCAACGACAAGGTCGTCGACCTGCTGGACGTGACAGGTCAGCTGCGTCGAGGCGAAATCGCGTGCGACCCGTGACAGACCCCAGTTCCCGCCAGCTTCGTCGAAGCCGACCAACGGCAGGATCCCGCGCGCGCGGCCAGCCGCAACGGTATGGCACTCGATCTGGGCGAGATGATTGAGCCGGACGTTCTCCGCCAGCATCGCCGCAAGCACCGGGTGCGGCTCGAGTGCGAGAATCCGCCCGGAAGGCCCCGTCAGGTGCGCCGTCAGCAAAGTGAAGTAGCCCCAGTTGGCGCCGACGTCGATGACGGTCATGCCGGGCCGAACGAGACGACTGGCAATCTGCGTTTCCTGCGGTTCGTAGCGTCCCGTAAAGCAGGCTTCGCGGCAGATCGAATCACGCAGATCGCAGACGAACTGATACCCGCCGACATCCGCCGGCAGCCGCATCACGAAGGGACCCGACGCAAACGTGGCGAGGAGGTTCGCTGCCCGATAGCGCCCGAAAGGCAGCGCCCGAACCGCCGACGCCGAGATCGTGACCCAGGCAGGAGCGCGCTCAGCCATGTTTGCGGGCGACGAGCAATAGGTTGTCGGAGCAGGCGCGCGGAAACAGCCGCGCGACCGAGGGCGGATAGTGCACCCCGGTCGTCGGGATGCGCCCGGAACAGGTGTAGCGCACGTCGAGATCGGTCAGACGGCACTCGGACGCGATCCGGCGCAGATCGATCTCGAGGAGCGCGGTGCGGTGTGCGGGGTAGCTGTTCTCCTGAAACGCTGCGAACTGTCCCCGGATGAGGAGCGTCAGCAGACTCAGCGCACTGAGCTGATTCGGTGTGCTGATCACCATCCATCCGCTCGGCTTCAGCAGCCGGACGATCTCGCGGCAGAACGCGCGCGGGTTCTCGAGATGCTCGATGATTTCGATGGCGACGACGATGTCCGCGCTCTCATCCGGAAGCGGGATGGCGCCGCGATCGAGATCGGCGCGAACGAACCTCGCATCCTGGGGAAACCCGCGATGACCGATGACGTCCACTCCCGTGTACGACGTCGCGATGCCCGACAGGCGTTCGCTGAACTGCCCGGTGCCGCAGCCGGCGTCGACGACCGCGCCCGAAAGGCCCCGGTCGCGCAGGGCCTGCGCGACCGCCTGATGAATCACGTCGCTGCTCTCGCCACGCGTCTGCAGCGCCCGGAGCTCGACGGTCTGTTGAAGTGTGGTCATGCCGCAGCCCGCGAGCGGCACTCGGAGAGCACCTGCTCGAGTATCGGGAGAACCATGCCCGGTGCGCACTGCGCTCGCGCGTGCGCCGGTCCGGCCCCGCCGAGACGCGCGCGCAGATGGGCGTCGGCCAGCAGCCTCCGCAGTGTCGTGGTGAGACCGTCGGTGTCCATCGGATCGTAGAGACCGGCGCACGTCTCGTCCACGACTTCGGTCGCGCCGCCCATTGCCGCGGTGATCACCGGAAGGCCTGAAAGAAGCGCCTCCGCGAAGACGATGCCGAAGGGCTCAGGCCGCTCGTTGGCCTGACAGAACAGGTCCGCGGCCGACATGAGCGCCGGGACATCCGTCCGCTCACCGAGGAACTGCACCCGGCGTTCGAGCCCGAGTCGCACGACCTCACGCTCGAGGTCGGTTCGATACGCGACCTCGTGTGGGCGTTGCGCTGCTCCTGCCAGCCAGAGCGTCCAGCACGGTCCGTTCGTCAGCCTGGCGAGAGCGCGCAGCATTTGCAGATGCCCTTTCCACGCTTCGAGACGGCTCGCTGACAGGATCACGACGTCGCTGCCGTCCGCGCCCAGCAATCGACGAAGAGCGATGCGTTCGCTCGGCGACGGTGCGGCCGGAACCGTCACCGGGCAATGCACGACCACGACGGGTGCTTCCGGCTGGATGGTTTGAGCGCTTCGCGCAGTCCAGCGGCTGTTGCTGATCACGAGATCGGCCGGCGTCGCGCGCGCCCAGCGCTCGATGAGCGGCTCTCCCGTGGCGCGGTCGTGCTGCCACCAGACGACGGGCAGTTGATACCGGCGGCCGACAGACGCGAACAGCGCGAACGACCACGGGGCGTGGCAGATCAACACGTCGGGAGCCGTGCGCTCGATGGTCTCGCGCAGCGCCATCCTCGCCTTCCAGACCGACGCCGGCGCACTGAGTCTGACGTCGCCGAGCAAACGCGGGGCTGCGCCCGAGGTCCGTAGCGCGTCGACGAGACGTCCGGGCGCACCGATCGCGAACTCGTGCACCAGACCGAAGCCGGCGCTCGCCGGCTCGCTCAACGTGACGAGCATACGCTCGATACCGCCGAAGAGGCGGCCGTTTGCAACGTGTAGCGCTCGAAGCATGTCTAGAAAAGCCGAGTGAGCACTTCCAACGAATCCCCAGGCTGCACCAGGTCATCCGGCTTGACGGTCTTGACCACGACCTGTTTTCCGTTCACGACACGCGTAATCCTGATCCGCGATCGCGATCCCCGCTCGCTGACGCCGCCCGCCATCGAGAGTGCCTTCGCCACCGTCACATCGCCCTCGAGGAGGTACGGACCGGGATTCCGAACCTGGCCGGTCACGAAGAAGGTTTCCGCTTTCGGTACGAAAATGGTGTCGCCATCATGGAGTGCAATCGTCTGTACGCGCCCGTTCTGGAGATCGCTCATCGCAATCCGTTCCTGCGAAGGCTGATTCGATGGGTCGCCGCTCGGCCGCCGGTTGATCACGAGGTAGGTCCCGGCGTCGGGCGTCGGTGACCCGGCGCGGGCCAGCGCCTCCATGACGGTCATGTTGCCCATGAGCGGAACAGCTCCGGGAATCCTCACCTGACCCGTGACGTAGACATTCTGGCTGCGATAGGTCTCGACTTCGATCGCCACCTGTGGATTCACCAGGAAGTCCTGCTTGAGCCTCGCCGTCACATCGTCCTGAATAGCGCGCACGCTGAGGCCGGCGGCCCGCACGCGGCCGATCAGCGGGTAGTCGAACGTTCCATCGCCATCCACGGTGATCGTCTTCGTCAGCGACGGCTCGTCGAAGACGGTGACAGACAGCTTGTCCTTGGCGCCGACGACGTAATCCGACGCCATCGAGCGGGGGCCGGCCGCCTGGAGAAGCGTGAGAAGAAGGATCAGGTATTTCATGATTCAGAGCCCATACCAAAGGGACCCGAACACCCGGGTCCGCCGGAATTCGCGATCGGGCCGGTCGCTCGTGCGGTGCGCGTACTCCACGTTCATGCCGATACGCGTGTTCTCGCGCACGCGATAGATGAGCCCGGCACCGGCAAGCGAGAACCGATCGGTTCTCCCGGATCCCTGGCCGAACCCGCGATACCCGAGACGTTCGCGCCCACCGGTCGCCTGCACGTCGAAACGACCGGCCAGGTGCTGCGTCAGGGTCAAGCGCGCCGACGTCGAGAGGTAGTACGGCTCGGTTTCTTCGAAGGAGTACGCGACGTCGCGTTTGACCGTCAGATCCAGATGCGTGCGATCGGCGATCGTGGTGCCGAGCAGGCCGTCGACGACCAGACCGCTGAACGATTGCAGCGCGGGGTTGGCCGGATCGAAGCGCTTGTACCCGGCGGCGAGGGAGCCGCCGATGAACGCGGCCGGATCGAACTTGACGCCAGGCGCAATCCGAACCGAGTCGGCATTCCGTGACGGCGACTCGTCGAATCGATCGTGCTGCACCGTCGTCGTCAGGCTCAGCGTGGTGAGAGGCGTCAGGAAGAAGTGGAAGGCACCGTCGAGATCGTCGGTCTGAGAATTCAGCGTGTGGCTGAGAGAGATGCCGTCGAACTCCTCGTCCGGATCGAACCGCAGCACGGCTCGGCGAAGGCTGACCGAGACAGCCGACTTCGGCGCGATCGTGAGCTGCGCACCGGCCTCACCCCTGTGAACGGTCCGGGACGCCCTGGCATCGATCTCGGCGTTCAACCTCTCACGGGTATCCGCAAACGTGCCCGCCGCGAATGCCTGGAGCCGGCCGAAGTCGAGATCGGCACGGCCGTCGGCGACATAGTTGATCGAGCGCTGGTCGGGATGGTTCTGGTAGTAGACGAATCCGGGGGCGGTACCAATCGACAGCAGCGCGCGGCCCGCGTGCACGCGCGCGTCGAGCCGCGGCGTCATCGTCATCGTGAAATCGCGCTCAGGCGTCCCGGCCTCGTTGAAGATGTTGGAGTCGACGCCCATGTCGGTAATCGTGAGCGTCGGGCTGAGACCGAACGGCCCGACCCTGATCGGCATCGACTCGATCAGATCGCGCTGCGGCGGGTTCTGAGCCGCAGCGGACGACATGCCGGCAAGCCAGGCTGTGGCGACCATTCCGGCGGCGGCAACCGAGATGCGGGTCGTCATGGCGTGCGTGATGGCTTGATGCGGTGGATTCCCAGTTGCCGGGTCTTGCGATATAGGTTCGCGCGCTGGATGCCGAGCGTACGCGCCGCATCGCTCATCCGCCATCCGTGCTCCTTGAGCACGGCCGCGATGTAGTCGCGCTCGAACGCGAGTCGGGCATCACGCAGTGTCCCGAGCGCTCCGACACGCCGCGCTTGTGACGGCGATGGACGGAGATCCGCGATCACGTCCTCCTGCCGGATCGTGCCCGAGCGCACGCGATCGACGAGACGATCGAGCGCCAGCCGCAACTCGTCGAGATTGCCGGGCCAGGGCAGCGACGCCAGTGCCGTCAGCGCCGCGGGCGCGAGCGTCCGGGGTGTTCCGCGGGACGCGCAGACGTCCTGAAGGACCATTGTGATGATCTGCGGCAGGTCAGCCGCTCGATCGCGAAGCGGTGGCACGTCCACACGCATTCGCTGCAGACGCTCGAACAACTCGGGACGGAATCTGTTCTCGGCGGCCTCTCGCTCGAGTCCGGGATACGCCGCTGCGATCACGCGCGTCCGAAGCGGAACGGGCTTCCCATCGACGCGCATCTCGCCGTCGCGGAGGAGGCGCGACAGCCGAAGCTGACCCAGCGCCGCGAGTTCGCCGATGTTCGACAGGAGCAGCGTGCCTCCCTGTGCATGTCCGACAAGGCTGCCGCGATCGATCGTCTCGAGATCCTCGCGCGACGACGACGGGCCGAAGAGCTCACGGACGACGGACGCGCCCGGTCCACCGCAATCGATGACCAGGAAAGAGCCCGGTGCGTCACCGTGGATGAAGCGCGCGATCCTCTCTGCGCTGAACCCGCGCTCCGCGACGATCAAGGCCGGATCGGACGAGCGCGCCGTACGCGCCGCGGCATCAGCGGCCAGGAGCACCGCCGGCGAATTGCCGACGAGTTCGGGCGGTGGCGGAGCGCGGCGTTCGGTCTGTGAGGTCACGGACAGTGTCGGACGTTGGAGGGAGCTTCGCCCTCTCAGTTACACGACGGCGCGAAAAGTGGCCGCTGTATCTTTCGAAAGCTGCCTGGGAGCTGTGCTGGGAAACCCTTGAAGTATCTCAGTTTGAGGATGATGTGTCAACAGGGAAACATCATGTGTCGTCAAAACGATTCACAGTAGTCGATGCCGTCAGTTAGATGCGCAGGATTGCGCATCAGCGCACGCCGGAATGGAAGCTGCCCGATGTATCGGGAAGGAGCCAATGGCGGTGGCGATGCAGAAACGCTCGTGTCGCAGAGACACGACACTAGGTGACGAATCCGCGAACGAGCTGTTGAAAGACGCCGCCCGCCGATTCGAGCGACTCCCAGGTTCCCTGTTCGGCGATGCGCCCGTGCTGCAGCACCACCAGCTTGTCGGCCTCGCGGATCGTGGAGAGACGGTGCGCGATGACGATCGTCGTGCGCCCGCGCGCGGCGTTCACGAGCGCCTGCTGCACGAGTTGTTCCGACACGGCGTCGAGATGCGACGTCGCTTCGTCCAGGATGAGGATGCTTGGATTTCGAATCACGGCGCGTGCAATCGCGATCCGCTGACGCTGCCCGCCGGAGACCATCGATCCGCGCTCGCCCACCAGCGTATCGAGCCCCTGTGGCAGCGACGCGACGACGTCCTGCAGATTGGCGGTCACGATCGCGGTCTGCAGTTGATCGGCAGTGACGTCCGCGCAGCCGTAGAGAATATTCTGACGCAGCGTGCCGTGGAAGAGGAACGCATCCTGCTCGACGACGGCAGTTGCGCGATGCCAGCTCTCGGGCGAAAACTCCCAGGCATCCTGATCGTCTACCGAGAGGCGACCGTCAGTCGGCGCGCGGAATCTGAGAAGAATCGCCGCCAGCGTGGACTTGCCCGAACCGGACGGACCCACGATCGCCACCGTCTCGCCGGCCAGTACCGTGAAGTCCACGTGGTCGAGCGCGAGAGTGCCGTTTGGATACGCGAAGCTGACGCGCTCGAAGCGCAGATGGTCGCGAACGCCGGTGAACGTGAGCGTGCCGAAGGGGCGTTGCGGAAAGACCGGCGTCTCCATCCACCGGTGAACTTCGCGCAGACCGCCGGCAAGGTACAGCAGGTGACCTTGCAGGCCGTACAACTGGTTCATCAGCGGCAGGAGTCGCAGCAGGACGAATCCGTACGCGAGCAGGTAGCTGCTCAGCATCATTCCGGTGCGGACGAGGAACACGTAGGCACACGCGACGATCGCCATCGCGCCCATGACCGCCAGCGTCTCCGTCAACGGAAACAGCATGCCCGACGCCTGGGCGCTCCGCTCCTCGGCGGCGGCCTGCGCGACGTTCAGCGCGTGGAAGCGATCGATCTCCCGCTGCTGCGAGTTCGTCGCCCGGACGATCCGCACGCCCGCGAACGACTGCGTGAGCGCCGTCGACATCCGGTGGTTGAGCTCCGTCAGCTCGACGCCCGCGTGGGCGAGGCGGCGATAGACGAAGGCCAGCGTCGCGCCGAGTGCGAGCGCGAGCCCGATCACCAGCGCCGTCAACGGCCACGAGAAGTAGAAGAGTGCCGCCAGGTAGAAGAGCGCGATGCTCGATCGCTGCACGGCGCCGAGCATCGCATCGACGGCCAGCGTGGCGCGATAGGTCTCGACCAGAAAGACGTTCGCGAGCTCGCCGCTGGGTGAACGATCGAAGACGTCGAGGTCGGCGACCTGCAGCCGCGCGAACAGGCGATCGCGCATCCGGACGGTGATCCGACGTTTCAACGACGCCGCGAGCACCTGAGACGTGTAGGAGGCGACGTTCTTTGCCCCAATCGCGCACACGATGCCGGCACAGATCGCCCCGATGTAGAACGCGGGCGAGTGGCCGGGCAGCGTCCGCTGGAGCCACTGCAGCGGACGCATCGGCGCGGCGTTCTCGCCGCCGAGCAGCAGGTTGAGAAGCGGCACGAGCAGGCCGACGCCGATCCCCTCGAACACCATGACGAACATGGACGTCGCGAGGACCGCCAGGAGCAGCAGACGGCCTCCGGCGACGTACGGCCGGAACTGCCGCAGCGTGCGTCCGAGCTCGGTAATCTGGTTGAGCCAGGATTTCACAAACGGCTGTCAGGATACACGGATTCGCCGGCGGTCATCGTCGTCCGGCCACAGCCAGGAGCAGGTCCGCATATTCCTCGATGCGATCGGATTCGCGGTAGGTGCGGGCAATCGCGTGCGCGGTGGCGCCGAGTCGTGCGCGTAATGCCTCGTCGCCGATGAGTCGATCGACGGCCGCAACCATCGCCGGCGCGTCGTGCCGCGGCACCACCAGACAGCTCTCGCCGTCCGACAACGCCTCCCCGGCGATCCCGACCGTCGTCGACACGATCGGCAGCCGTGCGGCCATGGCCTCGAGCAGGGCGCGCCCGAACCCTTCATAGAGGCTCGGAAACAGGAAGAGGTCGGCGTCCGCGTAAATCTGCGGCAGCTCCGATTGATCGACCCGCGGCCGCACGTTGACGCGATGACGGAGATCCGGTGGAAAGTCCGCGAGGACCGTCCCGGCAGCGGCGAGCGTGCCCACGCAGTCGAGCGAGAGCCCGGGATGACGACGAAGCAAATCGGACGCGGCGTCCCGAAGGTAGGTCACGCCTTTCATCGGGAGCCACTGGCCGACGAACAGCAGTCGAGCGACCGGGCGGTCTGCTCGCGTCAAGAAGTACGCGTCTCGAACCCCGTGCGCGAAGATCGCAAGCCCACCCGGCGTCGTCCATCCGCGCGCGAGGATCTCTTCGCGCTCGGCGGCATTGAGGCAGACGACGAGTGACGCACGCACGCAGGCGGCTCGCAGCCATCTGGGCATCAGTTGTTCCTGTAGAAACCGGTAGCGCCAACTCAATGCCCGGCCGGTGCGACGGTACAACTCGCGGAGCTCGTGGTGATACATCGGCTCGAGGCCGTGGAACGCCACGACCAGCGGCGTGCGCCCGATCGCACTGGTCGAGGCCGCCAGCCAGCACGCGTAGCTGTGCGAGACCACGACGTCGACTTGACGTGCGTTGGCGCGAAGCCACCGGGACACTGCAACGGGGTAGGTAAACGGCGTCCAACGTCCGCCGAAACGTCGTGCGACTGGGAAATCATCGGGCGTCACGATCGCGAGGCTGTGGCCGCGGCTGGTCAGTTCCGCGCCGAGCGTCAGATAGCATTGCAGCACGGCCGAGTGCACGTCCTTCGGGGTCTGAAGGACGACGACGATGCGCGCGGAGGGCATCCGGAAATCAGAGAGCTGCGTCAGTAGGTCAAGAGCAGGCGGGCCGCACGCTCGATCTCCATCTCGTTCGGCAGGAAGGCCTCCTCGAGCGGCGGCGAGTACGGCACCGGCGTGTCGAAGGCGCCGACGATGCGGACGGGCGCATCGAGCGACTCGAAGGCTTCTTCCTGGATGACCGCGGCCAGGCTCTCGCCGATGCCTCCGGTCCGGGAGTCTTCGTGAACAATCAGCACGCGCGAGCAGTGACGGACGACGTCGAGCACCATGGTCCGATCGAGCGGCACGAGCGAACGGAGATCGAGGACGCTCGCCTCGATGCGATCCGCCGCCAGTCGTTCCGCGACGCGCATCGCCGAGTGAACGTATGCGCCGTAGGAGATGATCGCGAGATCGTCACCAGCGCGCCGGAGCGCGGCCCTGCCGATCGGAATCGGGTCGGGCGCGCCGTCGCCGAGCCGTTGGCGGATGCGCGGGTCCCGGTAGAGCGCGATGTGCTCGTAGTAGAGGACCGGATCCGGATCCGCGACTGCGCTCGCCATCAGTGCGCGCGCGTCGAACGGCGTGGAAGGGACGACGATCTTGATCCCGGGCGTCCGGTAGAACCACGCCTCGGTATTCTGACTGTGATACGGCCCGGCGTGCCGCAGGCCGCCCCACGGCATCCGGACGACCATCGGGACCGATCCGCCCCACCGATAGCGAATCTTCGCGGCGTTGTTCACGAGCTGGTTGAAGCCGGTCGCGACGAAGTCGTTGAACTGGATCTCGCCGATCGGACGCGCGCCCGCCAGAGCGGCGCCGACGCAGGCGCCCAGCACGGCGCTCTCGGCGAGCGGCGAATTCAGAATGCGATCGCCGAACTCGTCCAGGAGCGGACGGAGCAGCAGAAACGCATTGCCGTAATTCCCGCCGACGTCCTCACCGAAGATGAACGTGCGCGGATCGGCGCGAAGCACATCACTCAGGCCGAGCATGATCGCTTCGAGGAACGTGCTGCCTTTACGATCCCACGCCGGCGCCCCTTCAACCGCGGGAAGCGCCGGATCGTAGTCGATGGCGCGCCGCACGTCGCGCTCCAGCACTTCCACCCGTCTGCGCGGCGGCTCGCCCGCGAAGACGCCGATGCCTGCCCCCTCCGGCTCCGGCCACGGCGCGTCGATGACGGCGCGCGCCTGCTCCTCGACCAGGCTTTCCGCCTCGCGCTTCAGGCGGTCGAGGTCGGCGCCGTCGATGAGCCCGTCAGCCACGAGCCGCGCCGCGTACGCGGGAATCGGATCGCGCAACGCCCAGTAGGCGTAGAGGTCGCGATTCGCGTATCCCTGCTCGGAGATCGACGGGTACTCCCACGACGTGTGCGGATCCTTGCCGAGATAGAGCATGTCGTCGTGATGGGCATGGCCGCACATCCGCATCGCAACGACTTCGATCAGCGTGGGGCCTTCGCCCGCGCGCGCGCGTTCGGCGGCCCAGGCAAACGCGGCCGCGATCTCATCGGGATCCGTCCCATCGATCGTGATTCCCGGGATGCCGTAGCCGGCCGCTTTATCGGCAAACACGCGAACCGCGGACTGATCGGCGACTGGTGTCGAGAGCGCTGTCTGATTGTTCTCGATGCAGAAGATCGCCGGCAAACGCCGGACGGCGCAGAGATTGATGGCTTCGTGCCATTCGCCGAGTGAGGACCCACCCTCGCCCATGAACGAGATAGCGATGCGTCCGCTCTTTTCGCGCGCGAAGGCCAGCGCCATCCCGGCCATCGTGAGCGTACCAATTGTGAGCGGCGCCGCTGGAGGCAGAATCCCGTAGTCAGGGTCGCCGAGGTGGAGGTCCTTCCCGTCCATCGGCGGACCGGCCTTGCCCATCTGCGCGACGAGCGCCATGCGCACGGTCGTGGGATCGTTCCGCATCGCGAGCACGGCCCCGAGATCGCGGATGAGCGGCGCGAAAACATCGCCACGCCAGACGCCGTCCTCGCGGAAACGATCGCCCCGGCGCAATCGAATCGCTGCCGCGTAGATCGCTTCCTGGCCGAGCGATCGGAATCCCTTCCCCTGGAATGTCGAGTCGCCGTATCGGACTTCGCCGCCGCTGAAGAAAGCCTTGAGCCGATTGTCGGTGGCGCGCGTGAGGACCATGCCGCGCAGGATCTCGCGCCGCTCGTCTGGCGTCAGGGAGGCGCGCAGAGCGGCGCGACGCAGGAACCCGTCGCAGGCGCGGTACAGGTCGTCGACGGCGCCGCTAAAACGAACGCGCGCCTGAACCCCTGGTGTCGTCTCACCGGCGTCAATCCTCGGCTGAAGCCGCTTGCGGAGCTCTGCCGCGAAGTTCGCGCGCACGCGCTCGATCTCCGGCTCCGCTTGCGCCGCAGACCCGCCAGCGGCATCGAACGCATCGCGTGCGGGTTCGATCGCGAACGGAAACCGCTCGACGACGAACGCGCTGAAACGCTTGGAGAGAGTGAGTACCGGAGGGGCCGTCGTGCCTGAGGACATCGGCCAGATGCTATCGCAAGCGGCTGCGGATTACCCGCTCACCGCCTGGCGCACGAAGGTTTCGATGTCCGCCGCGGGACGCGCGCCGGCCGTCCGCGCGACTTCGCGGCCGTGCTCGAACACCGCCATCGTCGGGATCGATCGAATCGAGAAGCGATCGCCGAGCTCGGGAATCGCGTCCGTGTTCACCTTCACGACGACGTAACGGCCGGCGTTCTGCCTGGCGACGCGCTCGATCTCGGGGGCCACCATACGGCACGGGCCGCACCAGGGCGCCCAGAAGTCCACGATCACCGGCAACTTCGACGCGGACACGAGCGCGTCGAACGCCGTCGCGCTCGGCACTTCGATCGGCTCACCGGGCTGCGACAACGGTGTCCCGCAATTCCCACACTTGGCCTCGCGGCCGAAAGGAACGCGGTTTCGCTGGCCGCAGGACGGGCACGCCACCACGACGCCTTTTTCGTCCATCTGCGCGGTCGCCATGATTTGATGGTAGCGCATTTCCCGGCGCTCGGCGCTCGGCGCTGGGCGGAGACTGATGACACTCCAAGCAATTGGTTGTCAATGGCCAGCGGACGCGAACGCAGCGAGGACTGGCGGCGCTGGTTACTTGCAACCAGCCACTTGCACTCGCATCAGTCTGTACCGAGCGCCGAGCGCCAAGTCCCGAGCGCCGAATGTTAGTCCGACACCGCGAGCTCGCCTGGGACGATCGGGCGGGTGCGGGCCAGCAGCCCCCGGCGCGCCAGGTTGCCGACGTAGGCCAGGATGGCGACGAAGATTGTCAGCTTTACCGCGTCGGCGACTCGTGTGTGCGGCAAAACCTTCCACAGCAGCCACAAGACAGGCTGCGCGATACAGACTGCCCAGACCGACCCATAAAAATAGCGCCGCTCGTGTCCCTCGCCTTGCGTGGATGCCTTGACCCGCGGGAGCTTCCCCATGGCGCCCAGCAACCAGACGACCATCACGATCGGGAAGTACGCAATCTCGTAGAGCTGTCGCAACCGCCACGCACCCGTCGCAATCGCCATCGAGAGACCGGCCATGTTCAGCACCGCAAAGGCGATGACCTCGCTCCAAGCCAGGGTGTAGCAGACGCGGCGATAGAGCGGATTGGGCCGATCTTCCGTGAACCGGATGATGTAGGGCCGCGGCTCGACGCCCGGCAGCCGGCCGCGGAGGCCCGCGATGCCCGTCCCGAGCAGTACGAGCCCAAACCACGCGACCATCCGGGTGTCGAACCCGTGGGCGAAGAGGTCGAACGTCAACGGTCCCGGGGCGATGAAGAAGACGAAGATCCAGATCGGCCAATGCGCCAGCCGATAGCTGATCTTGTTGCGCTCGCGAATCGGGCGATCCGCCGCGAGCTCGATGCGTTCTGAGTGGCCGAGACGTTGTTGATAGGACGGGGGAAGTAAAGGCCAGGTCACGTCGGTTTTGTGCGCTCCGCTTTTCAGCCCACTGTAACACGGCCTCATGGAACCCCCGGACCCGACCGGTCCGTATATGAGGCGAGGTACTTGATGCTCGCCAAGGACTTCCGCTACGGCTTCCGCATGCTCGTCAAGGATCCGTGGTTCACTCTGGTGGCCTCGCTGGCCCTGGGGCTCGGAATCGGGCTGAACACGACGGTGTTCACCTTCGTGAATGCGGTGCTCATCCGCGGCCTTCCCTACGACCGGCCCGAGGAGATCTTCGTACTGAACTCACGAGACACCGCGACGGGCGATGAGTCGGCCGTCTCCTACCCGGACTTCGTCGACTGGCGGGCCCAGACGAAGACCTTCTCGGGGCTCGGCGCATTTCAACCTGCGACGATGAATCTCAGCGACAGCGGGCACCCACCGGAGCGCGCGAGCGGAGTGTTCGTCACGGCGAACACGTTCAGCCTGCTCGGTCAACCGCTGCTGCTCGGCCGCGACTTCGCGCCGACTGAGGATCAAAAGAACGCCACGCCGGTCGTGATCCTCTCGCATGGACTGTGGAAGAGCCGGTACGGCAGTGACCCGACCGTCGTCGGACGTTCCGTCAAGATCAACGAAACGTCCTGCACGATCATCGGCGTCATGCCGGAAGGCATGCGGTTTCCGATGAACGCGGACCTCTGGCGGCCGCTCGTCCCGGACGCCAATCTGGAAAAGCGGGATTCACGCCAACTGTCGCCCTTCGGGCGTCTTGCGAGCGGCGTCACGCGCACGGCGGCGCAGACCGAGTTGTCCGGGATCGCGGCGCAGTTGCGCGAGGAGTATCCGGACACGAACAAGACGATCGACGCGAGACTCGAGACATTCAACGAGCGCTTCAACGGCGGCCCCATCCGCGCGGTGTTCCTGACGCTCCTGGGCGCGGTCGGGTTCGTGCTGCTCATCGCCTGCGCGAATGTCGCGAATCTCCTGCTCGCCCGGTCGGCCACGCGGGCGCGCGAGGTTGCGGTCCGCATCGCGCTTGGCGCGGGCCGGCTCCAGATCGTGCGGCAGCTCCTCATCGAAAGCACCCTTCTCGCGTGTTTGGGGGGACTGCTCGGGCTCGGCCTGGCCTACGTCGGCGTGGGCCTCTTCGATGCGGCCGTCGCCAACGTCGGGAAGCCCTACTGGATCAAATTCACGATGGATTGGCGCGTGTTCGGGTTCATGGCCCTCGTCTGCCTCGCGACCGGCATCATCTTCGGGCTCGCCCCGGCCCTTCAGGTCTCGCGCACGAACGTCAACGAGATCATCAAGGAAGGGGGCCGCGGTACGTCTGCCAGCGGCCGCTCCCGGCGCCTCGCCTCCGCGATGGTCGTCGCGGAGCTGGCCTTGACGCTCGTGCTGCTCGTCGGCGCGGGGCTGATGGTCCGAAGCTTTCTGAAGCTCTACGCGTTGAACCTCGGCTTCGAAACCAACCGCTTGCTGACGATGAGCACGGTGCTGGCGGTGCAGAAGTACCCGGGACCGGATCGGCAGCGGCAGTTCTTCGACGCGATGCTGCAGCGCGTACGTGCTCTCCCCGGCGCGAACGCCGCAGCAATCGCCTCGAGCTTGCCGCTCAACGGCGGCAACGGCCGGACCATCGACATCGAAGGACGGCCCACTCCGGACGAGAAACAGGCGCCGCGCGTGTCGGTCGTTACTGTCAGCCCGGGGTACTTCGACGTGCTCGGGGCAAAGCCTCGCGCCGGCCGCGACCTGACCGACGTCGACGGAACGCCGGGATCCGAAGTCGTGGTCGTCAACGAACGATTCGTCGCGAAGTACTTCGAGCGCGAGGATCCGCTCGGCCACCGCGTGCGGCTCACGGCTTCAGGGCGAGAGAACACGCCCAGCGCCTGGCTCACGATCGTCGGCATCGTGCCGAACATCCGCCAGGGAAACCCACAGGCGATTGAGGCGGACGCGGTCATGTATCAACCGTACCGCCAGCGGCCGTCGGCGTCCATGAACCTGATGATTCGCGCGGCCGGAGATCCCTCGGCGCTGACCACGTCTATCCGCCAGGCCGTCCAGGCCGTGGATCCCGATCAACCCGTGTTCAACGTACGGACGCTCGATGAGCTCCTCGCGCAGTCGCGGTGGCCGTACCGGGTATTCGGATCGATGTTCACGATCTTCGCGATCATCGCGCTGGTGCTGTCAGCGGTGGGCATCTACGCCGTCACTGCGTACTCGGTCACGCAACGGACGGCGGAGATTGGCGTCCGGATGGCGCTGGGCGCGCAGCCGACGCAGCTCTCGTGGCTGATCCTCAAACAGGGATTGTGGCAGCTCGGTCTCGGGTTGACGCTCGGCCTCGCAGCCGCGTGGCCTGCCTCGAAGGCGCTGCAGTCGCTCGTCGCGCAGATTTCGACGACGGATCCGGTCACGTTCTCGGTGATTGCCGTCGTGCTCACGGTCGTGATGTTGATCGCGTGCATCATCCCCGCCCGGCGTGCGATGCGGCTCGATCCGTTGGCGGCACTGAGGGCGGAGTAAGGGCAGGTAGGGCGGGTGGGGCAGGTAGGGCGGGTGGGGCAAGTGGGGCAGGTCGGGCGGCCGTCTTCCTTTCGAGACCCGACGCGTTCTTGGCTGCCGGGCATGCGCATCGTGTCGCGTTGGCTCGTCCTCGCAGGCCTCCTCTTCGAGGTGGTCGCTGCAACCCCCCAGCCCCAGGGTCCGGCCGATCTCGTCATCACGCACGTCCGCGTCATCGACGCGACCGGTGCGGGGGCGGTCGAGCGTTCCGTCGTCGTCCGTCACGGCCTCATCGACGCTTTGCTGCCGGCGAGCTCACGACCACCCGCCGCGACGGTCGTCGACGGAACCGGCAAGTTCCTGATCCCCGGGCTCTGGGACATGCACGCCCACGTCGCGGCCAGGCCGGAGCCGTCCCTTGCGGAACGTGTGATGTTGCCGCTCTTCCTCGCGCACGGCGTCGTCGGCGTGCGCGACATGGGCGGACCGCTCGAGCGCGTGCTGGCGCTTCGCGAACGGATCAATCAAGGCACGCTGGCGGGGCCGCGGATCCTGACCCCCGGACCATTCGTCGACGGTCCTGGCGATGCTGACCCGCTGTTCCGCCGCGTCCAGACGGCGGCCGAGGCGCGCGCCGCGGTGCGAGAGCTCGCGACGGCGGGCGTTGATTTCGTGAAGGTCCAGGCCAATCTCTCTCGCGAGGCCTACGATGCGGTCGTTGCCCAAGCGCGTGAGACCCGTATTCCGGTGGCTGGCCATGTGCCCGTCGCCATCTCCGCCACCGACGTCGTGAATGCCGGGCAGCGCAGTATCGAACACATCTCGCCGGCGCTCGTCGGTGACGCGGGACTGCTCTTCGCATGCTCCTCGCGCGAAGCCGACCTGCGGCGCGAGCTTCTCTCCATCGAACACGACCGAACGTCCGCCCCGGCCGAGATCATCCGCACGCGGGAGGCAGCGCTCAGACGCCAACTCGTCGAGACCTACAGCGCCGAGCGGGCGCGGGCTCTTGGCGCCCTTATTCGATCGCATCGATCCTGGATCGTCCCGACGCTCATCTGGTCGACCAGCTTCAGGCCGTTGAGCGCGACCGACACGAGCGACGCCGTTCCGCTCGACTATGTCCCGGCGGCGACGCGGACGCGATGGCGCCAGGCACGCGAGGGCTATTTGAAAGCGGCGCGGCCGGAAGACTTCGAAGCCAACACCACCGTCGCGCGGACGGCGGCAACCGCAGTGGGCGCTCTGCACAAGGCGGGGGCACACGTCCTCGCCGGAACGGATACGTTCGACTACTACGTGCTACCAGGCGTCAGCCTGCATCAGGAGCTGGCGCTGCTCGTTGGCGCCGGACTCTCGACGATGGAGGCCCTGCAGGCGGCGACGCGGAACGCCGCCGACTATCGAGGCACGCTCGCGAAGGAAGGCACGATCGAGCGCGGCAAGCGCGCCGACCTCGTGCTGCTCGACGGAAACCCGCTTACCGACATCCACCACACGACGGCAATCCGCGCTGTCGTGATTGGTGGTCGTCTCATCTCGCGTGAAGAGATCGATCGGATGTTGGCGAGCGTGAAAGACGCCGCGAGAGATTAGCTGTCTGCATTTCTCAATGCTCGCGGGCATGTTGGCCGTGCTGGGCCGTCGGTGTATGGAAACAGGCGTTGTATCAGCAGCGCCTGCGGCCGCAGCCGAGCGCGAAGGCGCGAGGCTGCAGCGAGCGACAGCCTTGAGCCGTTGCGAACCGCGGAGGCGGTGAGCAACTGCGGCGGGGGTGGGGCCCCGCCGCAATGATGAAAGTGGGGCCCCCCGAGCACTGAGTAATGCTGGCCAGATGCCGGTAGCAAGCTGTGAGCGCGCCGAGTGCATTATTCAGTTTGCCGCGGGGCCCCACCCCCGCGGCCTGCCAGCGCTTCGCTTCGCTCGCGCCGCTGGCTAGTTGCAAACGGATGCTTGTACTGGCATCAGTCCGAGCGCCGAACGCCGAGTACCGGGTACCGGGTCATTCTGTCCGCAGCGCCATCGACGGATCGACGCGCGCGGCCCGCCACGCCGGAACCCAGCAGGCCATCGTCGCGACGACGATGAGGAGTGCGGCGACGCCAGCGTAGGTGACCGGATCGAGCCGAGAGGTGTTGAAGAGCAGCGTGACGAGCCCGCGGCTCGCGAGCGCCCCTCCTGCCAGGCCAATGGCCGCGCCGAGCGCCGTCAGCGAGAGCCCCTGACCGAGTACGAGCGTGAGGATGTTGGCGCGAGTGGCACCAAGCGCCGAGCGCACGCCGATCTCGCGCGTCCGCTCCGAGACACTGCCCGCGAGCACGCCGTAGATGCCGATCGCCGCGAGCACCAGCGCAACGACGCTGAAGGCTTCGAGCAGGATCAGCGCGAAGCGCCGTTCGGCAGCAGACGCGGCGACAAGCGCGTCCATCGTCGCCACGCGCACGACGGGCTGATCCTTGTCGACTGACCAAATCGCGTCCCGGATTGCGGGCGCGATTGCCGCGGCGTCGTCGCGGGTGCGAACGACGAGCGACATCGGATTGTCTGCGAAGGCCCATTGTTCCGGCGTGGTGTAGACGGCGTCGGGCTTGTCGAGCGAGAGCGAAGTCTGCTTCACGTCGCCGACGACGCCGACGATGGTGTACCACGGTCTGTCAGTCGGGCCGACGTGAATCCGCTGGCCGATGAGGTCGGCGCCGGAGAACTTCCTCGCAATCGATTCGCTGATGAGGGCGGCCGGCGTCGCGCTGGTGGCATCGTCGTGCGTATCGAGGAGCCGGCCTCTGCGGAGCGGAATTCGAATCGCTTCGATGTAGCCCGGGCTCACGGCGTAACGGAATGCCGGCAGTCCTCCCCCAAGGCCGTTGTCGTCGGGCCTCGATTCGAAGAGCACGCCATACTCGCCGGAGTCGCCGCTCAGAGGCAGCTGGCTGGTGAACGCGGCCGCGCTTACGCCCGGCACGCGACGGACCGCCTCCAGCGCCTGCGCAAAGAACCGATCGCTCGTCGGCTTGTCGAACCGGCGGCCGGCTGTCTGCACTTGCATCGTCAGGAGGTGCGACGCCTCGAAGCCGGGGGAGATCGCAAAGAGTCGCTGCAAGCTGCGCATCAACAGTCCCGCGCTCACGAGCAGCACGAGTGCGAGCGCCACCTCGGCGACGACGAGGACGCGTCTGGTGGTTTGGTGGCCTCCGGCGGCGCGGGGTGAGCTGAATTGCAGTCCCGATCGCGGACCTGTCGCTGACGCGTGGAGCGCGGGAATCAACCCGACGGCCACGCCGACGAGCGTCGTCATCGCCAAGCCGAACGCGAACGCGAAGCCGTCGACGCGAATCGCATCCACGCGCGGCAGCGCAGCCGGGCTCAGCGCCACAAGGGTCCGCACGCCGAATTCCGCGAAGACCATGCCCAGCGCGCCGCCCAGCAGGGCGACGATCAGGCTCTCGGTGAGCAGGTGCCGGACCATTCGAGCCCGTCCCGCCCCAAGCGCCGCGCGCACGGCGAACTCGCCGCGGCGCTGGGCGCCTCGCGCCAGCAAGAGGTTCGTCACGTTCACGCACGCGATAGTGAGCACGAGCGCGACGGCCCCGAGCACGGCGAGGAGCGCTGGCCTGACGGCGGCGGTGACGTCGTCTTTGAGAGGGCTCACGATGAATCCGTTCCCGAGGCCTGCCCAGGGCGCTCGGGCGAACTCCGGCAGCGGCGCACCCGCGATCGTGTCGAGCTCCGTCCGCGCCTGTCCGACATTTGCTTCGGGACGGACGCGGGCCACCATCCGCAGGTGGTGGCCCCACTCCCGACCCTGGAGCGACAGCACCGGGTTGTATTGCAGCGGGGTCCAGAGCTCGGCCGAAGGGCTCAGCACGTTCTCGAACCGGGGCGGCATGATGCCGATGACCGTGAATAGATCGTCGTCGAGCCTGATCTCGCGGCCGACGATGGTTCGATCTCGGTCGAACCGCCGCTGCCACAAACTGTCGCTGAGAATCGCTACCTTCGGGCCGTTGGGCAGGTCCTCGGCGGCGGTGAACTCACGGCCCACCGCGGGCTGCACGCCGAGCACGCGGAAATACCGCGAGGTCACCCGCTGGCCATCGAGGCGCTCCGGCTGCTCGGAACCGGTCATTGTCGGCTGCCATGGCCTCATCACGGCGATCGCCTCGAGCGATCGGCTGCGCTCGAGCACCTCGCGGTATGTGCCGAACGTCACGTCGAGATGCGAGCCGTCGACGCCGTAGTCCCAGATCGTGATGATTCTGTCGGCCTGCGGATAGGGCAGCGGCTCGAACAGAATCGGGTTGACCGCGCTGAAGATGGCCGTGCTGGCGCCAATGCCGAGGGCGAGCGTGAGCACGCTGAGGATCGCGAACCCCGGCGCACGGCGCAACCGGCGGAGGGCGTAACGGGCGTCCGCGAACGATGTGCTGACGACGTTCTCCCACCCGTACGTTCGCACCTGTTCCTGCGCGACCGTGGGGTTGCCGAGCGACACACGCGCGGCCCGCCGGGCGTCATCGGGGGAGAGTCCGCTGCGAATCAGATCCGCCGTCGCCTCGTCGTAGTAGTGCTGCACTTCGTCCGCGATGTCGCGATCCACGGCTCCTCGGTGCGTGAGCGCGTACACGCCGTGTGTGAGCTGACGCCACAAAGACATGGCTAAACTCCGCTTTCCGCTTTCAATAAGCGGGCGACTGCCGACGCGCGACGCTTCCAGTCGGCCGTCTCGATCTCGAGCTGCTTTCTTCCAGTCCGCGTGAGCGCGTAGATCCGCGCGCGGCGCGAGTTCTCGGTCTGGCGCCACTCCGCATCGAGCCAGCCCGCGCGCTCGAGGCGCTGGAGCGCCGTGAGCAGCGATCCAGGATTGACCTTGAACACGCCGCGCGAGATCTGCTCCACCCGCCGCGCGATGCCGAAGCCGTGCATCGGCTCGAGGCTGAGCGTCTTCAGGATGAGCAGGTCGAGCGTGCCCTGGATGACGTCGGTCGTCGGTTCGTCCAACAGCGCCTCCACGAGAGATGATCCTAGCGTGACCATAGCGCCGCTCATCTTGATTGTCAAGATGTGACAGGCAAACGAACTCTCAAACGTGCAAGGTGCAGCGTGCACGGGGCACGGTGCAGTGCACCAGTGCACGGTGCGCGAGTGCGCAGGTGCAAGGTGCCGGTGCAAGGTGCGGTGCGGCAGGAATGAGCGCCGCCAGGTGCGTCCGGCTTCGGTGTCGACAAGGCCGCCGGCCGGCTTCTTCCGAGGGGAATCGAGTGTGGAACCGACGGCGCCGATTCGGTGCACGGCGAGCGGCCTGCCCGGAGCCCGCAAGCACCTGCACCCTGCACAACCACCTTCGCACTGCACTCGTGCACCGTGTACCGTGCACTGGTGCACTGGTGCACTAAACGGTGCACGCTGCACCTTGAACCGTGCACGTTTGGGGGAACATTCCCCCCCACCCACCGTCCCATCCCCTGTGCAGACTCTGATCCACGACGTCCGCTACGGCTGCCGCGTCCTCCTCAAGACCCCGGGGTTCACTGCAGTGGCCGTTCTCGTGCTGGCGCTGGGCATTGGCGCCAACACCGCGATGTTCAGCATCGTCAACGCGATGCTCCTTCAATCGATCCCCTCCGACAGGCCCGACATCGTCGGCATCTACACGAGGGACGTGACGAAGCCTGACAGTTATCGGGCGTTCTCCTGGGCCGACTACCAGCGTCTGAGAGAATCCCGGGAGGTGTTCGACAGCCTGCTCGCCCACACCATGACGATGGTCGGCACGACTGAAGGCGAGGCCACGAGGCGCTCGTTTGCGTCGATCGTGAGCAGTAACTACTTCTCGACCCTGGGCGTGCGCCTTGCCGCGGGCCGGGAGTTCTCGGCCGACGAGGAACGGCCGGGCTACGATGCGGCGGTCGTGATCGTCGGGCATCAGTACGCGAGGAAAGCGGGCGTCTCGGGCCCGGAGGTCATTGGCCGCACCCTGCGCATCAACGGCCGGGATTACACAGTCGTCGGTGTGGCGCCCGAAGGATTCACCGGCACCATGGCGCTCATCGCGCCGGAGTTCTGGCTGCCGCTCAGCGCGTACAGCGACGTCTCGGACGACATCTTCCAGGAGAACGGACGAAAGGCCCTGTCGGATCCGACCCACCGGCCGCTGATGCTCGTCGCCAGGCTTCGCCAGGGGCTTTCCGCGCGGGCCGCTGCTCCGCTCCTCGAGTCGGTCTCCACACAGTTCCAGCGCGCCGATCCCGTCGAGAACAAGAATCAGGCACTCCAGGCAGAGCGGCTGTCGCGATCGTCGGTCAGCACGGCGCCGCACGACGACGCGCCGATGGCGGCCGTCTTCGGCCTGTTGATGGGCATGTCAGGCCTGGTTCTGGTGATCGCCTGTCTGAATCTCGCCAACATGCTGCTCGCGCGCGGCACGTCGCGCCGCCGCGAGATCGCTGTCCGGCTCGCGCTCGGCGGCGGCCGCTGGCGCATCGTCCGTCAGCTCCTGACCGAGAGTCTGCTGATCGCGCTGCTCGGGGGGGCGGCAGGTCTCCTGTTGGCGTTCGCCGGCACGCGCCTCCTGACGGCGTCGCTCGAGGCGGTGCTCCCGATGGTCGTGGCCTTTGATTCACGTCCAGACCTGAACGTGCTCGTCGTCACGACCCTGTTCTGTGCCGTGAGCACGATCGTCGCGGGCCTCGCACCGGCGTGGAAGGTCACGAAGCCGGACGTCGTGCCGGATCTCAAGGAACAGCCGCGCGACATCGCCGGCGGCCGCCGGTTCTCGATGCGAAACCTGCTGGTTGTCGGTCAGATCGCGCTGTCGCTGGCGCTGTTGACGGCCGCGGGGCTCTTCATGCGGGGGGCGGTTCGAGCCTCGATCGCCGATCCGGGCTTCACGCTCGAAGGCGGGCTGATCGCGAATGTCAGCCCGTCGCTTTCGGGGTACGACGACGTGCGGGGCCGGGCGGCCTTCCGCCGGATGATGGATCGTGTGCGCGCGCTGCCGGGCGTCGAATCGGCCAGCCTGGCGTCGATTGTGCCGTTCGGCGAATTCCGCGAGGGTCGGCACGTGCAGAAGCCTGGACTGCCACCCGCTGCACCGGGTCAACGGGAACCGGGGATCAACCCGACCTCCACCATCGTCGGCGCGGACTACTTCGAGACGCTTCGTCTGCCGGTCCTGCGCGGCCGCGGCTTCACGCCGGCTGAAGAGACGTCCGATAGCGGCGCACGCGTGGCGATACTCGACGAGCCAGCGGCGAGGCAATTGTTCGGGAACGAAGAGGCGATCGGCCGCCGAGCGCAGATCGGCGGATCCGACTCGCCGACGAAGTACGAGGCCGAGATCGTCGGGGTCGTCGCGGGCGTTCGCGACGACATCTTCGCCAAAGTGGCAACGCCGCACGTGTATCTGCCGTTCGGCCAGAACTATCGGGGCGGGATGAACCTGCACCTGCGTCTCGCGCGCACGACGCCCGCCGCTGAGGCTGCGATGCTCGCGACGTTGCGCGACGCGATTCGCTCGACCGACGAGCAGGTCGCGATCCTCGGCATGAAGTCCCTGCGGCAGCACCGCGACGGCAGCATCATGCTGTGGGCCGTGAACTCCGGTGCGCGGCTGTTCTTCGTCTTCGGTTTCGTGGCGCTTCTCCTCGCCGTCATCGGTGTCTACGGCGTGAAGTCGTACGTCGTCTCACGCCGCACGCGAGAGATTGGCATCCGCATGGCGCTTGGCGCGACGCACGGCGACGTCGTCCGCCTGGTCCTGCGCGAGGGACTGATGCTGACATTCGGGGGTGTCGGGATTGGCCTGCTGCTCGCCGGGCTCGTGGCGAAGGCCTTGAGCGGCATGCTCTATGAGGTCAGCGCCCTGGATCCCACCGTATTCCTGCTCGCCCCGACCGTCTTGACGCTCGCGGCGCTGGGCGCGTCGTACGTGCCGGCCCGTCGCGCGACACACGTCGCGCCGGTGACGGCGCTGAGAGCGGAATGATCTCAGTCGGCAGTCGGCAGTCGACGGTCGCCAGTCTCAGTCGCTAGTCAGTCGGCAGTCGGCAGTCGACGGTCGGCAGTCTCAGTCGGGAGTCAGTCGGCAGTCGGCAGTCGATGGTCGGCAGTCTCAGTCGGGAGTCAGTCGCTAGTCAGTCGACAGGCTCAGTCGGTAGTCAGTCGGCGGTCGCCAGTCATCAGTCGAGGTCATCAGTCTGCCGGGCGGCTGAGAGCGAACAGCGTCGCGCAGGGAAACGTGCTGTCAGCGACACGACAGCCGACTATCGACTCCGGCTGCCGACTGTGACCGTCGACTGCCGACCGCCGACTGACTACCGACTGCGACTGCCGACTGTCGACTGACGACTGCCGACTATCGACTCCGGCTGCCGACTGTGACCGTCGACTGCCGACTGACTACCGACTGCGACTGCCGACTGAC
>DATAEK010000122.1:0-12063 GCA_036258055.1 Vicinamibacterales bacterium
TGCTCGTCGCGATTGGCCAGTCCTCTCCGTTCACCATCTACGGCAAGTACGACGATGCGGTCTATCGGTATAACCGGCAAAGCAATCTGTGGAAGGATCTGGGCGCGCACGGTGATAGCACGTATGGGTTCTGGAACGAGTGTCTTGCCGTCGACCCGACGAATTCGGCCGTCGTCATTTCCGGCGGCGTATCGCTCGAGCGAAGCAGCGATGCCGGCGAGTCATGGACGGACGTGGCCCTGGACAGCGACCATCACGCGGTCGCGTTCTCGTCGACCAATCCGTTGATCGTGTACGTCGGAAACGACCATGGCGTTCGCAAAGGCTCCTACACTTCGCTGGAGGACGGGAGCTGGGCGAAGGCTCACAACGGCTTGATCCTCACACACTACAACGGTCTCGGCTCCTCCGGCATTGGACCGAACGTCATCGGCGGCGGAGCGCAGGATAACGGCACACATCGAACCATCGGCGGACTCACGTGGGAGTTGCTGAAGGGAGGCGATGGCGGCGCGTTTCTGTACGACCCCGACGACCCGTACACCATGTGCTACGTCGAATCCTACGCTCTAGGACACGCCGACAACGGAGACGTCTACCGGACGACCGATGGTGGAGCGACCACGGTACCAGCGGACACCAGCGGCTTCAAAGGACCCTTCGTTACGCCCCTGGTCGTCGACCCCGACAGTCCTCAGGCGAACCGAATCCTGTTCGCGGGCGGGACGACGAATGTGCACCGCAGCTCGGACGGCGGGATGTCGTGGAGCGCGAGCAGCCCCAACGTGAATGGAGAGGTCCGTTCGTTGAGCGTGTCGCCAAGAACGTCAGCGGTGATGTATGCGGGTACGCAGGTCGGCGGCGTCTGGCGCAGCACCGACGGTGGCGCGACTCCGGGGAAGTGGAAGCAAATCACGCCGGGGAGCGGGGTCGCGATGCCGGGGCGAAGGATCACCAGCGTCCTGGCGGATCCGCTGGACACCTACGGGGTCTACGTCACGTTCGGCGGCCTCGACGCCGCAACCCCGAGCACGCCCGGTCACCTGTTTCACGGCGTCAGCATCGATAACGGGAACACCTACACCTGGGAGAATCGTTCTGGCGACCTGCCTGATATCCCGGCCTATTCGGTGGCGCTCGATCCTGGCGATCCGAAGCGGATGTGGATCGGCACCGACATCGGAGTGTTCGAGAGCAATGACAGCGGCACGAAGTGGGTAGGCGATGACGGACTGCCGAACGTGGTGGTCACCGAACTGCGGGTGCGAAAAGCCGGCGACGTCCTCCGCGCGGCCACGTACGGGTGGGGCATGTGGCAGCGACGCATCCAGCCTCCCCTCTCACCGGTCGACGTGTACATTCGCGACAACAAGATGGACACGGGGGAGACCCTCCCCTCGCCGTACGACGTCGTCGATCCGCAGGTCGCCGGGAGCAAACTGTATTTCTGGGAGAGCCCGGATATCAAAACGAGCCTCGACTCTCCGGCTGTGGATGGTGTGGAGTTCGACCAGATCTGGGAGTCGGATCCCCTGCGTGGAGAGCCAAATCCGTTGTACGTGCAGGTTCACAACCGCGGATGGACTTCAGCGACCAACGTGAAGGTCAGAGCCCTCTGGGCGGACGGTGCGGCCGGCTTGCCGCCATTACCCGCTGATTTCTGGAGTACCTTTCCCGGCAATTGGTCTGCCGCCAGCGATTGGCACCCGATCGACGCCAATCTGCCGTTCCAGACGATCCCGACGCTGCGGCCGCACACGCCAGCGATCCTCAGTTGGACCTGGGTCCTGCCGTCGAGCGCATCCGATGACAGCTGCGTGCTCGTGGTGATCTCAGCCGATCAGGATCCCGTGACCCGCAGCGACGCGAACCCTGACGATCTGGTGGTGGATACCGTGTCTGTCTGGGACAAGCACGTCGCGCATCGGAATCTGCAGGTCACCAACCTTCAGAGTCCACAGGCGGACGCCGACATGGGAAGCACCGAGATCGCGATCGATCTGCACAACCCGTACGAGTCTCCCGAGTTTTTTCAGGTGGACATCGATCGCGGAACGCTGCCGTCCGGTACGCGCATCGACGTGCGCCTGGCGGGCAGCGGCGCGAGCCCGCCCGGCGACTCACGTGTGCTGATTCCCGCACGCTCGCGCGTCCGCGCCCGCATTGCAGTCGATCTGCCAACCACCGTTAAGCCGGGCAGGACTTTCCGTTTCGCCGTCATCCAACGGCGCAAGGGAAACATCATGGGAGGCAGCACCTATGAACTCCGCGTGCGTCCTGCTTTGATCCGAATCGGGAGAGCGAAGTAGCACTTCCTGCAGGAGAGGCTATTTCGGTTCGGCGCGAGCAAAAGCGTCGAGCGTTTCTTCCTCGGAGGGCGGGCGAAGAACGGAGCGGATCGCGAAGTCGTCGGCCTGCGGATAACCTGTGGTCCGAATCCGCTCGGCCGCTCCGTCGAGATCGTAAGCTGTCCGGCGCAGTTGAACGTCACGATCGAGCAGCATCCAGTACGCACCAGGCCCGCTGAACGACATCCCCACGCTGCCGGCGTTCACCACCCGAGTCCGTCCGATCGTCCGATCGAATGGCATGTGCGTGTGACCGCAGACGACCAGGCCTGCGTCGACAGCCTCGAACATCGGCAGGAGCCGGTCGTCAGGCGTACGCCGGGTGAAGATCTCGGTATCGCTTCGCGGCGTGGCGTGGCAGAAGAGCGTGACACCGACACCAGGTATCTCGAGGCTGAGCGTCGCAGGCCAGCTGTCGAGCAGCGCTTCGTGGTCACGAATCTGCGCGCCCGACCAGCGGATGGCCTCGCGGAACGGCTCCGGAACCGCACCGGTCTCGATGCCTCGCATGCGCGCGAGGACCTCGCGGTCTCCGTTGCCGCGAATGAACTGCACCGGCAGGTCGAGGCTCAACAGATGCTCAATCGTCTCGCGTGGCATCGGACCAGGGACGACGTCGCCGCCGACGATTACCCGATCGATACCCGATTGGCGGACCTCTTCGAGAACCGCTTCGAGCGCTGGGAGATTGCCGTGAATGTCGTAGAGGGCCGCGACCCGCATGAGCCCGTCATTCTAACGGGATCTCATGCGCGAATCAGCGGCGGCCAGCGGACAAGCGCCCGCGGCCCACGCCGAGCGCGAGCGCGAGGCGTGAGCGAGCGACAGCCTTGAGCCGTTGCAACGCGCAAGAGCGCGGCGCAACAGCGGCGGGGGTGGGCCCCGACGCATCTGGCAGAGTAGGGCACCGCGAGCACCAAGAAATGCAAGCGGACAGCGAAGAACTATGCCTCTCCCCGCGTCCCCGTCCACATCGACGCGAAGTTGCTCCATCCGTGGAGCGCCACCATCACGAGATGACCGGGGATGAACGCCAGGAGTCCGCACATCGCGGCGAAGTGCCAGATCCGCACGAGCCGGAAGCCGCCGAGCACGGCGACGAGCCACGAGAGCTGCACCGGCTTGTAGAGCGCGAAACCGGTGACGACGATCGCGATGCCCAATCCGATCACGCTCGTGTAGGCCAGCTTCTGCAGCGGGTTGTAGGTGCCGCGCTCGCGTGGCTTCGGTCCGAACAGAAAGTAGTGGCGTGCCATCGGCCACACGCCGTCCAGGTCGGCCCGCGCGAACAGGACCTGCTTGTAGTTGCCGCTGCGCAGTTGATACGCGAGATACACGGTGCCGACGCCTACCAGCAGCCACGCGAACGTCAGGTGCCATTGCAGCCCGCCGGCCAGCCACCCGCCAAGGCGGAGTGCCGCGGGCGGCACGAAGAAATCGCGCTCCGGGATCTTGTCGCCGAAGCTCGGGAACGCCGCGAATATCTCGAGGCCGCTTCCCGCGAGCACGACGACGGCAATCGCGCCGAACCAGTGGCAGAGCCGAACGATCGCCGGGTGTTCGAGACGCTCGCCGGCCATCACAGCCCGCCGTGCCAGCTGTAGCCCTGATCCTCCCAGTATCCAATCTCCGGGGACAGGACGTTGGTGACGCGAAGGCCCACGATGTACTTCGCCTGCTTGTATCCGAGCTTGACGGGCATCACGAGCCGAAGCGGCGCGCCGTGCACCCGCTCGAGCGGCTGGCCGTACATCTCGTAGCAGAGCAGCGACTGCGGATGCCGCACGCTCGCCATGTCGAGCGACTCGTAGTAGTCGTCTGCGCACTCGACCTCGAGATATCGCGCGCTGGGATCCGCGCCGATGTGGTCGAGGAAATCCGCCGCGCGCACGCCGCCGAAGTTGCCGATGACGCTCCAACCCTCTACGCAGACGTGCTTGGTGTTCTGCAGGATCTTCGGAAGCTCCCGGATGGCGTCGAGGGTGTACTCCGCCTCGCGACGAACGAGGCCTGAGACCTTCAGATGCCACTTGTCGAGATCGACACCGGGGTCGTCGGCCAGATACGAGTTGAGCGGAAAGCGATCGAGCGGCGTAACGTCACGATCGCGGAACGTCGGAGCGAGGTGGGCCCTGCGAAACAGCAGCCCCGACGCGAAATCTGAAAATGCCTGACCGTGGCGCACCAGCCATGAGCGACTGGTCGAGCTTGCGAGCAGCCCTGCCGCCACCAGTGGTGTCATCTTGAGCAGCTCGCGGCGGGTGCGCCTGTCCGGTCCGGACCCCATGCCTCTATTTACGCACGAAACGGACCCGTGGATGTCGCAATCCAAGGGGACCGACCTCGCGTAGAGCGAGTGAGAGTCAGGGCAATTCCGCCCGGACCTAGACAAGGAATCGAAGAGTCATGAGGCCTTCACGCTCGTTCACGCTCGCCCTGACAGTGGTCGCGCTCACAACGGTCGCCTATGCCGCAAAGAACCCGATCGTCGGCGGCAAGGAGATGTTCCCGAACAAGAACATCATCGAGAACGCCGTCAACTCCGCGGATCACACGACGCTCGTCGCTGCGGTCAAGGCGGCCGGGCTCGTGGACACACTGCAGGGTCCCGGCCCGTTCACCGTGTTCGCGCCGACGAACATGGCCTTTCAGAAGCTGCCGGCTGGAACGGTCGACACGCTGCTGAAACCGGAGAACAAGGCGACGCTCACCAAGGTCCTCACCTATCACGTGGTGGCCGGCCGCCTGTCCAGCGTCGACCTGAAGAAGCAGATCAAAGCGGGGAACGGTACCGCGACCTTGAAGACCGTCAGCGGCGCCACCCTGTGGGCGATGCTGCAGGGCAACGACATCGTCCTCAAGGACGAGATGGGCACGATGTCCAGGATCACCCAGGCCAATGTGTTCCAGTCGAACGGCGTCATCCACGTCGTCGACACGGTCGTTCAACCGAAGTGAGCGGGCCTGGCCACATCGGGCGCGGCGCCGAAGCCGCGCCCGCTTTTTGGCGTGCTGTAGTTAGACTGACGATCCGCGAAAGAGCGGCGTGACGACGGAGGGGAGCCTCGCGAATCTGGAAGTCGGCTACAAACTGACCCGGTCGATTCGCCTGGCTCTCGATGTCTTCAATCTCTTCGACGCCAAAGACAGCGACATCGATTACCTCTACGCGTCGCGGCTGCAGGGTGAACCCCTTGATGGCATAACCGACATCCACTTTCATCCCGCTTTACCGCGGACGGCGAGATTGAGTCTGGTCGTGATTTTCTAAAAACGAGGGCTCACCTGATCGAACGGGCAGAGCGTGGAAGCGGGAAGCGGAAAGCGAGAGACGTGAGCAACGCGGGGCGCCTCACTGGCGCCCCGCGTTGATCCTGACTACCGTGCGTTGGCGAGCTCGGTGACCGCCGCGGACAACATGCGCGCCTTGGCCTGATCGGTCGCGCGGCCCGCGTCCTTGTTCAACTGCGAAGCGAGCTTCTTGAGCGCTTGCTGCTTCGGCGCACCGGACAACTTCTCCGCGCTGTCCAGATCCGTGCGCGCCGCGGTGATCTTCGCTGCGTCGAGCCCGTTGTTTCGCTCGAGCTGATCGAGGAACGCCCGCGCCTTCGCGAAGCTGGGCGGCCACACGAACTTCTGCTGATCCTGCGTGTTCAGGTACTCGACCTGCACTGTCTTCGCCGCGTCGAGCTCGTTCTGCGAGATGGGACCGCCCGGCACCAGCTCGTAGATGTCGAGCCCGCGCGCGATCTCCGAGCTCACGATCAGGCCGTTGTACCAATACGCGGACCACGATCCGCCGCTGATCAGGCGTGTGCCGTCGACCGGCCCGCGATCGAAGAACGCGATCTCCTTCGGATGCGCGACATCGGTCCAGTCGAACACGGAGATCCCGCCCTGATACCACCCCTGCACCATCACTTCGCGCCCTGGAATCGGGATGAGTGATCCGTTGTGCGCGACGCAGTTCTCGAACGACGTCTGCGGCGCGGGCATCTTGTAGTAGCTCTTGAAGTGCATCTTGTTCTTTTCGATCGTGAAGAGCGCGTCGGCGCCCCACTCGAGCTTGTCGGTGTCGCGGCAGCGCGGCTGCGATCCGCCGCCCCACTCGTCGGAGAACAGGATCTTCGTGCCGTCGTTGCTGAACGTCGCCGAGTGCCAGAAGGACATATTGATGTCCGCGGCCTGATCGATGCGCTTCGGGTTGGCGACGTCGCGAATGTCCAGCAGCAGGCCGTAGCCGCCGCACGCACCGCCCGCCAGACCGATCGCCGGATAGACCGTGATGTCGTGGCACTGATTCGGGCCGGTGTTTCCGCGTCCGCCGCCGGGGCCTCCCCTGCCGCCAGCCTGCGGTGCCGCTGCCGCGGCCGCGCCACCAGCCGCGCCGCCACCTGCTGCTGCTCCGCCCGCAGCCGCGCCCCCAGCCGCCGCGCCACCAGCTGCCGCTCCGCCCGCAGCCGCGCCACCAGCCGCCGCGCCACCAGCCGCCGCGCCACCAGCCGCCGCTCCGCCAGCGGCCGCGCCGGCGCCAGCCGCATCACCGCCGCGGCCCGGCTCGACGCGCCGCGGAGGCGGCGCAAGCCCGAAGAAGATGCGCGGTGAGCTGATGATCGCCGCCGTTTCCGGCGCCGCGATCGGCACCTTGATCACTTCGAGACGGAACCGCGCCGAGGTCGGATCCTCGATTGGACCGTCCTTGCAGCCCGGCAACTCGTCGGCGGAACGCACGCCGGCCGATCCGGAGACGTAGATGTAGACGTTGTTCTTGTCCTTCGGATCGGTGACGACGGTGTGCGTGTGCGAGCCGCGGCACGTCTGCACGTTCGCGACATTCTTCGGCGCGTTGATGTTCGAGATGTCGAAGATGCGGATACCGCGCAGCCGCTCCTTGCTGACAGGCTCCGGCACACCCTGGATGCCGCAGTCCACGCGGCCCGTCTGTCCTTCGCCCGAGACGAAGAGCAGGTTCTTGTACACCGACACGTCGCTCTGCGACGCGGGGCAGAGATAGGTCAACACCAGTGTCGGCTTCAGCGGGTTCGAGATGTCGAAGACCTGGAACCCGTTGTAGTTCCCCTGTACCGCGTACTTGCCGGTGAACGCGAGGTCGGAGTTGGTCACGCCGAGGAACTTCTCGTTCGGCGGCGTGGTCGAGACCATCCGGATGTTCCAGGCCGCCTGCGCGGCGTCCCAGCGTCCCGGCGTCAGCCCGACGCGCGGATCCGGAGTCGGCATCGTCGCCGACACGATCGGCTTGACCGGCGCCGGCATGACGGCCGGCGGCGGTGTTGGCGGTGGCGGCGGGTTGCCACGTCCGCGTCCACCACCTCCTGGTCCCGCAGCCGCGTCATTGCCGGCGGCGGCGGGCGCGGTGCCCGAGGGTGCCGGTGACGCGGGCGCTGCCGTCGGTGCGGCGGCGGGCGGCGGTGCCGGGGCCTGCGACGGCGCCGGAGCCGGCGCGGCGGCGGCCGGCGGACTTGACGCGGCCGGCGACGCGGGTTTGGACTTCGGCGCACACGCGACCGCGAGCAGGCCGACAGCGAGCGATGTGAAGACGAGCGATCTCATGCTATGGACTCCGTTCACATGAATGAGGACGAGGAAACTATTTCGGGTTCGGTTTCTCGGTCGCCGCCAGCATCTTCTCCATGCGTTCGATTTCGATCGACTGGTCGGCATACACATCGGACGCAAACTTGTAGACGTCGTCATCCTGCAGCGCGCCGTAGGAGGCGAAGAGGTCGTCGACCATCTTCACGGCACCCTGGTGATGGCGAATCATGCCCTGGAGAAAAAGGCGATCCCATTCCGGACCGCGGGCTTTGTCGAGTTGCTCCATCTCCTCGGGAGTCAGCATGCCCGGCATCAGCATGTCGTGCTCGACGCCGTTCATCTTCATCCGGTGCTTGGTCGAGGTCGGGTCCGGAACCGTCTCGCCGCGATCGCGGAGCCAGTTGCGCATGAATTCGATCTCGTCGCGCTGGCCCACCAGGATCCGTTCGCACAGCACTTTGACATCGGCGCGAGCGCCGTGCGTCGCAGCCCAGCCCGCCATGATGAGCGCCTGCGCGTGGTGGGGAATCATGCCAGACATGAAGTCGACGTCCGCCGTGCTGTACGGCTGCCGCACGAGCTCGGGACGGGCCTTCGGCTCGGGGGTCTGGCCAGGCTGCTGCTGCGCGGTGCTCGATGCGCTGGCCAGCACGAACAGAACCAGGGAAATCCAGTGTTTTCGTAATGATGATGTCATTCTCGTGCCCTCGGGACTGGCGAATAGTAAGTCATTCGCCGCCGCGGAGGGAAGCGGCTCCCAGGCAAGCCCGCGGGGGATTTGCGCGGTATCCTGAACGACAGGCGCACACCTCGTTCCGGGGTGTTCGTGATTGGTTGTGTATGGCAAAAGGACGAGTCACCCTCGCGGTCGTCCGCCGCATGGCGCTGGCGCTGCCCGACGTCGAGGAAGGAACAATCTACGGTGCGCCGGCATTTCGCGTTCGCGGCCAGATGTTTGCGTGCCAGCCGTCGCATCGTTCGGCGGAGCCCGGCTCGCTCGTGGTTCGCGTCAGTTTCGAGACTCGAGACGAGTTGCTCGCCGCCGATCCCGCGACCTACTACATCACCGAGCATTACGTTGGTTACACCTCGGTGCTGGTAAGGCTGTCGCGCATTCAACCTGACGCGATGCGTGACCTGCTGCATATGGCCTACAGCCTCATGTCCACGAAGGCCACGAGGAGGCCTGCGGTGCGCGCGCGACGACGTATCGGGCCAGGCCGGCGTGCTGATCGGTGACCGCTGTGCGACACTTGGCTCGAGAGCCGCGACACCTGCGGTCGCGGGTCAACGCATCGATCTCACGGAACCGACACGCCACCTGATCGAGTGAACATGCCGGAAACATTGGAGATTCGCGGGCATCTCGAAAGCGCGTATCGTGACGTCTTCACGAAGGACGTCCTCGCCGCGCTGCACGCACTGGCGCCCTTCGACGCCGATCGAAAGGCGGTCATGGCCGCCCGGATTGGGCGCCGCGCGGCGCGCGCTCGAAACCGGGAGCGAATCGCCTTCCTGCCCGCTGACGCGCTCATTGCACGGACCCGGATCACCGTTCAGGACGCGCGGAATGGCAACTTCGTGGGGAGCGAGATTCCTGTGGACCTGCGCTGCCAATGGATTCAGGGGACGGGTCCTGCGTCGAGGCCCCACACGCCGGCTGAAGTGAGCCTCCGCAACGTCGCCTACGCATTGCTGTCCGGCGCTGACGGCTGGATGTTCGACGGCGAGGATGCGCTCGGTCAAGTCTCGACGATGTCACTCGATAATCAGCGGAATCTCAAGCTGGCGATCGCCCGCGACCCGCTGTTCCTGCAGGTCGCGGAACACGTAGCTGGTGAGATGAACCGCTGGGCGCAAGGCTTCTTCGGACGGCCGATCATCGACGATTGGCATCGCCAGCTCGATTTCACGACGAAAATTTTCCGGCCGCGCGGCCTCCACCTCGACGATCGCCACGTGCGCTATGCCGGCTCGGGCTTCTCGGCGTCGATTGTCGACACGACGCTGTTCATCGTCAACAACCATCATCAGCTTCGAAGCACAGGCGCGTCGCTCGTGCTGTATCTGCCGAAAATCCAGACCGCGGAAGAGGCCGCGATCTGGAACGACATGCTCAACGCGATTGAGCAGAACCTCGGCCTCACCGCCGGGACGATCAAGGTCTACGTGCTGGTCGAACAGATCGAGGCGTGCTTCCAGTTGATGGAGATCCGCGCCGCGCTCGGCAGGCATTTCGTCGGTTTCAATACCGGCCGGTGGGATTACATCAATAGCGTCTCCGACGCGATGGCCTGGGACAGCGATTTCGTCAACCCGAATATCGACGCGATCGTGATGACCTACGGCTACATGCGGACCTACGAAGATCGCGTGCGGCGCGCCGTCAACACTCCTGACCGCTTCGGGCAATGCGCGCTGTGGCAGGGCGGAATGGAGCCGAACATCCCGGTCGGATCGGACGCAGGAGTAACCAACGGGATGAAGCGGGCAACGGCCGGAGCCCAGCGCGAGCAGCGCGAGGGCGCCAGCGGAAAATGGGTCGCACACTGGAAGATGGTGCACATCGTCCGGCCGGTGTGGCAGGAAATCGGCGAAGAGAATCAACTGGGCCGGTCTTTTCCGCCGCTCTCATACACGACAGCCGACGCCGACGGCCTCATCCAGCTCGAAGCTGCACCACGGACCGTTCGCGGCGCGCGCGACCTTCTAAGCGTCGGGCTGCAGTACGGTAACGCCTTCGGCCAGGGTCTTCAGGCTGCCGCGCTCAAGCCTGCCGATTTCTTCGGCAACGATGACGTCCTGTACTTGATGGAAGACATGGCGACCGGCGAGATTCGCCTGAGCATCCTCTGGGAGTGGCTGCACAAGAACGCCCGCATGACCGCTGACGATGAGAGCCAGGTGAAGGCGGGGGATCCGTTCACCAAAGAGCTCTTCCTGCGGCTTCTGGCTGAGGAGTACGAGAAGCTGCAAACCGCGAGCAATCGCGACGTCCACGACGTGTCGAAGCAGACAACGCTGCCGATCGCCCGCGCGATTGTCGAGACCTACGTGATGAGCGACGCCAAGCTGCCGTGGTACATCGATCTGCTCAACATCAATCTCGACAATCACGATCTGCGCGAAGCCAGGCGCCGGATCGGGCTGGTCACCGAGGCCTTCCGCAGTGACGGAACGCGAGTCACCGAGAACCTGGACTTCGCGCCGGCCGCAACCTGATCCTCACTTCGGTCGCTGCTCGAGCAGCGCTCGCAACCTGGGGATGCTCTCTCGTTCGATCCGTTGATTGACGGCAGCCTGGCCCTCCGCCTGAATCACTTCCTGCCAGGATCGCCGGCCGACAATCGCGACCTCCAACTCGAAATCATCGAAGTCGCGATCCCCCCCGGTATCGTCGTACTGAACGACACTCAACGTCCCGTTGTCATAGAGGGAGTAGCTGTGCCGGACGAGGGCGTCGGGCTGCCAGGTGGTGGTCGCGGGGTTTCGGTGTTGCCCGAAGAACCAATAGAGCCTCTGACCGAATTGGGTCGGGAAGCTCTGCCAATCGGACGGCCGCGGAGTGTAGTCGCCGCCGAGGATGAAGTTCGGCGGAAAGTGCTGCAGGATCGGCGGCGGGATGCTGGCATCGGTCGTCATGTAGACCAGGCACCGCTGGAAGAACGCGGCCTCGCCGCACAGCACCCGAAAGTACGTCTGATGGTACGGGGGACTGAAGTCAATCGAGGGATTGAACTCCACATGGACGTTCAGGAAGTCGACATCAGGATCGGTCTCGAAGCCGTGCTTTTGTCGGATAAAACAACCGAGGTCGGGGGTGCTGGGATTGGGGAATTGCAGGATCGACTCGATGTGAAGCATCACGCCCTCCCTTGCGAGACGGGAACCCATTGACCCGGGTCCGGTAGCCCTTGGTCAGGGTGAGCATATCGGAAACATGTCGAAGTGGTTTGACACCTCATGCGGTGTCGTTGGCCGCTGACCACTGACCCGCGCGGATCGCGGACGGCGGACAACGATCCTCACGCCGGACGACGTCGAGCGCCGAGCGCCGAGCGCCGAGCGCCGAGCGCCGAGAACGTTGGACGCTACGCCTTCCGCGCGTACCGCAGCCTCACATTGCCTGAATCGTACGCCTTGGCCTCCAGCAGCTGCA
>DATAEK010000124.1:0-8684 GCA_036258055.1 Vicinamibacterales bacterium
GGGCGAGCGGATGCCGGTCAACGTGCACGTCATCGACCATCCCGATGCGCGCGTGCTGGTGGACACCGGCATGACGGAGCTGCATCCGGCGGTGGCCGACCTCGATCCCCGCCTCCTTCCATTGAGCAAGCAGGACTTCGACCTCGCCGCCGTCGACATCGTCATCAACACGCACCTGCACTTCGACCACTGCGGCGGCAACCACCTCTTCGCCGGCAAGCCGATCTACGTCCAGCGTCGGGAGCTCGAGGACGCGCGCACGGAGGACGACTACACCATTCGCGAGTGGGTCGAGGCGCCTGGCGTGCGGTACGTGCCGGTCGACGGCGAGCACGAGCTGCTTCCCGGGCTCCGGCTCCTCCCGGCGCCGGGCCATACACGCGGCATGCAGGTGGTCGTCGTCGAGACAGGCGGGCGTCCGGTCGTCGTCGGCGGCGACGTGGCGGTCTGGTTCGGCGAGCTCGACGAGCCGCACACCGAAGGCCAGCTGCGAGTGCGCGCGCTCGACCCCGCGCTGGTCTGGCTCGCGCACGCGCACGAGCCGTGGCGACCCCGCACCGTGTAACACAACGTTGTCACCTTCGCAGCGGCGCGTTACGGCGGAAGCTGTCGAGCAGGTCAATGTTCCCGAGATCTGGTGTGATCCGACGGGTTATTAGGCGAGCGCGAGATTCAGGTTCTCGATGGCTTCGTCAATTTCGGCTGGGCTCTTGTAGCCCACCGTGACGCAATCGACACCCGCGTCGCGAAATGCGAACCTCATCGCCTTCCGACGGTCCTCGCGATCGAAGGTGCCTTCACCCGCGAGCTTCATGGAGATGACGCCCAAGCCTTCCTTGCGGACCTCCTGGACGCGGCTGACGACTTCCGGGACATTGCCTGGGCCCTGCGTCGCGTAATCTTCGGCGTCCATGCTCTTGCCCGTGTGGTTCATGCGAATCATCGCGACGTCGAGCCACTTGTTTCCGGGAACCCGACGCAGGGCCGGCAGTCCGTGCACCGAGGCACCATGGCTGAGCACGACTTTCCGTGACTGCACCTCGAGGATCGCATCCTGCCAGCGCGCCGTGTCGGCCGGCCATGTCGCCGTGTGCTGCCAGTGGAGCAGCATGATGTCGAAGTATTCCGTGTTTGCGAGGCGGCGGAGCTCGTCGAACTTCTGCTGCGGGTCGACACCGTCGCGGGTCGTCACCTTCGACATCAGTTGGTAGCTGTCACGCGGAATGCCTTTCAAGGCGATGCCCAGCATCCTGTGCATCTCGCCGTACGATTCAGCCGTCTCGAAGAAGCGGATGCCGCGATCGTACGCATGGCGCACCAGCCGCGTGAAACCGTCCTGCCCGAGCTCGCGCTGCACCTGGCCACTGAAGCTGCCCGTGCCGAACGCGAGCCGGGTGACGTTCACGCCGGACCGACCGAGCGTGACCACGTCGGTCGCACTCCCTCGCTGGACGCTGAGGGAAAAGGCTCCGGAGACCGTCAGCGTTCCCGCGGCGAGTCCGGTCTTCAGGAATTCGCGTCGAGTGAAATGCGCCATTTTCGTCCTCCACGTCCCGAATCGTCGGAATGGTATCAGAACCTCGGAGCGGCTCCCGATGGTGCAGGTGCCCGATCCAATCGTACGTTGGGGCAACCGGATCATCCCTTGGTATAGCGTTTTGCCATCGAGCTTCTGGATCGCGATGTGGGTCATTGCCGTGGTTGGCGCCGCTTCATGCCAGTGCTTTTTCGACTGGGGGAAACGACAGGACATCCCCGGCCGGATTTCTTCGACGGGCCCGCCCCAGCGCTTCGGGCCGCCGCACTCGCATGCGGAACCAATCGATCGGCTCATTGCCTCGCCGGCACTCTTTCTCTTGAACGGGGACTGCAAGGGGTCTAGCATCGCGCTGATTCGTTCGCCCGTTCCGTCAGCGGCGGAGAACGAAGGCCGTCCTCCGTTGCAGGCGGGTTGCCCGAGGAGGTGGAGGATGTCCCGCTATTTGCCGGCGGCAGTGGTGTTGATTGCCCTCTCTGTCACCCCAGCATTTGCGCAACTCGATCGCGCGCAAATCACGGGCTTCGTGAAGGATCAAGGCGGCGGGGTCATCCCCGGAGCGACCGTGACCGCTACTTTGCGGCGCACCGCCTTGAGACAAACGACGGTTACCGACGCAAACGGCTATTACGTGTTTCCGGCGCTGGCGCCTGGAATCTATGAGCTTGCTGTCGAGCTGCAGGGATTCAAGCGGTGGCTCAAAACGAATATCACGCTGGACGCCGCTTCGAACACGTCACTGGACGTCACGCTCGAAACAGGCACCGTGTCCGAGAGTATTACCGTCATGGCGCAGGCGACGCCGCTCCAGACCGACGTCGCTATCAGGAAGACGATTGAAGCGAAAGACATCGAGCTGATGTCGCTCGGAGGCCGCAATCCGATCGGCGTCGTCAGTTTGAAAGCCGGCGTCATGGGCGGCAGCCTGAGCAACCGCGGCTTCGACGATCTGGGCAACGGCGGGTACAACATCAACGGCAGCCGCCCAGAAGAAAACACGATTGCCATCGACGGAGCCGTCGGCATCCGGACGCGCTCGAGCGGCAACATGGTCGGCATCCAGGACGTCGACGCCGTGCAGGAGGTGCAGGTCCTGACGGCGAATTACCTGCCGGAATTTGGTCGTGCGAGCGGCGGGCAGATCCGATTCGTGACCAAGGCTGGCAGCAATCGCTACAGCGGCAGCACGTCCTACTACTACCGAGACGATTCGCTGCAGGCAAACACCTGGACGCGCAACCGCAGCACCAATCCGCTGGAAAACAGCGGAGCAGCGCCGTTCGACTACAAACAGTATGCGTACTCGGTTGGCGGTCCCGTCCCCGGCAGCGGGTTGCGTGACAGGTTGTTCTTTTTCGGCGCTCAGGAATGGGTCGACTACTTCGCGTACGAGACCAATACCGCGACCGTCCCGACCGAGGCGATGCGCCGCGGCGACTTCAGTGAACTGCTGAACCCGAACAACGGATTCTTCTCCGGCGCGCGAACCATCACCGACCCGGTCACCGGTCAGCCGTTTCCGGGGAACATCATTCTGGAGGGTCGCCTTTCGCCAAACGGCGTGGCGCTGCTCAACGCGTATCCTCTCCCCACGCCAGGCTTCCGCCAAGGCACGGCCAATCTGATCCAATCCAGCGACAACCCGCGGAATCAGCGCAAGGACACGCTGCGGCTCGATTACCGTCTCTCGTCGTCGCAGCAGGTGACGTTCCGTTATTCCAAGTACAACTGGACGGCGGTGGATGCCTTCCGCGGCACATTCCCATTTGCCCGCACCGATTGGGACCGCCCGAACCAGACGCAAATCGTCGGGTGGACGAGCACGCTCAGCAACACACTACTGAATGAATTGACCTACTCGCATTCGCTGGATCAGGTCTTCATCAACGTGTTCACCGAAACCGGTCTCTACCAGCGAAGCCGCACGGGCATCAACTACCCGTACGTGTTTCCGGGCAAAGAGATTGAAGACAAGATTCCGACGGTTGCCATCACCGGCTTCAGTACGATCGACGGCGGCCCCTACCCATCTTCCTCGCAAGGTCCGATTCACGCGATCTCCGACGTCCTGACCATGGTGAAGGGCAGGCACACACTCAAGGCCGGCGTATTCATCGAGTACTCGGGTGAAGACGACTTCGATCAAATCAACGTCAACGCCATTCCCGGCGGCACCAACAACCAGAACGGCTCGTTCGAGTTCCTCGATGGCCGTCCGGGCGGGACCGGCCTCTCCGTCGCGAACGTCGCGCTCGGGCTGTTCAGCAACTACGCCGAGATTGGACAGCGGGCATTCACCAAATGGCGTTCGCTGGCGACTGATGTGTTCGTTCAGGATTCGTGGAAGCCGCGAAACAACCTGACAATCGAGGGCGGTATACGGTGGGTGTTCTGGCCGCCGTGGTACTCGACGACCAATAACATCGCGAACTTTGATCCGCGGTTCTACGATCCCGCACGCGCCGCGATCATCAACCCGTCGACCGGCCGTCTCGTCGGAGGCGATCGCTACAACGGCATCGTGCTGCCTGGAGATGGGTTCGAAGGCGAAGGGAAAGATCTGGTCGTGGCGCAGGATCCGGCAGTCCTGGCCCTCTTCCGCGGCGAGCCTCGCGGCTTTTCAGAAATGCATTACAACGCGATCGAGCCGCGACTGGGGGTTGCCTACTCGGTGACCGAGAAGACGGTCGCGCGGGCGAGTGCCGGCGTGTTCCACAATCGCACCACGCTCAACGACTCAACGGTGCTCGGTGGAAATCCGCCGTTTCAGCCCATGGTCACCGTCTCCAACGGCGCTGTCGACAATCCGGGCGGCGCCGGTGGAGCCGCCGACTTGCCGTTCGGGAACACGGCCCAGGACGTTGTGTTCAAGCATCCGACGTCGTACATGTGGTCTGCCGGCGTCCAGCGCGAGGTTGGCTTCGGCGTCATCGTCGACGTGACCTACCTCGGGCGTCGCGGTGTGTATCTGCCGCGGGAACGAAACATCAACCAGCTCCTTCCCGGCACGATTCAGGCGAATCCGGGTGTCAATATCGCCGCCTTGCGACCGTATAAGGGGTACGGCGCCATTCGCATATCGGAGAACGCCGGGCGCTCGCTGTACAACAGCCTGCAGATCAGCGCGGAGCGGCGCTACAGCAACGGCTTGAAGATCGGCGCGGCCTACACATTGGCAAAATCGGAGGACAACGGCAGCGACAAGCGAAACGTGGTGTGGAATACGTATGACGACTCAGGATTCTGGGGGCCGTCGAATTACGATCGCCGGCACGTGTTCAATGTCGGCTACATTTACGATCTGCCCTTCTGGCGCGTTCAGGACACGCTACTGAAGAACCTGCTGGGTGGATGGCAAATCTCCGGCGCCACGTTCTTCCGCACCGGGACGCCGTTCTCCGTCCTGCGACCGAACGACATCGCCGGCGTCGGTGATGGCGCGTTCGGTCAGCCGTACAACCTCGTCGGCGATCCCAAGGTGGCTAATCCGAGCTTCTCAAACGGATCGGACAACAACTTCTGGTTCAACCCGGCGGCGTTCGAGGCGCCAGCGCCGGGCACGTTCGGAAATGCGCCACGCAATCTGCTCTACAACCCGGGGCAACAGCAGTGGGACATGGCCCTGTTCAAGACCTTTTCGCTGGGCGGCCTCAGAAAACTCCAGTTTCGTGCCGAGTTCTTCAACTTTCCGAACCACCCGAATCTGGGAGGCACCGGCGCTCAGCTCGGAGCACAATCGAACCAGCTGACCGGCAATCTCGGTTATGCCGATCCAACGAGCGGAACGTTCGGCCGGCTGACAACGAAGACGAACGATCGGCGCGACATTCAGCTGAGTCTCCGTTTCCAGTTTTGAGGATGAACGAGCAGTTCGAGACGTAATCCTCGAGTAGCGCGAGCGAAGCATTCTCCGGTTGAGCAGCGCGACGATTGTTCGCGCTGCCAACCGAGGCCAGATTGCGGAGTCTGAGATCGTCGAAGATCGCTTCGGCCTCAGTCTTCGTCGTGATCTCGCGATTCGACCCGCCTCGCGCGCGAGCCTGAAAGACAAGCCGTACTATGACGAGGTGATGCGCGAGCTAAGCGCAACCGGGAGACTTCAAGTCCGATAGCGCGGTAACCCGGCCTCCGCCGCCGTCGCCAAATAAGTTGCGAATTTGTCCTTAACACGTAGCCAGACTTCGCTTGCCTTCGGCGAGCTTCGTCTAGGCCAGCTCCGCTGGCCATGTCCGAAGCGAGTCTCCCTCGGGCGAAGTCTGTCTCGCCGAAGCGAGGTCTGAGAAGGCAACAACGCGACGAGCCCGACCCGTGTCAGCATGACCACATGATCTACATCGCATTGCTGCGCGGAATAAATGTTGGCGGCAAGGGCATCATCAAGATGTCGACGCTCAAAGATTGTTTCGAGCAGGCCGGCATGACCAACGTCGCGACCTACATTCAGAGCGGGAATGTCACCTTCGAGACTGGGAAGCGCCCGGTTTCCAGCGTGACGACGAGGGTTGAACGAGCGATTGCCCAGGCCTTTGGCCAACCGCTGTCGGTCGTCGTGCAGTCAGCGGCGCAATTCGAACGGGTCGTCGCTGACGTTCCATTCAGCTGGCCGCGAGACACGCACCTGCGGCGCTACATCGCGTTCCTTCGTGCACCCGTCACGGCAGCGAAGGCGTTGAAAGCCGTTGACGCGCGCGAGAGCGTTGATATCGTCACGCCGGGTAGGCGCGTCCTCTACATGTCGACGCGTCTTGACGCCCTTGCAGGAAGTCGTCTGACGAAACTCGTCGGCACGCCGATTTACCAGAACATGACGATTCGCAATTACTCGACGTGCGTGAAGGTGCTCGCGCTCATCAGACAACGATGACATGTGCCTCTTGGTCGCAGTGGCATTATCACCAAAGTCGCGAGCAGTAGAGCCGAGGACGCTGGCCGGCGATTTCGCTAGCGCCGCGTCGCCGCCAGCCAGTCGAGGACAACGGCCAGGGGCTGTTATCCTCGGTCTGAGGAACATGGGCGCCTTCGCATCCGGGCCCGCGACGTCGACGCTCGGTCAGATCCGCTTTGCGTGATTCTGCACGGGCATCAGGTCCGGCGTGCGGCCGGTGATCGAAAGGGGGCCGCGCGCGCATTTCACGATATCCTGATGCGCCGCCTCGCACTGCAGTGAGAGGGCCGCACGCGTGCGCTCTAGAGCCTCGAAATGCGCCGGCACCGGGTGCTGCTTTCGCCCGACTACCACCACCGGCCACCGGTGGATGTCGCGCAGCGGCCGATCCGAGATCAGTACAACCGCCGCCCCAATGAGGGGCAGCCAGGGCGGCCGACGATCACGTACGGACAGAACGCGCAGATTGGCCTGACCTTGTTCGAGCTCACCGAGCATGTCCGCGTACGGCGCACGGGCGTAGATCGTTATGTCCGTATCAGCGACCTGCCGCCGATGCGACGTTATGCGGCCCAGTCGCCCGGTGAGACCGATGAGACACGCGACATGCCGACGGGGCGACTTGTTGTAGTTTTCGCGAAGTTGCGACGAGACATGTCGACTGGCATGGGCTTCCTTCCTTTCACTTCCCGAACGTACACGCCACGGGCTGTTCTCCAAACTCTGGAGAGTATCGGCCACGCCGTGCCTGGGGGGCGAGGATCGCTCCCGAGCAGCAGGACATCAATTGGGGCGACGGCATTGTCGGCTCGGTAAAGGCGCCAATCGGGCCATAGCACGCTAGGCGTGCTATAGTGCTATTGTGTGATCCGAACGCTGGCAGATGACACCACGCGGGACATCTGGAACGGCGTCAACAGCAAGGCGGCACGGCGCATCCCTCAGGAGCTCTGGCCTATCGTCCGCCGCAAACTGGATCAAGTTGACGCCGTAACGCGGCTCGATGACCTGAGGGTACCGCCCGGAAATCGGTTGCACGCGCTCGGCGGCGATCTTCGAGGTTTCCATGCCGTGCGCGTGAACGACCAGTATCGGATCGTGTTCCGGTTCGAAGGCGGTGACGCGTTCGACGTGCAGTGCACCGATTATCACTGAGGAACTCCAAATGCTGCCGACCCGTCGCCCACCGACGCACCCTGGCGAGATGCTCCTGAAGGAATTCCTCGAACCGCTTGGCGTATCTCAGATCGAAGCGGCGAGCCGCATGAACGTCCCGTTCCAGCGACTCAACGCAATCGTAAAGGGCCGCCGCAGTGTTAGCGCCGACACTGCGCTCCTACTCGAGGCCCTCACGGGCTGGGACGCCCAGATCTGGCTGACGCTGCAGGCGAAGTGGGACCTGTGGCATGCCATGAAGGCTCGCGGGAACCGACCGAAGGTCCGACCGCTACGCAAGACCGCGTAGAAGTCAGTGCCGCTACGCTGCACGAATGAGCCAGTTGCGAAAATCGTCCCGAACACCCAGCGAGACTTCGCTCGCGCTTCGCGCGAGCTTCGTTTGGCAGGCTGCGACGGCGTCAGTCGCTGCCAGATTTCTCCAAGCCGTGGATGTGCGCGATGTTCGGATGATTCAGCGAGGCGAGCGTCTCGGCTTCGCGCGTGAAGCGCGCGACGCGGTCCGCGTCGAGTGCGAACGACTCGGGCAGCACTTTGATCGCGACCTCGCGATCGAGCTTCGTGTCCGTCGCGCGATAGACCTCACCCATTCCGCCTTCGCCCAGTTTGGCCACGACTTGATAGGGACCAAGCGTCCTCCCGATCCTGGTCGTGGCCGGGGCTGGGCTTCGGACCCGCCGGCACCGATGGGGGCGATGATTTCGTAAGGGCCCAGTCGTGTACCGATAGTGACCGGCATGAGCTCGGTGAGTCTACTGCAAGAAGGGCCGCCGTCCGCCCGCCGATCGCTGGAGATCAGCCGTCGCGCAGCGCGACGTTCGGATCCACACGGCTCGCCCGCCGCGCCGGGAAGAACGACGCGACGATGGCAACGGCGAGCAGGAGCGCCGGCACGCCCGCGAACGTGATCGGATCGGTGGCGCTCACGCCCACGAGGAACGAGCGCACGACGCGGGTCAGGGCGGCGGCGCCGGCGAGGCCGAGCCCGATACCGGCGAGTGCCACGACCAGGCCCTGTCCGAGAATCAGCCGCACGACATCGCGCTCGGTCGCACCGAAGGCGACACGCACGCCGATCTCACGCGT
>DATAEK010000129.1:0-106369 GCA_036258055.1 Vicinamibacterales bacterium
CCAGTCCATGTCGGAGAGCGACACCTCGGTCACTCCTCCACGCACCTGGGCACCGGGCGTCCTGTTCACTCGCCCTCCGACGCTGACGACGTCGCCGTGGACGACCGCCTTTTCACCGAGGTCGACGGACCCGAGGACAGACACGACATCGCTGCCCACATCACCGTTGACCCGCACCGATCCGAGCACGGCGACGACCTGACCAGACACTTCCTCGCCTTCCCTCACCGTGACGTCACCAAACACCCGCACGCGATCGCCATGCGATCGCTCGGCTCGTCTCGGGGACCGCCGGCTGGACTCGCTCGCGACCTCCTGAGGGGACTCCGCGGGTGCCGATGTCGCGAAGAGCGTACGGCGCGATGACGCGTCGAGATAGGAAAGCTTCAGGATGTCGTCGGCGTCATCGCCGACCCGGTCGCGCAGCTCACGTCCGCTGACGGTCGTGCCGTTGATCGAGATCACGTCCGCAATCTCGATGAGCCGCACATCCGCATTGCGCACTTTCGGCGTAAGCGCGATGCCGTCCGCAATCGGCACGACGTCGTAGCGCGCCTCGATCCGCGCTCGCAAGGCTTTGTCGTCCGAGGTCTGCTGCCCTGCCGCAGCGACCACGAGTGCGCCGAGCGCCACCATCATGAGACACGCGATGAGTTTCCTCATTTCAGCAACTCCCTGTCACCGAGCAGACGATGCAGCGCGACCAGCGCGCCGATGGCGACGGCCTGACAGGCCAGGAGCGCCATCGTCACGCGCGGGTCGGACACGAATACGCCGGCGGCACGCCCGATTCCGGTCAGAACCGCCCAGATGCTGCTGCGCGCGCTCCCGCCGTTGGCAAACCACACGACCGTTGAAATCACCAGGTTCAGAGCCCCGACGACGGCCGACGACAGCACGGACAGGAGCGCGCCCGCGCCGAAATACACCGCGACGACAGAAGCCGCCAGGCCGCCCCAGATCAGCATTGCCCGGCCTGCCCGCGCACGGCGGGCATCGATGGCTGACGCATCGGCAATGGCTGCCATCGTCCGCGTGGTGAATTCCCGGGACGGCAAAGGCGAGGAGATCGATGCGTCGAACACCGCGCGAAACGCCGCGTCCGCGGCATCGTCCTCGCCGTGCTCTTCCGCGAAACGCCAGCGCTCGTAGTCCCGGGTAAGGTCGTCCATGGCTCCCACTAAGGCTTACGAAGCCAGCCGTCTGAACGTTGCGCTCATCGGTCCGGCGTCCAGCCAGCCGCGGTCATCACTCGTGCCAGTTCCTTCCGGGCGCGGTGGACATGGCTTCGGGCGGTCACCTCGGGAATCCCCAGCACGTGGCCAATGTCCTCGAAGGACAACCCGTCCTCGTAGCGCAGGATGACGGCGGCACGATGGTCAGTCCTCAGCTGGGCCAGCGCGTTGTCCAGCGCACGGCCGAGCGCCCGGCGCTCGACAGGATCGGCAGAGGGTGGCGCGGCGACGTCGGGCTGTCCGTCCCGATCGTCCATCGGCACGACGGGCGGCTTGGATTTGCGCAGCGCGTCGATGCCGGTGTTGTGCGCGATACGAAACAGCCAGCTCGAGAGCCGGCGTGTCGTGTCGAACGCGGCAAGATTGCGGAAGGCTTTGACGAACGTGTCCTGCGCGAGCTCCTCCGCGAGCGACGGATCGCCCGTCATCCGCACGAGGAACGCGAGGATCGGACGCTGATAGCGCCGCAGGATTTGTTCGAACGCGGAATCCGAGCCGGCCAGCGCCTGCGCGACGAGCCGGGCTTCCGTGACGGTCTCGAGGTCGATCGGGATAGGGCGCCCTCTCTCGGTTCTAGAGGTTCCAGGGGTTCCAGGGGTTCTAGGGGTTCTAGGGTTCTAGGGTTCTCGAGGCTCTAGGGTGCTGGGTTCCGTCTGCGAGGAACCATAGAACCTCAGAACGACATAGAACTCTAGATCTTGTTACGAGACGCCGGCGGGGGCCGTTGCAGCGGCGGCGATCACGACGGCGTCGCTCCCGGTCGGGCCGTCCGGAATTCGGTACAATAATCGTCATGCGTTCCCGCGAGATCCGCGCCAGCTTTCTGGAATATTTCCGCCGTCAGGACCATACCATCGTCCCGAGCTCGTCGCTCGTGCCGGCCGACGATCCAACGCTGCTCTTCACCAACGCCGGCATGAACCAGTTCAAGGACGTGTTCCTCGGCAAGGAAAAGCGAGCCTACACGCGCGCGACGACGTCGCAGAAGTGTATGCGCGTGAGCGGCAAACACAACGACCTCGATAACGTCGGACCGTCGCTCCGCCACCACACGTTTTTCGAGATGCTCGGCAACTTCTCCTTCGGGGACTACTTCAAGGCGCAGGCCATCCCGTTTGCGTGGGAACTGTTGACCGACGTCTGGAAGCTCGAGGCGGACCGACTGTTTCCGACCATCTTCAAAGGCGAGTCGGGCATTCCGCGCGACGACGAGGCGTATGGAATCTGGGCATCCGTAGTACCCGCCGACCGGATCGCCGAGCTGGGATTGGCCGAGAACTTCTGGTCGATGGGCGACACCGGTCCTTGCGGCCGCTGCTCGGAGATCCACTACTTCCGCGGCAACCACGTGCCCTGCGAGGAGGAGCGCAGCGGACGTCCATGCGGTGGTCTCGACTGCAGCTGTGACCGTTTCGTCGAGGTCTGGAACAACGTCTTCATGGAGTTCGATCGGCAGCAGGACGGCACGCTGAACCCGCTGCCGGCCCGGTCGATCGACACCGGCATGGGACTCGAGCGGGTCACCGCGGTTATCCAGGGCAAGCTGTCGAATTACGACACGGATCTGTTCACACCGATCCTGAAAGCGATCGGCGATTGCGCCGGACGCCCATATGGGGCGTCGATGGACGACCCGCCCGACGTGTCGATGCGCGTGATCGCGGATCACCTGCGCGCGATGACATTCCTCATCGCCGACGGCGTGATCCCGTCCAACGAATGGCGCGGATACGTGCTCCGTAAGATCATGCGCCGCGCGATGCGCCACGGAAAGAAGCTCGGGTTTACCGATCCTGTCCTCCACACGCTCGTAGACGTCGTCGTGGACGAGATGGGCGATGCGTATCCCGAGCTCCGGGCGAACCATGGCGCGATTGTCCGTATCGTTCGCAGCGAGGAGGAGCGGTTCGACGCGGTGTTGACGGCGGGGCTGCCAAGGCTCGAGGCGGCGTTGGATCGTGCGGCGGCGTCTGGCGGAATCGTTCCGGGTGTTGAAGCGTTCCGGATGTACGACTCGCTCGGCGTTCCGCTCGACTTCATGGACGACCTCGCGAGCCAGCGTGGACTGGCGATCGATCACGCCGGATTCGATCGAGCGATGGAGGAACAGCGCGTTCGCGCGCGCGCCGCCACGGAGTTCAAAGAGGAGAGCTTCACGCTCTCGATGCCCGCGGAGGTCGAGCAGGCGCTCGACACCGCAGGCGATCAGTTCGCGGGCTATGACTCGACGGCCGTGCAGGGAACGCCGCTGCTCGCGATCTTCGACGAGGCAGGGAAATCGGTCGAGGAGCTGACCGCGGGCGCGAAGGGCTACGTCGCGCTCGGCATCACTCCGTTCTACGTCGAGGCGGGCGGGCAGGTGTCGGACTCCGGCCGTATCTTCGGCGCGGACGGCGCGGAAGGCACGGTCGAACGGATGGTTCGCCAACAAGGCGGACGCCCGCGCCTCCACTTCGTCCGCGTGGAACGTGGACGTTTCCGCAGAGGGCAGATCGTTACGGCCGAGGTCGCCGACCAGGTCAGGGACGCGACGCGACGCAATCACACCGCCACGCATCTCCTGCACGCGGCACTGAGGCAGGTCCTCGGACCGCACGTCAAGCAGGCGGGATCACTCGTCGAGCCCGATCGGCTCCGGTTCGATTTCGTGCACTTCGCTGCGATCCCGCGCGCGGACATCGAGCGGATCGAACGAATCGTCAACGAGCAGATCTACCGGAATACCTCCGTCCAGACCGAGGTGCGCTCGACCGAGGAGGCCATTGCGGCGGGCGCGATGGCGCTCTTCGGCGAAAAGTACGGGGACAGGGTCCGTGTGGTTTCCGTCCCGGGATTCAGCACGGAGCTATGCGGTGGCACGCACGTCCGCGCCACAGGCGACATTGGTTTCTTCGTCATCACCGAGGAAGGCGGCGTCGCGGCAGGCACACGGCGCATCGTGGCGCTGACCGGCGCGGGGGCGGTTGCGTGGGCGCAGCAGGAGCGGACAGCGCTCGAGAGCGTGTTGAGCACGCTCAACACCACGCCTGCCGGTGCGCCCGCGGTGATTCAGCGTCTCCAGGCCGACGCGAAGCGTCTTGCCCGCGAAGTGGAACAGCTCAAGGTGAAGAGTGCTCTCGGAGGCGGGTCCGCCGGCAACGCCGGGGGAGCGGGATCGGCCCAGGCCGGAACGATCGAGGTCGGCGGGCTAAAACTGATCGCGCGCCGAGTCGAGGGGCTCGAAAAAACCGCACTCCGGGGCCTTGCGGACTCGCTGCGCGACCGGCTGGGGTCCGGCGTGGTCGTCCTCGCCTCGGAAGTCGAAGGAAAGGTCACGCTCCTTGTGGCCGTCACGAAGGATCTGACGACGCGGGTGCAGGCCGGACGCATGGTCAAGGAACTCGCGCCGATCATCGGCGGCGGCGGAGGCGGACGTCCGGACTTCGCGGAGGCTGGTGGCAAGGACCCGTCGAAAATCGGTGAGTTGATCGCCGCGGCTCCGGGAGCGCTGCAGAAACTGCTCGCCTGAGACCGGCAGAATTGCGGGCGGCCGTTCCATTTCGAAACACCCGGCCCCGCCTGCAGCCGCTAAGTTATTGAAAACACACGGCACCGGCCTTGCGATGAGGACGTGGTGGAGCGATCTCTTCGATCGCCCACACGTCCATGCGAGCGCTGGTCCGAACCTGTTTGATCGTCGCCCTGATGACGGCCGCCTTCCCCGCGGCCGCCGATGCGCAGATCTACGCGTGGCGCGATCCGGCGGGCAACCTGGTGCTGTCGGATCGCCCGAAGGACCCGTCGGCGACGACGTTCTCCGTTGCCGGCACCGGTCAGGTGCGCACGACACGGCAGGCGATCAGGGGCCGGTCGAGTGAGTACGACGCGCTCATCGAGGAGCACGCGGCCGATCATGGCGTGGACGTCGGGCTGGTGCGTGCCGTGATTCAGGCGGAGTCGGCATTCAACCCCCGCGCCCGATCGGTGAAAGGCGCGATGGGCCTGATGCAGCTGATGCCAGCGACCGCCGCACAGTACGGCGTCGACAACCCCTACGACCCGGCGCAGAACATCCGGGGCGGTGTCGCGTACCTCCGCTCGCTGCTGACGAAATACTCCGACAACCAGGAGCTCGCGCTCGCGGCGTACAACGCGGGTCCGGAAGCCGTCGAGAAGTACGGCGCGGTGCCGCCCTATCGCGAAACCCGGAACTACATCGATCGGATTCGAAGGAGCACCAACGTCACGACGGTTCCTCCGGCGAAGATCTATCGGTCGATCGAGATCGTCAACGGCCGTGAAGTCGTGAGGTATTCCAACGTACGGACGCCCGGGTCGGAGCTCATGGAGTCAGCGTCCAGACGCTAGTGGGGCTTGGGCGGGACCTCACCAGCCGTTGTCGGTCAGACGCGGCAGGACGAAGGTCAGCGCGGATCCCGTCGCGGTGATGCGCATTGCCGCCCGTCCGCCATGCAAACGCGCGGCTCTTGACGCACACGCGAGCATCACTGCGCCCGACACCCCGCACGGATGATCCGGCCACCCCGCATCGAAGAATCGCGCGGCGGTCTCCGCCGTGACCGGCTTCACGTCCTGAGCGATCTGCACGATCAACGCGGGCCGTACGAGCGTTCCCTGGACCGAAACGCGAAGGATGGCTCCCTCACCGCTGACGAGCGCGACCATGCCCCGCAGCAGCGATTCGATCGCTACTGCCAGCACCCCCTCGTCCGCCTCCAGGTGATACTCGGTATCCAGACCATCGATCTGAAATGACACGTCCCGAAGGCGTGCTTCCTCACGCACGGTTGCGACCGCTTGCGTCATCAGGCTGCGGCACTCCACGTCGTCGCGCGTCAGCGTCACCGGCCCGGTCGCGATCTCACCGGCTGCGGCGACCGTCTTTCCACGCTGGAGCTCCACGCCGATCAAATCGGCGAGCACCGACGAACGCAGGGGATCGCCGATCGACGCCTGTAACGCCGGCACGAGGGTGCCGATGAACCCCAGGCCTTTCGTCAATTCCGCGACCGCCGGAGGCAGACCGCTGGCGCCGACCTCGGTCTCCGGCTTCTCCAGTTGCGCCGGCGGCTCCGGCGGTTCGACCGGCGATTTGTCGATTGGAGTCGCACACTGGCGCGCCGCATCGCGAAGCGTCGCCAACGCGTCGTCGTCGACGTCGTGCACCAGGCAGGGCACGGTGCGCAGCCCGACTGCAGCTGCCGCGCGCAGCCGATTGGCTCCGGCGATCAGCTGATAGCGCCCGTTGCGGAGAGTCACGAGGAGTGGCTCGAGAACACCGTGCTCGCGGATCGATTCTTCGAGCGCACACAGATCGGCAGGCGATCCTGACGCGGCATCGATGTCAGCGATACCAATCTCGCGGACGGTGCGCAGCGGCGCCTCGCCCATCAACTGCTCGACGTAGTGTCGACCGTGACGCATCCTGAAAGCCGGTGGCAGTCCTTCCCGACCGCGCGGCGGTGACGACTCCGCGGGGTCTTCTGCGATCAACTCTGGCTCATCGAACGGTGTCGTAGAAACGGCAGATGGATCTTCCGCCCGAACCGGGTCAAGATGCACGTGGGTCTCCTGAACGATGCCGACTATCTTATTCGCAGAACGCGATCAGCTCAACCGCGACGTCGCCCACTCGACCTTGGTCTTTCCTTTTCCCTTTCCGCCGATCCACGCCCGCGAGACCGCGCAACCCGCGAGGAGAACCGATGCAGGACCTGATTCGCGATCTTCGATACGGCCTTCGCCTGCTGAACCGTGATGCGGCTTTCACCGCCGCGGCGGTGCTCACCCTGGCGCTGGGAGTCGGGGCCAACGTCGCGATGTTGAGCCTCGCAGAAGCAACCCTCCTTCGTCCGATTCAGGTCGCTGCCCCGGATCGCCTGCTCGCCTTCACCTGGTCGTCGTCCTATCCGCACTACCGTGAGTTCGCAACGCATCGCGAAGTATTCGCAGGTGTCATCGCAACGAGCGGCGAACGCCGGCTGAGCCTCTCGATCGACGGTCTCACCGAGCTGACCGAAGGAGCCTTCGTTTCGGCGAACACGTTTGGCGTGCTGGGAGTCCGCGCTGCCGCAGGCCGTACCTTTGTGGAGTCGGACGAGACGGGCGTGGGAGGAGCCGTCGTCGGTGTCTTGAGCCACGACTACTGGTCGGCGCGTTTCGGCCGCGACCCTGGTGTCATCGGCAAGCTGATTCGCGCCAACGACCGTCCGGTCACCATCGTCGGCGTCGCGGCCGAGGGATTTCGAGGCACGACGCTTTTTTCCAGTCCGGACATCTACTTGCCGGTCACCTCGAGCCCGGCAATCAGAACGGGCTTCCTCTCGAATGCATCGCTCCTCGATCACCCTGGTTTCGTCTGGCTGAACGTTGTCGGCCGCCTGGCTGAGGGCGTCACGTCGGAGCAGGCGACGGCTGCGGTCAACACGATCTACCGCAGGATCAATCCGCCCAAGCCTGGGGTGACGCCCGATCGGCTGACGCTCACAACCCTCACGACTCGAGCGCTCGGGGGCGACAACGCCGCGTCCGTCTGCGGATTCGTGCTCCTGCTCGTCGGGGTCGTCGGCCTGACGCTGCTGATTGGCTGCGCGAACCTGGCGAATCTTCTGCTGGCCCGCGCGACGTCCCGGCGGCGCGAATTGAGCGTCCGTCTGGCTCTCGGCGCAACACGAGGGCGAGTGCTCCGCCAGATGCTGTGCGAGAGCCTCTTGCTTTCCCTGCTCGGCGGTGCGGCTGGCCTGGTCGTCGCGGCACTGGCGATGCCGCTTCTGGCTGCATTCCAGCTTCCGGGCGGGATCGAGATTGGCCGTCTGGATCTCAGGATCGATTGGGTTGCACTGCTCGCTGCCGTCGCGCTCGCGCTGCTGACTGGGGTGCTCTTCGGCGCCTGGCCCGCCTGGCGTGCGTCCCGCGGTGAGGCCTCCGCTCGCGTGCGTGATGAGGGACGCGTGACGCCTTCCCGAAGCCGGGTCAGAAGCGCACTCGTGGCGGCTCAGATCGCCCTCAGTCTCGTGCTGATGATCGGCAGTGGTCTGTTCCTGCAGAGCCTCGTGCACGCACTGCGTGAACCGCTTGGCTTCGACGTCAGCGGCGTCGCAACTGCGTCGGTCAACCCGGGGCTGGCCCGACTCGACCCGGCGCGTGCGCGCGTGTTCTATGCGGACGCTCTGGAACGGGTCCGCACGGTCCCGGGCGTCCAGGCGGCTGCATGGGCGTCGCTCGTGCCAACCAAGGGTGTCGTCATGGGAGAGCTCGAGGTCGACGGCTACAGCAGCGGCAAGACTGCGACCTACTACATCGCGCAGGTCGGACCCGAGTACTTCCAGGCCGCCGGAACACGCCTGGTAAGAGGGCGACCGTTTACGCCGGCCGACGCGCGTGCCGCACCGGAGGTGGCGATCGTCAACGAAGCTGCCGCGGCAGCGCACTGGGCCGGGCGGAACCCGATCGGAGGACGTATCAAGCTCGGTGATGGATCAGAATGGCGCACAATCGTCGGAGTCGTGGAGAACACGAAGATTCGACACCTTGACGACAAGCCGGCGCCGTATGTGTATTTTCCTTTCGATCAAACGATAGGCGGGCTGGTCGGGTCGATCGACAGCGCCCATCTTTTCGTACGAACCTCGGATAGCCTGGACGCCGTCGTTCCGCTCATTCGTGATCGATTGCGGGCGACGGATGCGCGCGTGCCCGTGTACGACGTCGGTCCGTTTGCAGATCACGTGCAGCCGCTCGTGATTCCTCAGCGGATGGGAGTGACGCTCTTCGGGTTTTTCGCGTCGCTCTCGATCACGCTGGCGACAATCGGAATCTACGGTGTGGCCTCGTACGTCACCGCTCTGCGCACGCGGGAGATTGGCATCAGGATCGCGCTTGGAGCTGCGCGCCGCGACATCGGCCGGTTGATCCTGCTGCAGGGTGCCAAACCTGTTGCGATCGGCCTCATCGCGGGTCTTCTTATGGCGGTAATGGCCGGCAGGCTCGCAACGGCGTTCCTCTTCGGCGTGCGTCCACACGATCCGCTGACGTTCGCCACGGTGTCCCTGCTGATCGCCGCGTTGGCGCTTGCGGCCAGTTACGTTCCAGCCCGGCGGGCGGCGCGCCTCGATCCGGTGGGTGCGCTCCGTCACGACTAGTACGACTCTGTCAGATTCTACGAATGCGGCGAAACACTGCCCGCTCCGGCAAGCTAACGCTGGCGTGGAAAAACGCGCGCTTCGCATCGCCGGCCGCGACCCGCGCTGGGTCCCCAACCCAGGGCGGCAGTCACGCTGCGCGCGCGTTTTTACCCGCTGCCGGGTGTCACGCCCGCTCACGCTTGCCTGCGCGGACCGTGTTCCGCCGCCAAAGAGCCATGCAGAATCTGACAAAGTAGTAACTGGCAGCGTCGGTCGAGTGGCCGGCGGGAACGCTACAATCGATCAATGGAGTCCGTTCGCCTCGACGTATGGCTCGACGTCACCTGCCTGTTCAAGACCCGCTCCGAAGCGCAGCGGGCGTGCAAAGGTGGCAAAGTCGACGTCAACGGTCAGGCGGCGAAGCCGCATCGGGAAATTCACGCCGGCGATCGCATCGTGATCTCGCGTCCGCCCGGACGACGTCAGCAGGTGATCGTCAAGGTGATCGGCGAGCGTCATATCGCGAAGGCGGATGCCAGGGCGATGTACGAAGATGTGACACCGCCGCCGACAGCGGAAGAGATCGAGGCGCGTCAGATGGCCAGATTGATGGGGCCGCTCTTCAAGTCCCGTTCTGCTGGTGTTCCGGACAAGCGCGAGCGGCGGGCGCTGCGCCGGCTAAAGGGTCGCGGCTGAACCTGAGACCGCGAATCGATCAGGAGGAGACGATCGTGTCCAGAGCGTGCTCGAGACGCAGCTCTGCCTCGAGCATGCGCTGCTGGAGCGCTTGAGCGACGGCGTGGCGCGGACCCGACTCCAGGATCAAGTCGCGGAGCGACATACCCAGCGCGGACAGACAGTCGTGATACCGCTCGCGCACCCAGTCGGCGGCCTGATCGTCCCACGCGCCGCGCGCCGCGTCGATCAACCGGTGCAACAGATCGTGGGCATACTGATCGAGGTTGGAGCCGGCAGACGCTGACAGCGTCTGCGCATCCGCGCTCCCGTGCGTGTATTTCAGCGCAATCACGTCGACGATGCGCTGCCGCGCCGCCACCGCCTCTGAAAGCAATCGCTCTTCGATTCGGGCATCAGGAATCATGAGTGATGTCTGCGGCAGACTGGATCAGTCTCTGGGTTTGGAGCGACGGTCGAGCATGAACTTTACACGAATGCTCGCCGCATAGCTGCGCCACACGGGAACGAGGTCCACGATGTCTTGAACCGGTCCGCGGTAGCGATCGGCTTTCAGGTCGATGGGCGTCTCCGTCTTGAGGTAGTGCACGAGGCTTTCGACCGCGCGCGCCATATTCTCGTAATTCGCCAGCAGCTGGAGTACGTCTTCGCGTTCCTCGTCCGTCACGGGTCTCCACGTTTCCCACGGTTGGGTGTGACGTGGCCCGCGCGGACGGAATGGCGCCGCGGGCCGGCCGACGCGCGCCGGGACCGCGCGAAGCCTGTGCTATAATTGCTGGTTTGTGGCCCGCGCGCAATGGCGTCGTCTGGGGCCGTGACCTCTGTTTTCACCGGCGCCGGCCCGCACGCCGCCGTCTTTTCGAGGAACACCTACTGTGGCCAGTCACGATTCCGCGCTCAAGGCGCACCGGCAGAATCTCGTGCGACGCGAGCGCAACCGCCAGCTCCGGACCCGGCTCCGCTCCGCCCTGAAAGAAATCCGCGCCGCGATCGACTCCGGCTCGGCAGCCGACGTCAAGGACGCCCTGCGTCAGACGATCTCGCTCGTGGACAAGATGGCGGGTAAAGGCCTGATCCACCGCAACACCGCCGGTCGCTACAAGTCACGGCTTGCGTCCCGCGTCGCGAAGAAGAGCGCCGCCGCCTAATCGATTCTCGTCTCGAGTCCCGCCGCCGGTATCATACCCGGCGTGCGGCGGGCCGCGGCACGCCGCACAGCTCCATCACCAGCCTCTCCAGCAGTACCCGAGGATCTCCGCCGGAGCTCTTGAGGTCGACGTCCGTTCGGAACAGCGCCTCGATGGCACCCGGCACGCGGCGCGCATCCGACATGCCGAGCTTCTCACGAACGAACCACGCGAGCTGCCCGAGCACCATGTAAGGCACCGCTCCGGACTCCAGCGAGAGCGCCAGCTGGCGCAGCGCTTCGGCAGCGTCCCCTCTCTGAATCGCCGACGTCACCGCCCAGTCGTCCTGCGCCGTTTCCGCGCTGACGACTTCGCGCGTGTCGGCGATGGTGATCTTCGGCTTTCCCGAGGTGAACAACAGCAGCCGCTCCAGGTCCCCACGAAGGCGGGCGATGTCAGTGCCCGCGCGTTCCGCGATCAGGCGTGCCGCCGCTGGATCGATCTGCTGACCGGCGGCGGTGACGGCCTGCCGCACGAGCCGCTCCGCTTCGCGTGCCACCTGACGCAGGTCCACCCGCGCGTCTTTCGCCGGCCTGAGGCCCCAGCATTCGACGATCTGGGCGCTCTTCTGGAGGAGTTTGTAGAGACGACGCGACCGATCGACGTCAGACGCGACGAGGATCAACACGGTCAGCGGCTCCGGGTTCCTGACGTACTCCTCCAGCGCGTCGGCGTCAGGCCGGGTTTCCTCCCCCGCATCCTCCTCTGGGATTTCCTCCGTCTTGCCTCGACGCTTCGGCTTGAGCAGTCTTTCGGCGCGCAACACGACGACGACGCGATGGCTTGCCATCATTGGAAGCATTCGCGCGGACTCGACGATCGTGGCCGCCGTGACCCCACGGTCCGTTGCGTAGAGGCGTTCCACGTTGAACGCGCGCAGTTCGTCTTCCACGAGGCCAGACAGATCTCCAGCCAGTCTGGACATCTCGGCGTCATCGTCGCCGACGATCAGGTAGATGGGGTCTGGCCGGCGCTGAGCGATGGCCTTGCGGATGTCGGCCGCCGAGGCCGCTGGCATCAGAAGGCCTCGAGCATCGCGCTGACGACCGCGCGGGCGAACTCAGTCGCGAGCCGCTCCAGGGCGTTGGCGTCCTGGCGCAGGAAGGCGTTCGCGTCCTGGCTGGTATTCGAATTCGACATGTCGTACTGCTCGCTGAACTGCAGCGAAGGGTTCGCCCAGATGACCTTGTTGGCCTTCACGTCGCGCAGTTCGACCTTTGCGATGAGCGTCAGCACGTAGCGAGATGCCTGCTGCTGCTGGTTGAACCCGCTCGGCACGAGCGAGATGGCCGTGATTTCGCCTGCCAGCACGGCGTCCACCCCGGTGCTCTGCGGCAGCACCGTGTAATGACCCCTGCCGATGAGCTCAGAGATGACTCGCTCCGTGACCTTGCGCTCGACCTCGTAGACGCTCGTGTTGTTCTGAAACATCGGCACGCCGATCGTCTTGATGTCGGCCGGCAGAAACGACCCGCGTCCTGAGAGCGAATACCCGCAACCCGGCGACAGCAGGACCGCCAGGGCGATCACGGAGCAGGCGATGGTGAAACGGATGCGCGACATCATGTGGCGACAATGCTGACCAGCCGCGAAGCGCCTGGGGTGACCAGAATCTTCCGCACGGTCTTCCCATCGAGGTGCTTGACGATCTGCGGATCCGCGAGCGCCAACTCCTGCAGACGGTCATCCCCGATATCGGCTGGAACGGTCACCCGTGCGCGGACCTTGCCGTTGACCTGCACGGGCACTACGATCTCCGCCGCCTTGGCGACCGACTCCTGATACTGCGGCCAGCCGGCAGCGGTCACGCCGCCCTTGTGCCCGAGGATCTCCCACAGCTCCTCCGACATGTGCGGTGTGAAGGGCGACAGCATCAACACCAGCGCTTCGATCGCCTCCTTCAGTACTGCAATCGTCGCCTGGCGCGCAACTCCGCCCACCGTCTCCGCGTCAGCCTCCTCCCGGCCTGGTCTGATGCAGTTGCTCGCAGCGCAAAACGCGTAGAGCTCGTTGACGAGCTCCATCAGGCCGGAAACGGCTGTGTTCAGGTGGACGCGTGGATCGAGATCCAGCGTCACTCGCCGGATCGTTTCGTGCGTCTTGCGACGGAGCGCACGCTCGTCATCGTTCAGATCGAGTTCGCCCGGCCCTGGAATGCCGTGTCCGCCGATTGTCTCGGCGAGCTGATCCACCAGACGCCACACCCGCGACAGGAACCGGAAGCTGCCTTCGAGGCCGGCGTCAGTCCACTCGATTTCTTTTTCGGGCGGCGCGACGAACATGACGTAGAGCCGCAGCGCGTCGGCGCCGAACTTCTGAATCATGTCGTCGGGATCGACGACGTTCCCCACCGATTTCGACATGACGTCGCCGCCCTTGAGGACCATCCCCTGCGTCAGCAGCCGCGTGAACGGCTCGTCGATGACCGTCAGGCCCACGTCTCGATACACGCGGCTGAAGAACCGCGAGTAGATCAGGTGCAAGATCGCGTGCTCGACGCCGCCACTGTAGAAGTCCACCGGTCCCCAGTACGCGACCTTGTCAGGATCGAACGGCAATTCGCCATTGTGCGGATCGCAGAACCTGAAGAAGTACCAGGACGAATCGACGAACGTATCCATGGTGTCGGTCTCGCGCTTCGCGGGACCGCCGCACTCGGGACAGGTTGTGTTGACGAACTCCGGGATCTGCGCGAGCGGTGAATCGCCGCGCCCGCTGAAGGCCGCGACCCTCGGCAATTCGACCGGCAGGGCGTCGGACGGAACCGGCACAATCCCGTCCTTCTCACAATAAACGACCGGAATTGGCGTGCCCCAGTAGCGCTGCCGTGAGATACCCCAGTCCTTCAGGCGGTACTGCACCGTTCGCACGCCGATGCCACGGCTCTCCGCCGCCTCCGACATCCGCACGATCGCGTCGTCTGTGGTGAGACCGGTGAAGTCCCCCGACGCGACCAGCTTGCCTGGACCGTCGTACGGCTCGGTCATCGACGGCTCTGCGAGTGTCTTTCCGTCGGGCTGAACCACGATTGTGACCGGCAGCTTGTACTTGCGCGCGAACTCGAAGTCGCGCTGATCGTGCCCGGGCACCCCCATCACCGCTCCAGTGCCGTACTCGGCCAGCACGAAGTTGGCAATCCAGATCGGGACGGGCTGACGTGTGAACGGATTGATCGCCGAACGTCCGGTTGGGAACCCTTCCTTCTCGAGCTCTCCGATCGTACGAATGCTTCGATCCTGCGCCTGGAATCGCTGCAGGTTCTCACGAAACGTCGAATCCGCCGCTCCGCTCCAGGCCTGAACGAGCGGGTGCTCCGGCGCCAGTATGATGAAGTTGGCACCGTAGATCGTGTCGATCCTCGTAGTAAACACCTCGATCGAGTCGATGCCCGTGCCGCCGTCCTTCTCCGCCAGCGGAAACTTCACTCGCGCTCCGTCCGACCGGCCGATCCAGTTCCGCTGCATCGTCAGAACCTTCTCGGGCCACTCGGGCAGGTGCTCGATCCCCTCGAGCAGCTCATCGGCGTACTTGGTGATGCGGAAGAACCACTGCTCGAGCTCACGCGTGGTTACCGGCGTGCCGCAACGCCAGCACTTGCCGTCCACCACCTGCTCGTTCGCGAGCACGGTCTGACAGCTCGGACACCAGTTGACCGTCGAGCGCCGGCGGTACGCCAGATCGCGCTCGAGCATCTTCAGGAACAGCCACTGATTCCACTTGTAGTAGTCGGGCTCACACGTGGCCAGCTCGCGGGACCAGTCGTAGCTGATCCCGATCCGCTGCAACTGCCCCTTCATGTGAGCGATGTTCTCGAGCGTCCAGGTCTCGGGGTGGGTGCCGTTCTTGATGGCGGCGTTTTCAGCGGGCAAACCGAACGCGTCCCAGCCGAAGGGGTGCAGGACGTTGAAACCGCGCATCCGTTTCATGCGGGCAACGACGTCGCCGATCATGTAGTTGCGGACGTGCCCGACATGTGCGTGCCCGGACGGGTACGCGAACATCTCGAGGCAGTAGAACTTCGTCTTGCCGGGATCCTCGCCGACCTCGAAGGTCCGCTCGGCTCGCCAGCGTTCCTGCCACTTCTTCTCGATTGTCTGGGGTTTGTACTCGGGCACGATCCCTAAATTATATCGCACGCCAATATGGCGCCTGCGCCGCTCGAACGGCGGCCAGCGCCCGTTCGCCACGCGGCGCCGGCCCATCGTCCGGCAGGGTACGTGCTCCCGATAGACCACGGTCGAGGGTGACGAACGATTCATCGAGACACGAGGCGAGGGCTGTGAGGTCGTAGCCGCCTTCGGTGACGAGCGCGATCGAGCCGTGGCTCGTGACCGACGCCTGCAACATGCCGACGATCGCTGCGTAGCCGGCTGTCGATACGCGCATGGACGCCAGCGGATCGCGCTGGTGCGCGTCGTATCCGACGGAGACAATCAGCAGCTGCGGAGCGTAGGCGTCCAGGACCGGACCGACAATCGCGCGGTAGACGAGCGAGTAATCCGCATCCGTCGATCCCGCTTCCATCGGCACGTTCACCGTGAATCCGGCTCCCTCGTCTTTTCCAACTTCATCGGCGGCTCCGGTGCCCGGATAGAACGGAAACTGATGCGACGAGATGTAGAGCACGCGCGGATCGCCGTAGAACATCCACTGCGTCCCATTCCCGTGGTGCACGTCGATGTCCACGACCGCCACGCGGTCGAGGCCTCGCGCGAGACCAGACGCCGCCGCGACGGCGGCGTTGTTGAACAGACAAAAGCCCATCGCCCGGTCCCGTTCGGCATGATGTCCGGGTGGGCGGACGAGTGCGAAAGCGGCCTCGCGGTGATCGAGGGCATGATCCACGGCATCGATTGCGGCGCCGGCAGCCAGAAGCGCGACCTCGTAAGACCCCGGTGATGTAAAGGTGTCTTCGTCGAGCATGGAGGGATGCCCGGCGGTTCGGGCGATCCGGTCGACGTAGCCGGGATCGTGGACGCGCTCCAGTTCCTCCCGCCGTGCCGCACGTGGCGCGGCTGCACGTCCACCCCTCGACATCCACCTGGCCGCGGCCGCATCGAACACGTGCGCACGCTCCATTCGCTCCGGATGCCCGGGCGGCGTCACGTGTTCGTCGAACCTGGTCGAGGTTAGCAGGATCATGACGTCAGGTGTCGTCCGGCGCGTTCACTTGGTGACGTCATTGCCGGCCACGCGTGAGCCGTCCGGCCTGGCGACTGCCGGGTGGGGTTGTTTGAGCAGCGCGTGGGCGCGCGCCTCGAGTGAAGCGAGTTCCGATTCGAGATCGCGTCGTCTCGTCTCAATCGTCTCGTCTGAAGTCCCGGCGACTTCGAATGGCGCGCCGATCGCAATCGCCGCGTGCGCAAACGGTTTCGGGATTTGCGTGCGATCCCAACTCCGCATCGACCAGAAGCGATCCGCTTCGACGTGAAATGGCAGGATGGGATTGCCCGTGGCCCCGGCGAGCCAAACGGCGCCGGGCTGCGCCACTCGCGCCGGCCCGCGCGGGCCGTCGATGGTGAACCCCACGGAGCGCCCAGCAGTGAGGTCGCGGCGCAACTGAACCAGCGCGCGCGCAGCCCCGCGGGACGTCGACCCGCGCGCAACCCCGAAACCAAACCGCGCGATGATGCCCGCGATCCACTCACCGTCGAAGTTCTGGCTGGTGATGACGACGATGTGGCGATGGCGAAAGTAGTCGAGACCACCCAGGATTCTGCCGTGCCAGAACGCCATGATCGGCTGCCTTCCGGCGCGGACCACGTCGTCGAAGTAGTGGCCACCCTCAGCACTCCACGTCAGCGTGCGGCAGAGCGCGCCGACGATCGGGGAGGCAACGGCAGCGATCGCCTTGGCTTGAAACAGCTGAGAGGCCGTCAGCGGCCTGTCGGAGCTCACATGCCCTCGTACTGCGGCCCTCCGCCTCCTTCGGGCGGAACCCAGTCGATGATCTGATACGGGTCCATGATGTCGCACGTCTTGCAATGCACGCAGTTCGAGGCGTTGATCTGCAGCCGCTTCGTTCCGTCGCCGGCATCGACTATTTCGTAGACGTTTGCGGGACAGAACCGCGTACAGGGATTCCCGTACTCCTCGCGACAGCGCGTGCGGCAGACTTCCGCGTCGTGGACGATGAGGTGCGACGGCTGATCCTCGGCGTGCTTGGTGCCCGAGTAGTGGACGTTCGTGAGCCGATCGAAGGTCAGCTGGCGATCGATCTTCGCCGGATTGACGGTGGCGTCCGGATCGGGGCGTCCGTCACGGTAGTACTCCGCGATCTTCGCCATGCGCTCGAAGCCGGCGTGCGCCGGCATCGGATCGCGCAACCACCAACCGCCGGTCACCAGGGAGAGGCCCGAATAGGCAACGCCGGCAAACAGACCGTGACCGAAGCTCTGATGCACGTTTCGCACGGGGTACAGCTCGCGACGGACGTCGCTCGTGTTGATGGCGTCCTCGTATCGCTTGAGCGCCGCCGCGGACGTGTCACCTGTGCGAACCGCGTCGAACGCGGCTTCCGCCGCCAGCATGCCGGTCCGCATCGCGAGATGAATGCCCTTGAGGCGGATCGAGTTGAGGAATCCGCCCGCGTCACCCGCGATCAGCACGCCGGCAGCATACACGCGAGGAATCGTGTGCCATCCACCTTCGGGAATGGCTTTGGCGCCGTAGCGCACCATCTGCGCGCCACCGAGTAGCTCCGCGATGAGCGGATGCCGTTTGAAGTGCTGGAATCGAACGTGCGGGTCGAACATCGGATCGCGATAGTCGAGCCCCGAGATGAATCCCACTGACGTCATGCCGTCAGGCATTGCGTAGATGAAGCCGCCGCCGAACTCCTCCTGTCGCAGCGGGTAGCCCATCGTGTGGATGACGGTGCCCGGCTTCAGTCGGTCCTTGGGGATTTCCCATAGCTCCTTGATGCCCAGCGCGTAGATCTGCGCCTGACGGCCGGCGTCGAGCGCAAGACGCCGGACCAAGGCCTTGGTCAGGTTCCCGCGGGGACCGTCGGCCAGGATCGTGAGCTTCGCGCGCACATCCACGCCGGGCTCGAAGTTGCCCTTGCGTTCCCCGTGCTTGCCGATGCCGCGATCGCCAGTACGGACGCCGGCCACGCGATCGCCGTCGTAGAGAACTTCCGACGCGGCAAATCCGGTAAAGACATCGATGCCTTCCGCTTCGACCAGACCGGTCAGCCACTTGACCAGACGGTTGAGCGACACGATGTAGTTGCCGTGGTTGGTGAGCGGCGGCGGGGTGATCGGAAACTCGAACCTGGCCGTCCGCGTGAGGAAGTAGACGTGATCGTGATGGACCTCGGTCGCTAGCGGCGCGCCCTTCGCCGCGAAGTCGGGGACGAGAAGCTTGAGCGACGAGGGATCCAGGACGGCACCGGAGAGCATGTGCGCCCCGGCTTCGCGGGCTTTCTCGAGTACGGCGATCGCCAATGGCTCCCCGCCGCGCTCCTTCTGCAACTGCGCGAGCCGCAGCGCAGCGGACATGCCGGCGGGCCCGCCGCCGACGATCAACACATCGACTTCGAGGGTTTCACGTTCCAAACCGATCTCCGCGGCGACGCGCGGGCCCCGCAGGCCCCGCGGCCCGGTTAGAAGGTTACTTCTGGAGCTCCGCGATCATCGCGGGCACGACCTCGAACAGATCCCCGACGATGCCGTAGTCGGCCACTTCGAAGATCGGCGCTTCGGCATCTTTGTTGATCGCGACGATGGTGCGCGATCCTTTCATGCCGACGAGGTGCTGGATGGCCCCGGAAATGCCGAGCGCGACGTAGAGCTTCGGCGCCACGGTCTGACCCGAGCTGCCGATCTGCCGATCCATCGGCAACCACCCGGCGTCACAAATCGGACGCGATGCCGCGATCTCGGCTCCCATCGCCTGCGCGAGCTGCTCGACGATCTTCAGGTGCTCCTGGCCTTTGATTCCACGCCCCACGGCGACGATGCGCTCGGCCTGCGAGAGATCGACCGCCTGCTTCGCCTCCTTGAACGGCGCCTCAGGCTTCTGACGGATCGACGACGCGTCGATCGAAGGAACAATCTTGCGGACCGGGACGGGCGCCGAACCTCTGGCGGCTGCGTCCGGACGGAACGCGCCGATCTGAAACGTCACGAGGTGAGGTGCCGGTCCCTCGGCCACGAGATCCGCGCTCAGCTTGCCTTGGAACATCGGTCGCGTGTACGCGAACGCGCCGTCCCGGGGATGAATCGCGGTGACGTCGGTGATGAGGGCCCGGCCGAGCCGCGCGGCGAGCGCTGGCGCGAAGTCACGCGTCTGGTATGTGTGCGGCAGGAACACGAGCGACGGTGATTCCTGTCCGACGAGCGAGGCCAGCGCCTGAATGAAGCCGTCAGCCGTATAGCTGCCGAGCGCCGCGTGATCGAGAACGATGACCTCATCGATCGCTGCCGCCGCCACTTCGGAGGCCACGTTATCCACGCCGGCGCCGACAACGACCACCTTGACTGGTCCGCCTGCCTGCTGGGCCGCGGCGATCGCCTCCCACGACGCGCGATTCAGTTTGCCTTCACGCTGCTCCGCAATCACCAGAATCATGGCTACAACACTCTCGCGTCGTCACGCAGCCGCGTCACAAGCGCCTTGGCGGCGTCGGCAGCCGATCCCTGAAGCATCTGCGTCTTCTTGCCTTTTTCCGGGGTGTAGACGCGGAGGATGCGCTGCGTGGGCGACGCCGCACCGGCTGACGCGACCTTGCGGATCTCTTTCTTCTTCGCCGCCATGATGCCCTTGAGCGTCGCGTAGCGAAGCTGGTTGATGCCACTCTGGATCGTCAGCAGCGCCGGGAGTGGAAGGGCGATCCACTGGAACCATCCGCCTTCGAGCTCGCGCTTCACGCGAAGGCCGCCGTCCGCAACCTGCACTTCCATGATGATGGTCGCGTGCGGCATCCCGAGCTTTTCCGCAAGGACGACGCCGACCTGACCGAAACCCTGATCGTCGGACTGCAGCCCGGTCAGGACGAGATCGAACTGCTCGCTGCGCACCGCGTCGGCCAGCGCCGCCGCGGTCGTCACGGCGTCAGCGGTCGCGAGCGTGTCCGCCTCGACGTGAATCGCGCGATCGGCGCCGCGCGCCAGGGCTTCACGAATCACCTGCGCGGCTCGTGCGGGGCCGGCCGAGCAGACAACCACCTCCCCGCCCTGTTTTTCCTTAAGGCGCAGCGCCTCTTCGAGCGCGTAGGCATCCGGTTCGTTCAGCTCGAAGCTGGCGTCGTTGTCCCGGATCCAGGTTTTTGCGTCGTTGACCCGCAACTGCCATTCGCGGGTGACGACCTGCTTGACGCAGACGGCTATCTTCATAAAAAACGCGCGTGCGGGCCGGACTACTCGTCGAACTTCTTGAACAGCAGCGCCCCGTTGGTCCCGCCGAAGCCGAACGAATTGGAGAGCGCGTACTCGATCGACGCCGGGCGCTTGACGTTCGGCACGTAGTCGAGGTCGCACTCCGGGTCGGGATGTTCGTAGTTGATGGTCGGCGGAATCAGCTGGTGCTTGACGGCCAGCGCTGTGATGCCGGCCTCGAGGCCGCCCGCGGCGCCCAGCAGGTGGCCGGTCATCGATTTCGTGGACGAGATGGCCAGCTTGCGAGCGTGGTCCCCGAACAACCGCTTGATGGCCAGGGTTTCGAGCTTGTCGTTGTAGGGCGTCGACGTGCCGTGCGCGTTGATGTAGTCCACTTGCGACGGCGTGACGCCCGCGTGCTTGAGGGCCATCTCCATGACACGAAGGGCGCCTTCGCCGTCTTCTGACGGCGCGGTGATGTGGAACGCGTCCGCGGACATGCCGTAGCCGACGAGCTCAGCGTAGATCGTCGCGCCACGCCGTCTGGCGAAGCCGAGCTCCTCGAGGATGACGACGCCCGCACCCTCGCCCATGATGAACCCGTCACGCTCCAGATCGAAGGGACGGCTCGCCCGCGACGGGTCGTCGTTCCGCGTCGACAACGCGCGCATGGCCGCAAACCCGCCGACGCCCATAGGCGTGATCGCGGCTTCGGATCCGCCCGCGATCATCACGTCGGCGTCGTCGCGCCGGATGATCTCGAAAGCGTCCCCAATTGCATGGGCGGAGGCCGAGCACGCGGTACACGTCGCCGAGTTGGGACCTTTCGCGCTGAACCGGATGGACACCTGACCGGCGGCCAGATTGATGATGGCTGCTGGAATGAAAAAGGGGGAAATCCGCCTGGGTCCACCTTCGATGAGCGCCCGGTGCTCCCGCTCGATGGTGGTGAAGCCGCCGATGCCCGACGCGATGAAGACGCCGACGCGCGTGGCGATGTCCTCGGTGACCGAGAGACCCGCGTCGTCCATTGCGAACTGCGACGCCGCAATCGCGTACTGGATGAAGACGTCCATCTTCTTGACGTCTTTCTTGGCGATGAACTGCTGCGGATCGAAGTTCTTGACCTCGCCCGCAATCTGCGCCGAGAACTGGGACGCATCGAACCGGGTAATCGGACCGATGCCGCCCTGCCCCGCGCAGAGTGCGTCCCAATTCGCCCCGGTGCCCACGCCGAGCGGCGACACGAGGCCGACGCCGGTCACGACGACTCGCCTGGTCAACTTGCCTCCGTTACGCTGCCTACTTCTTTTTGCTGTGCGATTCGATGTACTCGATGGCTTCCTTGACGCGCGTGATCTTCTCGGCGTCTTCGTCCGGAATCTCGATTCCGAACTCCTCCTCGAAAGCCATCACCAGCTCCACCGTGTCGAGAGAATCGGCGCCGAGGTCGTCGACGAACGACGCATCCGGAGTCACTTCCTCTTCATCGACGCCGAGCTGCTCCACGATGATGCCTTTGACTTTGTCTGCAACGGCCATTCAGCCCTCCCACGCGGGGTCCGCCGGACCCTCGCTGCTACGAACCTACTCACTCCGAGCGGAACCCAGTGCGCCATTCACCTCATGTGGATGGCAAGAGCTCTTGCGCTTTCCATGGCCCATTTACCATTTACCATTTACCATTTGCCATTCCGTCAGGTGTACATGCCGCCGTTGACGGCGAGCACCTGCCCCGTAATATACGCTGCCTCATCCGACGCGAGAAAGCACACCGCGGCGGCGACATCGTCGGGGGTGCCGAGTCGCCGCATCGGAATGCGTGCCGCCCAGTCTTCCTGCGCCCGTTCGGCGATCGCCTTCGTCATGTCGGTTTCGATCAGTCCTGGCGCCACGACGTTCACCGTGATCCCGCGCGAGGCGACCTCGAGCGCCACCGATTTCGCGAATCCGATGAGACCCGCTTTCGACGCCGCGTAATTGGCCTGGCCCGGATTGCCGGCCTGGCCCACCACCGAGCTGATGCAGATGACGCGTCCTGCACGCTGCTTGATCATCGGCTTCAGCACGGCCTGCGTCAGCGCGAACGCGGCCGTCAGGTTCGTCGCCAGCACGGCGTCCCAGTCGTCACGCTTCAAACGCAGCACCAACTGGTCCCGGGTGATGCCGGCGTTGTTCACGAGGATGTCGATTCGGCCGTGCCGCTCGATCACCGACCTGATTGTGCCATCGACCGCCGCCGAATCCGTGACGTCGAGCGCTGCCGCCTCGGCGCGGCCGTTCGACGCCGTGATCTCGGCAACGACGTCCGCGGCATGCTCGCCTCGGGCCGCAGCGACGATTGTCGCGCCGGCGCGCGAGAGCCTGAGGGCGATCGCCCGGCCGATGCCGCGCGATGCGCCGGTCACGAGCGCCACTCGCCCCGAGAGATCCATCATAGTAGATGCCATGCAGCCGGCCGCTGAAAAGGGCCATCCTTCCTAGCGTGCCGCGCTCAACTGCGGCAGTGCGGCCTGCAGGCTTTCCGGATCGCCGACACTGACGACCGTGACGTTGCGATCGATCTTCCGAATCAGCCCCGCGAGCACCGCTCCCGGCCCGAGCTCCACGAACGTCGTCGCGCCGTCCGCGATCAGCCGGGCCACGACCTCCTGCCATCGCACGGGCGCCGACACCTGGCGAATCAGCGCGTCGATTGATGCGGCCGCCGTGGTCTTCGGGTTGGCGTCCACGTTGGCTACGACTGGAATGCCGGGGTCGTGAACCGCGAGCTTCGCCAAATCTGCTGCCAGCCGTTCCTCTGCCGGCTTCATGAGCGCGCAGTGGAATGGCGCGCTCACCGTCAGCGGAATGACGCGCCGTGCACCGCGCGCCTTCGCCAGCTCCCCAGCGCGTGTCACGGCATCGGCGTGCCCGGCGATGACCACCTGACCCGGCGCATTCAGATTCGCCGGTGAGACCACTCGGCCCGGCATCTCGGCGACCGTCGCGTCGCAAGCGGCCTGCGCGGCGTCCGCTTCGATCCCGAGGAGCGCGGACATGGCGCCTTCGCCGACCGGTACAGCGTCCTGCATGTATCGCCCTCGACGCCGCACCGTCGTCAGGGCATCCGCGAAGGATAGCGTACCGGCGGCAACGTGGGCGGCGTACTCACCGAGGCTGTGTCCTGCGGCGAACGCCGGCTCCACGTCCATCGAAGCGATCAGACGATACGCGGCGATGCTCGCTGCGAGGATCGCGGGCTGCGTGTTCTCGGTGAGTTGCAGCCGATCTTCCGGTCCCTCGAAACAGAGGGACGACAGCGACTCACCAAGCGCGGCGTCCGCCTCGGCAAACGTGTCCTCGCAAATCGACGAGTGCGCGGCCAGCGCCCGGCCCATACCCACCTGCTGAGCGCCCTGGCCCGGAAATACGAAAGCAATCATGTGAATCTCGGATGCTCTGCGGAAGGACGCGCGAGGTCAGTTCGCTGGCACGCGGCGAGCGAGCGGGTGTGACTCCGGGGTCGACGCCTGCGCGATCCCATGCGCGAGGCTCTCGACCAGACGTTCGCGTACGAAGCGGGCCGCCATCAGGACGGCGTTGCGGACGGCTTTCGGCGACGACCGGCCGTGGCCAACGATGCAGAGGCCGTTGAGCCCGACGAGCGGCGCACCACCATATTCGGAGTAGTCCATGCGTTTGCGGAAACGCCGAAACGCCTGACGCGACAACAGGTAGCCCACGCGCGTGCCGAAGGTCGACGACAACTCCTCGTGCAGCAGCCGTTCGACGGTTTCGACGAGCCCTTCGCTGATCTTCAGCGTGACGTTGCCGGTGAAGCCGTCGCAGACGATCACGTCAGTCACGCCCCCGTAGACATCGCGGCCCTCGACATTTCCGACGAACCGGATCGGCGCAGCCTTGAGCAGTTGGTGCGCCTCGCGTGTCAGATCGTTCCCCTTGCTCTCCTCTTCGCCGACCGACAGCAGGCCCACTCGCGGCGCTTCCAGGCCGAGCGCGATGCGGGCGTATGCGGATCCCATCAGTGCGAACTGCACCAGATGCTGCGGCCGGCACTCGACGGTGGCGCCGCAATCGAGAAGCACTGCAGGCGTGCGGCGAGTCGGGATAATCGTGGCGAGCGCCGGGCGATCGACGCCAGGCAACCGTCCGAACGCCGCGTGCGCCGCGATGACTGACGCGCCCGTGTGGCCGGCGCTGAACAGCGCGTCGGCCCGGCCATCCCGCACCGCCTCCGCGGCCACGCGGATGGACGCGCGCGGCTTGCGCCTGAGCGCCGCCGCGGCCGGCTCTGCCATCTCGATGCGGTCTGGCGCGTCGAGGATCTCGACGTCCAGAGAGCCCGCCGCCGGGTGCCGCGCGAGCTCGCGCGCGATGGGATCCGATGGGCCGACGAGCAACAGGCCGAACTGGCGGTGACGCGCCGCGACGAGCGCCCCGTCGACGATCGCGCCGGGACCGTGATCGCCGCCCGACGCATCGATGGCGATCCGCAACTTATGCTTCTTCGACCTCGCGCACCTGCCGGCCGTTGTAGTAGCCGCAGTGCGGGCACACCTGGTGCGGCGCCTTCGCCTCGTGGCACTGCGGGCAGGCGCCCACCGGCACCGGCTTCAGCGCGTCGTGCGTCCGGCGCTTCGCCGTGCGCGTCTTCGAATGCCGGCGTTTGGGATTGGGCATCTCAATTCTCCTTCTGTCGGTTCAGCAGCCCCTTCAACGGAGCCAGTCGCGGATCTTCCCACCTCGACGCGTGCCCGCACTCGGTGTGATTCATGTTCGCCCCGCACTCGGGACAGAGCCCGCGGCAGTCCTCCGTGCAGAGCGGCTTCATCGGCAGCGCCAACTGAAACTGCTCGCGCACGAGCTCCGTCACGTCGAGCACGCCTTCACGATAGAACGCGGTCGTCAGGTCGTCCTCGGTGATCTCGTGTTCGCCTTCGCCAACGTTCTGCTCGGCTGGCACGTACCGAAGCTCGAACGCTGAATCCACAGGCACGTCGAACGGCTCCACGCAGCGGCTGCAGCTCAATTCCAGCCTGGCCGCAACATGCCCGGTGACCCGAAACGCGTCTCCGCCAGCTTTCTCGACGTCCATCGAAAGCTCGACAGGAGCCACGACCCGATAATCTTCGTCCTGGGGGTCAAAGACCGACGGCTCGAGCGTTCGCTGAACGTGCTCGCGCTGGGCACGGAGCTTCCTGAGATCGAAAAGCATCTATCTACCGGGCAATCTACCCCGCAACGATTTCACACGCGCCCTGATATCGCCGATGAGCCGTCATCCGAGCCGCAGGCCAGCTAGTCCCAAGGTGCCGAGCACAGGGGCTAGAACGGCCCGCAAGCTCCTGCGGGAACCGCCCATTATACCTGTAAATCGTGGCCTGACGGTAGGTACGGGCCGATCAGACCTCCCGTAGCGAGACCCAAGGCTTGGGAATGAAGAGCTGCTCGTAGAGGTTGACGGCGTAACGGTCGGTCATGCCAGCTAGGAAGTCCTTGGCCGCTGTGTCCAGCCCCTCGGTTTCGACCGTCCGCCGATCCAGAAAGTCGGCCGGACGCTCTCGGACGCGGTCCCACAGTCCCCCCAGGATGCCCGCCGCCTTCTTGAACTCCGCGGTCGCGATCTCGTTTTCGTACACGGCCTCGAACAGGAACGCCCGCAGGCCGACGGTCGCCTGCAGGATCTGGTCGCTCATGCGGATCTCGGTCAGCCCTCCCGCCAGCGTCTGCAGCACGACATCGGTCACCATCCTGCCGATCCGTTCAGACGACGTCCGCCCCAGCACCTCGACTCGTGACGGAGGCAGTGCCGCCGGATCCAGGATTCCCGCCCGCACTGCATCGTCGATGTCGTGATTGACGTAGGCGATGATGTCCGCAACCCGTGCGATCTGTCCTTCGATAGTGCTGGCGCGATGTTCGGGATCGGCGCCGACGGGCATGCCGCTCTTCCCCTTTGAGTGCCGGGCAATCCCGTCGCGCACTTCCCAGGTCAGATTGAGCCCCTCACCTTCGTTCTCCAGGATGTCGACGATTCGCAGGCTCTGTTCGTAGTGGTTGAAGCCGCCGGGGATCAGGTCGCTGAGCACGCGCTCGCCGGCATGACCGAACGGCGTGTGTCCGAGATCGTGGCCGAGCGCAATCGCCTCCGTCAGTTCCTCGTTGAGCTGCAGCACCTTCGCGATACTGCGCGCAATCTGCGAAACCTCGAGTGTGTGCGTGAGGCGCGTACGGTAGTGATCCCCGGTGGGCGCGAAGAATACCTGGGTCTTGTGCTTCAGCCGACGAAATGCCTTGCAGTGAATGATGCGATCGCGGTCACGCTGGAAAGCCGGGCGGATCGGATCTTCGATTTCGGGGCGCAGTCGACCTCGCGTATCGGCGCTCTTCGCCGCCTGCGGCGCGAGAATCTCACGCTCTCGCCGTTCGAGTTGTTCCCGGATGCTCGTGCCCGCGGACTTCACGCTCACACCAGGATATCCTGCAGGAAGCTCGTGCCGTGGTCGAGCGGTCCCACGCGGAACAGATCGGCTAGGGTCTGACCCAGATCCGAGAATGTCCGACGGACTCCCAGGTCCACGCCAGGTCTGACCGATGGCCCTACGGCGAGCACCGGCACGTGCTCGCGCGAATGATCGGTGCTGGGCGTCGTCGGATCATTGCCGTGATCGGCGGTGACGATGAGGAGATCGCCGGCGCCGATGCGCGGCAGCAATTGCGCGAGCCGGCGATCGAACCGCTCGAGGTTGGCAGCGTAGCCCGCGACGTCGTTACGGTGCCCGTAGACTGTGTCGAAGTCCACGAGGTTCGCGAAGATGAGTCCCTTCGGAGTGTTGTCCATCGCGCGATTCAGTTCGTCCATCCCGTGATCGTCGCTCTTCGTGTGCTCCGCTCGAGTGATGCCGCGGCCGGCGAAGAGATCCTCGATCTTGCCGATGGCGACGACAGGCAGGCCCGCATCCTTCACCCGATCGAGCAGTGTCGGGGCAAACGGCGTCAGCGCGAAATCCCGACGGTTCGAGGTACGCGTGAAGGATCCTGGTGAGCCGACGAAGGGGCGTGCGATGACACGGCCGAGACCGGCCCCGCGCGCCGCGAGCTCGAACGCAATCTCGCAGTATCGGTAGAGCTCCGGAACCGGGATCACGTCTTCGTGGGCCGCAATCTGGAAGACGCTGTCAGCCGACGTGTAGACGATCGGCTTTCCACTCTGCATGTGCTCGGGACCGAGCTCATCGATGATCGCGGTGCCTGACGCCGCCTTGTTGCCGAGCGTGCCACGGCCGATGCGCGCCTCGAAGTCGCGCATGAGCGGGTCCGGGAATCCGTGCGGAAACGTGGGAAATGGGTGCTCGAGGACGAGTCCCATGAGCTCCCAATGGCCGGTCACGGAATCCTTGCCAGGTGAGGCCTCAGCCATCCGGCCGAACGCGCCCAGGGGCCGCTCGGCGGGCGTCATACCTGCGACGCGCGCGACCTGCGCGAGTCCGAGGCTCCGGAGTGTCGGGAGCGCGAGAGGGACGTGCCGACTGATGTTGCCGAGGGTATCACTGCCTTGATCGCCATAGGTCGCGGCATCGGGCAACTCGCCAATACCAACGCTGTCGAGGACGATCAGAATGACACGCTGGGGTCTGGGCAACCGGTGGGGAGCTGGCGGTGCCTCCGGCACGGCCGGATCACGCCTCGTGGCTCGAGTAGTAGTTCCCCATCGTCCGGGGAGATTTTATCGTGGCGATCGCGTGCTTGAACACCATGTGGTCGGACCCGTTGTGCTCGACGATCACGGCGAACCGATCGAAATTCTTGACCCGTCCCTCGAAATCGGTGCCGTCCATCAAGCGGATGTGGACCGGCAGTTTTTCCCGGCGGGCGTAATTCAGGAAGACATCCTGGATGTTCGGCTGCGCGGCAGCCGGGCGCGACTCACGAGTCTGGGCCATCGGGGAGGCTCTCCACGGCAACGATAGCGCGGGCGACTTCCTCTTGCGTCCCCTCGCGATCGCCTGCGGCGTTAATCCATCGTAGATTAGGCTCTTTCCGGAACCAGATCAACTGTCGCCTGGCGTATTTCCGGTTCTCACTCGTAATCAGCTCGCGCGTCGCCGTCTCGTCGCGCACGCCGTGCAGGTGCTCGAGCGCTTGGCGATAGACGAGGCCGGTGAACGGATGCGCCTTTTCGGAGAGCCCTGACGCGAGCAGGCCCCTGATCTCGTCCAGCAGCCCCTGCTCGAACTGCGCGTCGACGCGACGCGCCACGCGATCGGCCGTCGTCTCGGCCGGAATCCTGAGCGCGAACGCCGCGATTCGATACTCGGGAATCGGCGACACCGTCTCGGCGAAGTGCGCAGTCAAGGGACGGCCGGTCATCACGTACACCTCGAGCGCACGGATCAGCCGCTTGCGATCGCGGGACTGGATACGCACGGCGGACTCGGTGTCAACGCGTTGCAACAGTGTGTGCAACCGCTCGGACCCGGCGCGGTCCGCGATCCTCTCGAGCCGGGCGCGCAAGCGGACGTTGCGTGCCGGTCCCGGAAAGAATCCGCGAGTCAGCGCGCGATAGTACAGGCCGGTGCCTCCCACGAGGATCGGGAGCCGGCCGCGCGCCGTAATGCCGCGGATCGCTACGGCTGCTTCGCGAGCGTAGCGCGCCGCCGAGTACTCCTCCCCGGGATCGGCGACATCGATCATGTGATGCGGGATGCCGCGCTGTTCGGCAACTGGAACCTTGTCGGTGCCGATGTCGAATCCGCGATAGACCGCGGTCGAGTCGCAGCTCACAACCTCGCCGTTGAAGCGCCGCGCGAGTGCGATACCCAGTGCGCTCTTGCCGGTGGCGGTCGGCCCGAGGATGGCGACGAGGAGTGGCGCCCGCGTCACGAAGCTGTCAGCGCGCGCACGAGCGCAAGCGCGACAAGCGCCGCGAGGATTGTCAGCAGGCCGATCTGCTGGGACCGGGTCGGCCAGGTCATCGGTCGATCGGCGGCGTTTCGTTGAAGAAGAAGGTGACGGTGAAGAACGCCTTCTCGTCGGGATACTCGGGCGGCAGGGGCTGCGTGGGATTCGTCGTCAGGACGGCGTTCTGCGCCGAGCGATTGAACGCGTCGATGGCCGACGGACGCAGGACCGACACGTCCGTGATCCGGCCGTCCTTGTGGACGTTGAAGGTCAGCACCACGTGGCCGCGCATCGACATCGCGGCGTACGGAATGAGCCAATTGCGCCGGATCTGCGCGATGAAGCGGCGCAGCCAGGGCCCGAACTCGACGCCCTTCGTGTCGAACTGAATCGAGGGTGCGAAGTCCTGGTCCGCGCCTCCCTGCGGATTCGAGAACTGGTCCTTCGCGGCGTACTTCTGCACGTTCCGGATGGCATCCGCGATCACTCCCGCGGCCGGTCCTCGCGGCGTCTGCTTGTCGGCGGCGCGTGGATCCGTCGCGGAGGGTGCGTCCGGCAGCGTCAGCCCCTGTCGCGTATCGGGTTCGGGCTGCGGAGGAGACGGCTGCGGGGCGGGCTGGGGTGCGGCTGGCTGTCGCGTTTCAACCGGCGCGCTGGCCTCCATGCGCTCGGGTGAGTTGCCGCGCGAGAACGGCAGCGGGTTCTTCGGATTCGGGGCCCGCTCCATCGTTCGCGCGCGCCGATCGAGGTCGGACAGGTCGGCGCGCGGCGGAGGTTTCCGGGAGGGCATGTCGACGCGAGGCTGGACGAACACGAACCGTGCGGCTTCGCGCTCCCGCTCGAGCTCGCGCTGCTGCAGCTCCTGGAGCGCCTGCTGACGCCTCGCTTCGAACTCACGCATGAACGGGAGCTGCGGAGCAACGAGGATCATGATGATCGCGATCAGGTGCAGGTTGAAGGTGACCAGCACCACTTCGCGATTCGACATCGGCGAGCCGATGGTCGGCGTGTCCGGCCGATTGTCCTCGAAGTCGAAGTACATCAGTGGTTTATCGAGTATATCAGGGTTCCGGGCGGGAGACAGGCGGACCGACGGCTCCCCCGTTCTTTAGACCTTGGCGTCGCCGAGTTTCTTCCACCTCGGCCACGTCAACCTCTTTCGGCAACATACAAATAGACGATCCCGAACGTGAGAGGGACGGCGCGCACGTCGTCGAAGCCATGGGACCGGATGAGTGATGAGAACTCCGCGGGCGAAGGAAATGCGCCGACTGAGGCAGGCAGGTAGGAATACGCACTCTGATGCCTGGAAACGAGGCGGCCGACAAACGGAAGCATGTAGCGAAAGTACCAGGTGTACAGCGTCCGCACACCGGGGATCCGCGGCTCGCCAAACTCCAGAATGACGAGCTTTCCACGCGGACGCAGGACCCGCGCGATCTCTGCAAGTGCCCGCTCCGGTTGCTGGACGTTGCGAATCCCGAACGCAATCGTCGTCGCGTCACACGTAGCGTCCGCGAGCGGAATCTTCGTTGCATCCGCGCGGACGAGCCGAATCCGATGATCCAACCCGAGGTTCCGTACCTTCGACAGCCCGAGCCGCAGCATCGCTCCCGAGAGGTCCATCCCGACGACCGCGCCCGTCAGCCGGCGCGCGGCCGCGACGGCGAGGTCCGCGGTCCCGGTGCATAGATCGAGCACCCTCGCTCCGTCCGACGGCAGCTCGTCAACCGCTCGCTGACGCCACCTCGCATCGAGTCCCGCACTGAGCAGGTGATTGAGCAGATCGTACCGCGGGGCAATCGCGTCGAACATGCCCGCGATCCGGGACGGCGTTTTGTCCAGCGACGGTGAAGATGAGGAGGACACGCGGAGAGATGTCTGCTTTCAACCCTGCCAGGACGGATAGAGCTCGTGCCGGAACCCAAGAGCCGACAGAATCTTGCCTGCCATGAAGTCCGCCAGATGGTCCAGCGTCGTCGGCATCTGGTAGAAGGCGGGCATCGCCGGCATGATCATCGCGCCGGCTTCGGCGCAGAGGACCATGTTGCGCAGTTGCGGCAGGCTCATCGGCGTCTCGCGGGGAACGATGATCAGAGTCCTGCGCTCCTTCAGCATGACGTCAGCCGCGCGTTCGATGAGATTTCGGGAGAGGCCGTGCGCCACCCCCGCGAGCGTCTTCATCGAGCACGGCACGATGACCATGGCCTCGCAGTTCTGGCTCCCGCTCGCGATCTTTGCGCCGAGATCCTTGTTGCTGTGCAGCGCGAAAGTACCCTCGCGCACCGATTCGCCATAGCGGCCCGCGAGGTACTCGGCGAGCTTGTCCACGGCCGCCGAGTCGCCCAGTTCGTCGCGCAGCAGGCGCCGGCCGAAGTCGGACACGATCAGCTCGAGATGACAGCCGCGTTCGAGGAGCGCCGCCATCGTGCGCGTGGCGTACACCGCACCGCTTGCGCCGGTGATCGCCACGGCAATGGAGCGGCGTGCGGCCTCAGTGGACATAGATGGCCGCCGCGGTCGTCACCAGATACAGAATCCCGACGTACCCGTTCAAGTCGAACGCCCGTTTCACTTGTGAAAGATCGTGCTCGTTGACGAGCGATTGCTCGTAGGCGAGAAGCGCCGCCACCGCAACGACTCCCGCGATGTAAATCCATCCGAGATCCGAGACGACAGCCAGCGCCCCGAGACAGATCACGGTGACCACGTGCATGCCCCGCGAGATGGCGAGCGAACGGGCGACTCCGAACCGCACGGGAATCGAGCGCAAGCCGTGCGCGCGGTCGAAGTCCAGATCCTGGCACGCGTACAGGACATCGAAGCCGCCGACCCACGTCCCGATCGCCAGCCCGAGCAGCCACGGCTCCCATCCACCGCGTCCGCCGGCAGCCAGCCAGCCGCCGACCGGCGCGACCGCCATCGCCAGGCCGAGGAACAATTGGGTGTAGCTCGTCACCCGCTTCGACCACGAGTACCAGAACACGATCGCGAGCGCGACTGGCGAAAGCACGAAACACACGCGCCCGAGCCTGGCCGCAGCGAACACGAACACGGCCGACGATATCGCCACGAACAGCGTCGCCTCCGTGCGCGTCATCGCGCCGCGGGGCAGCTCGCGCATCGCGGTTCGGGGGTTGAGCGCGTCGTACGACGCATCCGCTAACCGATTGAATCCCATCGCAGCGCTGCGGGCGGCGACCATGGCTACGACGATCCAGACGATCCGCCAGAGCGCGGCCGAAAGGCTGACGTCGTGCGATCGATGAAGCGCGAGGAGCGCGCCGGTCAACGCGAACGGCAGCGCGAAGACGGAGTGGCTGAAGCGGACGAAGGACGCGTAGGTCGCGAGTCGGGTCACCGTTCGGTTTCCGCGTGCCGTTCGAGCCATTGCACGTCGGCTGGCTCGATGCCGCCGACCAGATATTCTTCCACATCCGTGACGGTCGCGGGAACGCGGACCGCGAGCAGCTCCGCTCGCTTTCCAGCCTCCAGAGACCCGAGTTCCGCGCCAAAGCCGAGGGCCGTGGCACCATCGAGTGTCGCGCTCTGGAGCACACGTGACGCTGCGACGTCCGGAGCCAGCCGGCGAACCGCCGCCAGCTCGTGAAAGAGGTTGAGATCGTTCACGCTGGCGAGGCTGTCGGTGCCGATCGCCACGCGCACCCCCGACGCGTAGAAGCGATCGATCGGCGGACTCCCGGCGCCGGTCCAACGATTGCTGCGGGGGCACGCGACGACCGTCGCGCCGACCTCCGCAAGCCGCCCCAGTTCGGTGTCGGTGAGCTGCACGCCGTGCACTGCGATCAACCGCGGCGAGAGAATCCCGAGGCGGTCCAGGTACTCGACCGGAGCGCATGCGGGCGGCTGCCATGCCGGATTCCATGCACCGAGCGCGTCGAGCTGGGTACGCCATGCACCGGTCCCATCGCTCAGGAATCGCACTTCCTCGCGCGACTCGGCAAGATGCACGCTGATTGGGCGATCCCCGGTGACGTCCGCAATCGCGCGAAAGAGATCCGGCGATACCGAGTACGGCGCGTGCGGCGCCAGCGACGCTCGAAGCCGCGAGCTCGCCGCCAGCGCCGCGGTCCGATCGCGCGCGTCGGTCGCGATGCGGGCGGGCTCAGGCACTCCGAAGCCGATCAGCTCGAGAAACACCGCGGCCGAAAGATCGGACGCGGCTAGCAGATCGTAGGTCGCCAGCGTGTTCGTGATGTCGCCGACGAGCGCGGTACCGCTCGCGCGCACCTCGGCAATCGCGTCAAGAACGGGCCCCTGCGGATCGCTTTCGCGTGACCGCCGAAGCGCGAGGAGCGTCTGAACCCAGACCGGCATCGAGGCCGCGGGCGAAACGAGGCCGCGCATCCACGAGAGCTCGAGATGGGTGTGGGCGTTGACCAGGCCGGGAAGGATGGCTACGTCAGGTACAGCGGCGGAATCGCGGTCCGGCGGCTGTTCGCCGGGACCGCCAACCGCGATGATGAGATCACGCTCGACAGCAATCCACCCGTTGCGGATCGGCGGACTGGCGATCGGCAGAATCCACGCACCCCTGTGGACTCTCATGCGCCGCGATCTCCGGCGAACGCGTCCGCCACGCGCTCAGCGGCCCGGACGGTTCTGACGCCGCGCCTTCTCCGCGGCGCTCCTCGCCTCGTAGCGATCGGCCTCAGGCGAGCGGCTCGTGTCGCCGTCAGCCCTGGCGACCGCCAGTTCGAGCATGCGCGGCACCGCACGCTCGCGGAACACCGGGTCGCCGAGGATCTCGTAGTGCATGTTGCGCCGCTTTGGGATGAACCCGGCGTTCTCGATGTTGCGGACGATCTCGATTTCGTCCATGCAGTAGGCGGCGCCTGCGGCACGCACGACGTTCTCCTCGATCATCACGCTGCCCATGTCGTTGGCGCCGTAGGCGAGGCTCAATTGCCCGACCTTGCCCCCCTGTGTCACCCACGACGCCTGCAGGTTGTCGAAGTTGTCCAGCACGAGCCGCGCGGTCGCAAGCGTGCGCAGGTAGTCCATGCCGGTGGCCTCCCCGCCGCCCAGCTCGGTGTGCTCCGGCTGATAACTCCAGGCGATGAACGCCGTAAAGCCGCCGGTCTCGTCCTGGAGCGCACGCAGGCGAAAGAGGTGCTCCAGCCGTTCCTCGTCGGTCTCGACCGTCCCGTACATCATCGTCGCGGTCGTGCGCAGCCCGGCGCGATGTGCGTGGCGCATGACGTCGAGCCACTCGTCGGCTGTAGCCTTGCTGTAGCAGTTGAGCGCCTTTCGCACGCGATCGACGAGGATCTCGGCGCCGCCGCCGGGAATGCTGTCGAGCCCCGCGTCGATCAGTCGATCGATGACTTGCGGAACCGGAAGACGAGAGAGCCGCGAGAGGTGGATGACTTCGGGCGGCGACAGCGCGTGCAATCGGAACGACGGATAACGACCTTTGACTGCACGGAACAGATCCTCGTACCACGCGAGGGGCAGATCCGGGTTGTGCCCTCCCTGCAGCAGCAACTGACCGCCGCCGAGCGCGATCGTCTCGTCGATCTTCCGGAACATCTCCTCGAACCCGAGGACGTATCCCTCATCCGATCCGACGGGACGATAGAACGCGCAGAAGTTGCAGCGGGCGACGCAGACGTTCGTGTAGTTGACGTTCCGGTCGATGATGTAGGTGACGATGGCGTCAGGATGCTTGCGCTGACGCACGCCATCGGCAAGTTGCCCGAGGTGCGTCGTCGGCGCGCGCTGATAGAGTTCCAGCGCCTCGGACGGATCGAGCCGTCCGCCGCCACGCACCTTTCCGGCCAGTTGCTCAATGCTCATAGAACGCGAGCGGCGATGCCGCGTCGACCAGACCGTGCTGCTCGGCGAGCTCATAGTAGCGCGAGAGTCCAGCCCGCTCCGGCTCGCCCAAGGCGTAACGGATATTCTCTCTCAAGTAGCGTTGCCCCAGTGCGGCGCGTTCCGGCCCGCAGTACCCGGCGGCAATCCGATCCGAATCCGTCACTCCTCCGTCGCGCGCGGTCAGCAGCGCCGCCACGTGCGCCTTCGATAGCACGCCGGCTCGACCCGCCCAGAACGCCCAGACGAAGGGCAGCGTGGTCATCGCCGTCCACTCCTCGCCGAGATCCACTTTGAGGAGTCCCGACGCCGCGTGGTCGAGGAACAACGCCGGATCGCCGATGAGCAGCGCCGCATCGCAGCCCCTGAGCATCTGGGGAACGTTCGGTGGCATCGGCACGAATGTCGGATCGATGCCGAAGCGCTCGTAGCAGAGAATCTGGAGGAGGGCGTTCGACGTGCGAGAACTGATGTCGGCGGCGATCGATCGAATCTGTGGGACCGGCACTTTCGAGAAGAGCGCGACCGAAGCAACGGGCCCGGCTGACACGATGCCGAGATCGGGTGCGATACAATAGACCTCGTGGCCGCGCAGATACTCGATCGACGGAATCATCCCGACGTCGATCGATCGCTCGTGCAGGAGAGCCGCGCACTTCGAAGGAACATCGAATCGAACCGAGAACATCGAGCTCTTCAGCTCGAGCCCGAACACGAGCGGCCGGGCGTTGAGGTAGTCGACGGCGCCGAGGCGGATCGGACTGCTCATCTCGCGCGGGCTGCCAGAGACTCGTAGCGGCCGTTCCGCTCGATTGCCTCGAGACCCGCCGCCCGGATGTTGTTCCGGATTTCCTCGAGCGGACTGCGGCGAGTGCCGAGCAGACCAGGGTCGACCGCCGACACCCGGTCGATGTCGTCCGCGCCGACGGTCAGCGCCACTTGCGCCAGCTTCGGCCCGTACTGAATCCAGTCGACTTGAATGGATTCGATGTTCGTGAGGACTACCCTCGCCAGCGCGATCTGCTTCACATCGTCGTAGCCTGTACTTGGCGTGGTGACCGATTGGCTCTCCGGCAGCGGCGCAAACACGCGAAAGCCGCCGACGGCCGACTGCAGATCTCGAGCGCGCGTCACGACCTCGACGCGCTGATCGTCGGCGAGGGACTGTACGGTCAGACGCGTGAGCCCGAGCCCGGCCTTCCTCACCAGTTCGACCGCAGCTTCGGGCTGCTCGACCTGATCGACGGGAAGCGACGCGATGGACTCGAGGCCAGCCGCGCGCAGCCGCGCGAGCGCGTCCGCGAGCGAGCCGCCGCTCGCGGTCTGGAGATCGGCTAGTGAGAATCCGGTGACCGGCTTGTCACCGGCGAGTGCGGCGGCCGCCTTGACCGCAGCCTCTGCGGCGTCAATCGACGCCGGCCGACCGACGATCCTGAACTCTCCTGCATCGACGCGCGGCGGCAGCGACGCGGGAGGCGCATCCACATGGACCTCGAACACCCGAACGAAGGTCGCGCGCCCTTCGTGTCTCCGCCGACGGACGCCGTCACCGATCGCCCCGATCGCGATGAGATCGTGCGTGTCCAGGAAGGTGCGCGCATCCGCGTCGCTGAGTCCCTCTCCTTGCAAGACGCGATCGGCCAACGCGTCGAGCGTGGTCATGGATGCCACCCCTTTGCAATCCTTTCCCAGATGCCCTCGGCCTTCTTCGCGGCCTCGGGGCTCGTCTGAATTCTCTTCGGCCACGGGCGCGTGAACCCCTCCGAGGGCCACTTCCGCGTGGCATCGATTCCCATCTTGCTGCCCAACGCCGCCAGATCGCTCGCGTCCTCGAGATCGTCGACCGGGCCGCGTGTGAACTGGATGTCCCTCTCCGGATCGTAGTGCGTTCCGACGATCCACGCGACCTCAGCCTCGTTCTGAACGTCGACACCCTTGTCGACGACAATGATCGTCTTGGAGAACATGAGCTGCCCGAGCCCCCAGAAGGCGTTCATGATCTTTCGCGCGTGGCCCGGATAGCGCTTGTCGATCGACACGATCACGATGTTGTGGAAGATGCCGGCCGCTGGGAAATGCATGTCGACGATTTCCGGCAGCGTTTTCCGGATGAGCGGCAGGAAGATCCGCTCGCTAGCCTTGCCGAGGTAGTAGTCCTCCATCGGCGGGATGCCGACGACGGTCGTGAGATAGATCGGCCGGAGGCGATGGGTCATGCACGTCAGGTGGAAGACGGGATAGTCGTCGGGATGCGAGTAGAAGCCGGTGTGATCGCCGAACGGTCCCTCACGGCGGCGCTCGCCCGGTTCGACGTAACCCTCCAGCACGATCTGCGAATTTGCCGGCACTTCAAGATCGACCGTCACGCACTTCACGAGCTCGACCCGCTCGCGGCGGAGGAACCCGGCGAGCATCAGCTCGTCCAATCCTTCGGGCATCGGCGCGGTTGCGGAATACGTGACAGCGGGATCCGGACCGAGCGCCACGGCAACGGGCAGTCGCCGCCCGAGTCGCTCCGCCACGCGATAGTGCTGCGCACCCCCCTTGTGGCGCTGCCAGTGCATGCCGGTCGACCGTCCGTCGAACACCTGCATGCGATATGTGCCGATGTTGCGCACGCCGCTTTCCGGATCGCGGGTAAATACGAGCGGCAGCGTGATGTAACGCCCGCCATCTTCCGGCCAGCATTTCAAAATCGGAAGATCGTCGAGCGAGCCATCCTTCCGCACGATCTCCTGACACGGAGCGTCGCTCACGGTCTTCGGCATGAGATCCCGCAGCCGGTTCACCATCGGGAGCATCTTGACCGCGTCGATCAGCCCGCCGGGAATCTTCGGCGTCGTCAGCTCTTCGATCTCTCCAGCAAGATCGTCGAGCGTCTCCACGCCCAGTGCGAGACACGTCCGCCTGAGCGATCCGAACAGGTTGATGGCCACCGGTATGTCGAAGCCGGCCGGACGCTCGAAGAGCAGCGCCGGGCCGCCGCCTGGAGACTTGGAGACGCGATCCGTCACCGCACAGATCTCGAGGTCAGGACTGACCGGCTCGCCAATCCGCGCGAGCTCGCGATCCTTGTCCAGAGCTTCGATGAAGTCGTTCAGGTCCTTGAACATGAAGCTTGTCGGTTCCAGGGTTCTCGGTTCTACCCCACAGCCATTTTCGTCGCCACTTCCGTCGCGAGCGCGAGCGCACGGCGCCCCGCGTCGCCGTCGACGAGTGGTGGACGCTGGTCTCGCACCGCCGCGAGAAAGTCTGCCAGCTCGCGACGGAGCGGCTCATCACGCTCGACCTGAAGCGCCCCGCCCTCGATCGATGGGCGGGCGCCATCACGCCGCACGAGCCGCCACGCTTCGACCTCTTGCGCGCCGTAGTCGATCGACAGATACGCGTCCGGCTGGAAGAAACGAATCTTCCTCACGCGATCGCGGCTGATCCGGCTCGCCGTGACGTTGGCAATGCAGCCCGACTCGAACCGCAACCGCGCGTTCGCGATGTCGAATTTGTGCGTCAGAACGGGAACACCGACGGCGTCGATCGACTGAATCGGGGAGGCCACGAGCGCCAGGATGATGTCGAGGTCGTGGATCATGAGGTCGAACACGACGTCGATGTCGAGGCTGCGATCCGGGAACACCCCGAGTCGGTGCACTTCGATGAACCGCGGAGAGGTCACGAGCGGCAGCACCGCGGTGACCGCCGGGTTGTGACGTTCCGTGTGGCCGACGGCGAGCGTCGCCCCCGACGCCCGCGCGGCCGCGATCATCTCGTCGGCCGCCGCCAGCGATGGTGCCATCGGCTTCTCGACGAGCACCGGCACGCCGTCCTGCAGCAGCGGCAGCGCGATTTCGAGGTGCACGTCGGTTGGTACCGAGACGACAGCGGCGTCCACGTCGCCGCGAAGATCGCGTGCGTCGGTCAGCGCGCGCGCGCCGGTCGCTGCGGCTGCCTCCGCCGCGCGCTCTGGAATGGTGTCGACGACGGCGGTCAGGCGTGCGCCTTCGAGTGTGGAGAGGATCCGGGCGTGATGACGTCCGAGATGACCGATCCCCACGACTGCAACCCGGAGTGGATTAGCTGACACGCGCCTCCTTCGGACGCCCGACGATCGTGATCCGTGCCTCGTTGGCCGACGCGAACACGCGTTCCCCGTCGAGGACCAGTGTGCGCCCGGCATCGATCGACAACGCCGCCGCGCCGGCGCGCCGCATCGCCTGAATCGTGGCGAGGCCGATGACCGGCACGTCGAACCGCATGTCCTGATTCGGTTTCGCGACCTTCACAATCCGCACGCCGGGTCCCGCCAGATACCCCGCGCGCGCGATGACCTCGTCGGTCCCCTCCATCGCCTCGACCGCCACCACCGCCTTGTGCTTCACCGCGATCGTCTGTCCGATGTCGAGCGCGGCGACCGCGTCCGCCATCCGGTAGCCGAAGGCGAAGTCCGCGCTCTCCTCCTCGCCCGGCGCGCGGTCGGTCAAGACGCCAGGACGCGCCAGAAGCGGCTCCAGGAACGTGGTCGAATCGAGCAACTCGATGCCGTTGTCACGCAGCACCTCGGCGACGGCCGAAATAAGCGCGTCGGTGTTGCGGGCCTTGAGGCGGGTGAGCACTGACAGCAGCGTCAGATCCGGAACGATGCCCGAGAAAATCTTGACATGCTTGACCTGGCCGGCCATCACCGCCCTCGCCACGCCGGCCGACTGCAGGATGCGGATGCACTTCCCGAGATGCCCGAGGGACACCCAATGCAGGTCCGCCGCAGCCTCGCGCGCGGCTTGTTCCAGCTCGGTCGACGCCTCTTCCTTGACCGCGACGATCGTGACGTCGTACCCGAGGCTTCGTGCTCCCTGCAGCGCCAGAAAGGGAAAACGGCCGTTCCCGGCGATCAGACCGACCCTGCTCATCCGAAAAACCGACTCCCGCGAAGCAGGCTGCCTGGTGTGCGCGTCATTTTGGAGGGTCAGGCCACGAAACGGCGGGCGTGACCCGTCCATACGCGGCTCTCGAGCGTCAGTCTATCAAAGGATGTTCGGCCGCTGAGTCCGGCGCCCCGTGTGGCGGTCCTCGGGCGGCGGAGCGAGGCGGCAAGCACCGGGCTGGCCCAAACGCCGATTCCGCAGATTACAATGAAGGGTGCGGCAGTTCACGATCGAGCGGACTGCTCGCACCGCCAACACCAAGGAGAGTTGATGCGCGTTTCGTTGCCCCGAGCGTCCGTGTTCCTGTTTGCTGCGGCCCTGGCCGCCAGCGCCTGCGACAACGGCGACATCCCGATCACGCCGGCACCACCGACCGTAACCGAGACATTCGCCGGAATGCTCTCCACGAACGGCGCAACCGTGTACCCCTTCATCGTCTCGGCGGCCAGCGGCGGGAGGGTAACCGCCACCCTGAACACGCTCGATCCCTCGACAATCCCCATCGGCATGAGTCTCGGGACGTGGAACGGCGCCACCTGCTCGATCGTCGTCGACACGCCCGCCGCCATCCAGACCAGCGCCATCTCCGGCACGACCTCGACGGTCGCGAGCCTGTGCCTGCGCGTCTACGATGCGTCGGGGACGGTTCCAACCGACACGCCTGTCAATTACAGCGTCAGCGTGGTTCATCCCTGACGGGATTGTGAATGGGAGATGGGAAATGGGAAATGGGAAATGGGAAATGGCGAAGACCGGGGACGGAGACTGACGATTCCCGACTGACCGACGACTCCCGACGGACTGACGACTCCCGACTGACTGACGACTGCGACTGACGACTCCCGACTATCGACTGCCGACTGATCTACTCTTCAACCATCTCCTCGACCCGTCGACTCGGCCTTCGCAGGCCGACGCCGCGGCTCGAGGTGCGGATGAATTCCACAACGTAGTGGACTTCGGGGCACTGGAGTGTCGGATCGCGCTCGATCTGGGCAATCGCGCGGCTGGTGTTCGAGTGCACGAGATAGCGGAACGCGCGGCGCAGTTTGGCAATCGTGTCCTGCGAGAAGCCGCGGCGGACGAGACCGATGGTGTTCAAGCCGTAGATGCGCGCGCGGTTGCCGACGGTCTTGGCGTACGGCAGGGCGTCCTTCGTGACGACCGAATAGCCGCCGATGAACGCGTGGCTGCCGACGCGGCAGAACTGATGCACCCCCGACCCGGCGCTGACGTTGGCAAAGTCCTCGACGTGCACGTGACCGCCGAGCGTGGCCATGTTCCCGAAAATCGTGTCGTTGCCGACGTGACAATCGTGCGCGATGTGCACGTAGGCCATGAACACGTTGCGATCGCCGATGCTCGTGACGCCGCCGCCTCCGGCCGTGCCGCGGTGGATGGTCACGAACTCGCGAAAGACGTTGCGGTCGCCGATGACCAGTTGCGTCCGCTCGCCTTTGAACTTGAGGTCCTGCGGCGTCAGCCCGATCGAGGCGAACGGAAAGATCACGTTGCCGTCGCCGATCTGTGTCCACCCATCGACGACGGATGACGCGCCGACCCGGCACTCGCGCCCGATCGTGACGTGCTCGCCGATGACGGCATGCGGCCCGATCGTCGTGCCGGCGCCAATCCTCGCGCCGGGGTACACGATCGCGGTCGCGTCGATCCCCTCGCCCGCGGTGCGCGGAGCTTCCTCAGGGACCAGGCCCATGACGAGCTCGGCTTCGGCCACGACAGCGTCAGCGATGTAGGCCACGGCGTGCGCGCGCGCGAGCTTCGCTCGACGCGCCCCGAGCGTGACCTCGAGCCGCAGACGATCGCCCGGGACCACCTGCCGTCTGAACTTCGCGTTGTCCACGCCGCGCAGATACGCATGCCCGCGCGGCTCTCCGTCCTCCCCGGACACGAGCAGCATCGTCGCCACCTGCGCCAGCGTTTCGATCATCAGCACGCCCGGCATCAGCGGCGCACCGGGAAAATGCCCCTGGAAGAAGTCCTCATTGACGGTCACGTTCTTGACGGCCACGAGGCGACGCCCGGGTTCGTGCTCGGTGACCGCATCGACGAGCGCGGACGGATAGCGATAACAGAGCCGATCGATGGCCTGGGGAATGTGAATGGACACGGGAGGAATAGTTTACAGGGCGCGCGGGGTCGGGTTCCAGGGTTCTGGTCTAGGGTTCGAGCGTTCTAGAGAGGTTCTAGAGGTTCTACCGGTTCTAGGGTTCTCGAGCTTCACAACGTTCGAGGTCGCCCGAACTTCGGAGGCACGCCAGAACGTAGAACCTGGAGAACCCTAGAACCTAGAACCTAGAACCCGTAGAACCACTACTTCTTGGCCCCGGTCTTGGCGTCGAAACGCTTGATCACTTCCGACGTCAGATCGAGACCGGTGTTCGCCCAGACGGCGCCTGAGCCCTGGATGTCGAGGAGCATGTGCAGACCCTTCTCGGTCCCGACCTGCTCGAGGATCGGGTTCAGCTTCTCCTGGAAGTCGGCCTGCAGCTGGTTCTGCATTTCCTGCAGCTCGGTGTTGGCGTCCTGCTGAAAGAACTGGATGTCACGGTTCAACTTCTCGATGTCCTTCTCGAGCTGACCCCGCGCGGTTTCGTTCAGGACCTGCCCGCCCTGCTGCAGCTTCGTCTGCAATGCCTGGAGCTGTTTGTTCTTCTCACCGAGCTCCGCGGTCTTCTTCTTGCGGAGCTCATCGAGCCTCGCGCTGGCGGCCTTTCCTTCGACCGAGTTCGACGCGATAGCCTGGATGTTCACGTAGGCGATCTTCGCGCCCTCCGGAAACGGCTTGGGCGGCTGCGGCGTGGGAGCGGGCTGCTGCGCCGCCGGAGGTGTCGCGGGCGGCTTCTGCTGTGGCGTCTGCTGCTGCGGTGGCTGCTGCTGGGGGGGCGGCGTCTGCGCCAGCGCGCGGCCGGACGTCAGCAACAGGCCCACGACCCCGAAGATCATCGTCGTCTTGAACACTCGCATGTAGAAAGTCCCTTTCAACTGAGAAAAAACAACGCCCTTTGACACACGCAGGCCCGGCCTCGGCCAGAAGCGCCCGAGCCAACCCTTCGGGGGGCCGGCTGGACACGCCTGAGCTGGAGCTCGGGCCTACAATATCGCAACTCTGCCGGTCGACGGTTCTCAGAACGTCGAGCCCACCGCGAACCGGAACTTCCACTTCTTTTCCGGCTGCAGGTTGTTGTCGAGCACACCGCCGCGCGACGGGTTCATCGCGAAAATCAACCGGAACGGCACGTTCAGCACCGGCATGAAGAACCGGATTTCCGCACCGGTGGACGTCTTGAAGGCGCTCCGATCGCCGACCACCACGAGCTCGGGATCGAACTCGCTCAGGAAGGGATTCGACACACCGAACACATCACCCGGTACCGGACTGAGAGCGCCAGGGAAGGTCTGCTGGACGATCGGTTCCTTCCACCCGAAGCTCTGGCCGCGCGGCCGCACCTGGCCGGCATCGAAGAAGAGCACCAGACGGACCGGACCGGCAATGTTGATCAGGTATTCGCCGTTGAACAGCAGGCTCTTGTTCCCCCCGAGCACGAGACCCGTTGCCGGGTCGCGGGGGCCGACGCTGCGGATGTCGAAACCGCGGATGCTGTACTCGCCGCCGAGGAACAACCGCTCGTAAATCGGCAGGACGATCGTGCTGCCGTACGGGCTGATGTACTCGGCCTGGGCGCGGAACCCGAGCGAGGTTCGCCGGTTCAGCGGCTTGTACCAGACCGCTTCCGCGCGCGGGTTCCAGAAGTTGGTGTTGCCGCCGAGCCCGGCAACGTCGAGCGAGAGGGTGTAGCGTTTGCCGCTGGTCGGGAAGATCGGGCTGTCCACCGTGTTGTAGACGAAGCTCGGACCGATCTTGCTGATCGTGCGGTGCTGCCCCTGCCCGATGAGGAGCGCGTCCTCGAGGAACGGATTGCCGGCGCGAACCGCGGGGCTGAGGTACAGCGGATTCAGGTCCTTGACCTTGACGTTTTCCAGGCTGTAGTTCACGAACATCCGGGCGTACGGCGCGACCTGGAAGCCGTAGACGATGTTGCCGCCCGTGGAGGCCTGGGTGAACTGGTTGATGTAGTCGATCTCACGGATGAAGAGATCGACACCGGCCGTGATCGGCCGATCGAACAGGAACGGCTCGGTGAACGCGACCTGATAGTTCTTCGCGCGATCGCCCTGCTGCGCCGAGACCGTGAACGTCTCGCCGCGCCCGAGGAAGTTCGACGTCTGGAACGACAGCTGACCGAAGAAGCCGTCGAACTGCGAGACGCCGGCACCGAACGTGAGCTGGTTGCGGTTCTGCTCCTCGAGCTTCAGCTGAACGTCGACCTTGTTGTCGACTCCCGGCGTCTTCTGCACGTCGATCGCCTTGCCTTCGAGTGCCTTGAAGTAGCCGAGCTGATTCAGACGCTTGATGCTGTATTTGAGCGCCTCAGTATTGAAGACACCCGCTTCGACCAGGCGCATCTCGCGGCGAATGACGTTGTCGCGCGTGGTGGTGTTGCCCACGAACGTGATGCGGTTGACGAAGTACTGCTTGCCTTCCTGAATCCGCATCGTCACGTCGACGACCGGCTGCCCTTTCTTTTCTGGCGGTGCGGGTTGGGGCTTGGCTGCCGGCTTGGCGGCCTCCGGCTTGGGCGGGCCGCTGGCGCCGTCACCGTCCCCCTCGGGACCGTTCGCGCCGGACGGGTTCTGCCCGGTGTCGTCACGCGGTTTCAAATCCGGATATGCCGTGAACTCGTAGTAGCCGCCCGCACCGTAGACTTCCTGGACCTTGTCGATCCCCTTCTTGATTTTTTTCTGGCTGTAGGTCTCGCCCGGCTCGAGCTTGAAGAGCGGCCGCAGCGCATCCGAGTTCACGACCTTGTTGCCGTCGAAATCGAACTTGCCGATCCTGTACTTCTGCCCTTCGGTGACCGGGATGCGCAGCTGGACCCAGCGGACTTCCTTGTCCTTCGAGTCCTCGAGAATCTTCAGTTCCGGTTGACCGACCTGCGCGCGGATGTAGCCGCGATCGCGGTAGTAGTCGATGACGTTTTGCGCGTCCTCTTCGAACTTGTCTTCTTTGTAGGTGCCGCCGCCGGTAACGAACGAGAAGATGCCGCGCCCCTTGTTCTCTTTCATCTTCCGGCCGAGCGTGCTGTCGCTCGCGGCCTTGTTGCCGACGAAGTCCACTTCCCGAATCTTGACCTTCGGACCCTCTTCAATGTGGAAGGTCACGTGCACGAGCTTCGGGCCGCCCGAGACTTCTTTGACCTCGGGCTTCACCTCGGCGAACTGATAGCCCTGCGACGCGTACACGTCGCGGACGATGCCGGCGACACGGCGCAGCAGTCCCGGATCGATGAAGGAGTCCAGCCGGATCTGAATACCGGCGTCCTTCAGTTTCTCCTCGATCTTCGATTGATCGACTTTCTTCGTGCCGACGTAGTCGACGATCTTGACGCGCTGGCGTTCTTCCATGTTGAAGATCACCAGCTTGCCTTTCACACCGTTCGCGTACTGCACATCGCGCACGTCGATCGCGAGGTCATCCAGGAAGTTCGTCGCCCAGAGCCGCTTGAAGTCGCCGAGGAGCGTCTGCTCCGTCGAATCGTCGTACGGGATCCAGCGGTCGACGCGCGAGTCACTCGGCCGGATCTGGATGTAATACAGATAGGTATTCGCCTCGATGACCGGGAAGCCGCCCTGTTTCTCGAAACAGAGCATGAAGCCGTAGAGAATCGTCGGGGATCCGGGTGGAGGTTGCTTGGTCGGTTCGGGCACCTGCTGGTTGCAGACGGTCGCGGGGAGGCGTAGGACCTCTTCGGGGCCCGGTGCCTGCGGGGTCTGCGCCGGCGGTGGCAGCTGCGCGACAGGCTGCTGCTGGCCGGGCGGCGTCTGGGCGCTGGTCCCTGCTGCCGCGATCACGGCCACGAGCAGTGCGAACAAAACACGCATAGCGAAATGGATTGGGGTGGCCACGGCAGCAGCGCGGAGGAGACGGGATAGCGTGTCTTCCGCCGCTGATCGTTTGGCCTGTGTTTCACGCGGCCCTACCCGGGCGGAACCGCCCGGGTGAGGCCAAGCCATGAGTTTACTGGATTTTAGACGTCCAAGGCCACCTGCCGGCCTTGCCGCTGCCACGCCCGGACCGCAGCGGCATACTGGTGGCGCTGCGGCGGAGGCGGGTCAGGCCAACCGTCGGCCGGCGACGATCTGCCCTGCCGGTCGGTAGGCCAGCGTGCCGGCGTCGAGATAGACCTCGATGTCCCCGTCCCGCAAGTGGCCCCGGATGAGCTCCTCGGACAGCGGGTCTTCGATATAGCGCTGGATGGCGCGCCTGAGCGGCCTCGCTCCGTACGAGCGGTCCTTGCACGTCTGCTCGATGATCCAGTCCACGACTTCGGGAGCCAGATCGAGGCGGATCTTGCGATCGACCAGGTTGTCGTTGAGCTGCTTGACGAGCAGCCGCGTGATGGTCCGGAGGTCATCATCGGACAGCGCGTCGAAGACGATGATCTCGTCGATGCGGTTGATGAACTCCGGATTGAAGGTCTTCCGCACCTCCCCAAGCACCATGTCGGTGACGCTCCGGTTGATCATCCCGGTGTCGGTCGACTGGAACCCGAGCGACGCCTTCTTCTGGATGAAGCGGGCGCCGATGTTGGACGTCATGATGATGATCGTGTTCTTGAAGTTCACCCGGTTGCCAAGGCCGTCGGTCAGGTGACCGTCTTCGAACACCTGCAACAGGATGTTGAACAGATCGGGGTGTGCCTTCTCGATTTCGTCGAGGAGGATGACCGAGTAGGGATTGCGCTTGACCTTCTCGGTCAACTGCCCGCCCTCTTCGTGACCGACATATCCGGGCGGCGAACCAATCAACTTCGAGACCGAGTGCTTCTCCATGTACTCGGACATGTCGAAGCGGATGAGGGCGTGATCGCTACCGAACAGGAAGTTCGCCAGCGCGCGCGCCAGTTCGGTCTTTCCGACGCCGGTCGGTCCGAGAAACACGAAACTGCCGACGGGCCGGTTCGGCGACTTCAGCCCAGCCCGTGACCGGCGGATGGCGCGCGCGAGCGCGGAGATCGCCTTCTCCTGCGAAATCACGCGTTTGTGCAGCTCTTCTTCCATCCGCAGGAGCTTGTCCCCTTCATCCTGGTTGATCGAGGTCAGCGGCACGCCGGTCCACTTCGACACGACCTCATCGATCTCGGCCTTGCCGACGACGACGCGGCGCGCGCTCGACTTGACGTCGAACTTCTCGCGCACGAACTGCAGGTTTTCGCGGGCCTGCACTTCCTGCTCGCGGTAGAACTGGGCTTTCTCGAAGTTCTTTTCCGAGACCGCGGTCTCCATCTGTTCGACCGCAACGCGAATGCTCCGGTTGATCTCGCCGAACTCTTCGCTGTAGCCGGCCTCGCGTAGCTTGGCACGCGCACCCGCTTCGTCCACGAGATCGATCGCCTTGTCGGGCAGGAACCGATCGGTGATGTAACGGTTCGACTGATAAACCGCCGCTTCGATCGCGTCGGGCGTGTACTCGACGTGGTGGAACGCCTCGTAGCGATCCTTGACCCCGAGCAAAACCTCGATCGTCTCGCGCTCCGTCGGCGGATCGACTTTGATCGCCTGAAACCGCCGCTCGAGCGAGCGATCCTTCTCGATGTACTTCCGGTACTCGGCCGGCGTCGTCGCGCCGATACAGCGGATTTCGCCGCGTGAGAGCGCCGGTTTCAGGATGTTCGCCGCATCGAGCGATCCTTCGGCGGAGCCCGCGCCCACGAGCGTGTGGAGCTCGTCGATGAAGACGATGATGTTCGGGTTCTCGGTCAGCTCCTTCATGATCGCCTTGAGGCGCTCTTCGAACTGACCGCGGTACTTCGTCCCCGCCACGATGAGCGAAATATCCAGCGCCAGAATGCGCTTGTCCGCCAGAAAGTGCGGGACGTCACCGTAGACGATCTTCTGCGCGAGCCCCTCGACGATGGCCGTCTTGCCGACGCCCGGCTCGCCGATGAGCACGGCGTTGTTCTTCGTCCGCCGGCAGAGTACTTGTTGGACACGCTCCAGCTCGATGTGCCGTCCCACCAGCGGATCGAGCTGGTTTTTCATGGCCGCTTCGGTCAAGTCCCTCGAGAACTCGGCCAGGAGCGGCGTCTCCTTCACGCGCGTCAGCGTGGTCTTCTCATTGAGCAGGGCGACGATGTCCTCGCGGACCGTGTTGAGGCGCATCCCCTTTTCCATCAGGATCGTCGCCGCAACCGAGCGTTCCTCACGCAGGATCCCGAGCAGCAGGTGTTCCGTGCCGATGTAATTGTGCAGGAGGCGATCGGCCTCTTCGGCCGCGTACTGGAGCACGCGCTTCGTTTCAGCGCTGAAGGGAATCTCGACCGAGGTCGAGACCTTCTCACGAAAGACGGTCCGGCCCTCGATCTCCTTGCGGATGCTTTCGAGCGAGAGGTGAGACCGCGCGAAGATGCGGCTGGTCAGCCCCTTGCCCTCCCGAATCAATCCCAACAACAAATGCTCGGTCTCGATCGAGATGCTGCCCAGTTGGCTGGCCTCGTATCGCGCAAAGAACAGCACGCGTCGGGCACGTTCCGTGTAACGTTCGAACATCCGGGTAACCTATAGAAAAGTGTGGGACTTCCCCTGCCAACATTATACGGCAAAGCCCTCATCGGGCCAACGTGTTTTTGCGGCTAAGTGAGGCTCCCTACGGCATTTAGTCGCACGCTTGCGGGCGTGAGACGGGCTTCTCGATGTAAGAATGACACCCATCGACGTCGTTCGCCGACCACTCTCCTATCCGATCAATCAACCGAACCGGGAGAACGCCGTCGTCCTGAACCTTTGGTACGGTAGGACGCCGGATCTCCTCGCAAGGTGACCGCATGACCGAACCCGGCTTTGACATGACCGAACCCGGCATCTGGACACCGCCGCCGAGGCCGCTGTAGCCTTCGTCGGCAATTTCTTCACGCTTCTCAGGAGCAGACACCCATGCCTGTTTCATCGGCCGGTCTCGTTCCCGACGCTATGCTGGACGCGTTCCGCACACGTGCGGCGGCCTACGACCGTGACAATCGATTTTTCCAGGAGGACTTCGACGACCTCCGCTCGGCGGGCTACCTGAAGATGGCAGTCCCCCGCGAGTTCGGTGGCCTGGGCTTCACGCTGGCCGACGTCGCGCGCGAAACCCGCCGCGTTGCGATGTATGCCCCGCCAACCGCGCTCGGCACGAACATGCACAACTACTGGATCGGCATCGCCGCCGATCTGTGGCGTTCCGGCGACCGGTCGCTCGAGTGGATGCTGACGGAGGCCGCGTCAGGAGAAGTGTTCGCGGCAGGCCACGCCGAGCCTGGCAACGACCTTCCGCTGTTGCTCTCAACGTCAAATGCGGAACGCGTGGACGGCGGGTGGCGGATCACCGGACGCAAGTCGTTTGGCAGCCTGACACCAGTGTGGACACGCCTCGGCGTGCATGCGATGGACGCGAGCACGCCCTCGGCACCCAAGATCGTGCACGCGTTCATTCCCCGGAACACGGAAGGGCTCTCGATCCGAGAAACCTGGGACGTGCTCGGCATGCGCGCGACGCGAAGCGACGACACGGTCCTCGATCGGGTCTTCGTGCCGGACAAGTACGTGGCGCGTGTCGTCCCCGCTGGCGCCGGCGGGATCGATCAGTTCGTGCTCGGCATCTTCGCGTGGGCGCTCACGAACTTCGGCAACGTCTACTACGGTCTGGCCACCCGGGTACGCGATCTGATCGTCGAACTGGTCAAATCAAAGAGCTCGCTGGGGCTGACCCGGTCGATGGCCTACCACCCGGGGATCCAGCACGGTATCGCACAGATCACGCTCGACCTCGAATCGATCGGGCCGCAGCTCGAGGCCGTCGCGCGCGATTGGTCCGAGGGTGTCGACCATGGCATGTCCTGGCCGATCAAGATCGTGTCGGCAAAGTACAACGCCGTCGAGGCAGCGTGGCGTATCGTCGATCGCGCGCTCGATCTCTCTGGCGGTTTTGGGATGTTCAAGAAGAGCGAGCTCGAACGCTTGTTCCGCGACTGCCGGGCGGGACGGTTCCATCCCGCCAACGCGCTGCTCTCACACGAGCTCCTGGGCAAGCTGACGCTCGGGATCAATCCTGACGAGCAGCCGCGGTGGGGATAGGAATGGCGAATGGCAAATGGCAAATGGCAAATGGCAAATGGCAAATGGCAAATGGCAAATGGCAAATGGCAAATGGCAAATGGCAAAACCATTTACCATCCCATTTACCATTTACCCTTTACCATTTGCCATCCGCAAGGAGAGCTTCAGCCTCGATCTCCACGAGCATCTCGGGATCGATCAGGCGGCTGACTTCCACCATTGACGTGGCCGGACGGATGGCGCTGAAGACCGAACCGTGGGCCTGGCCGACGGCCTCCCAGTCGCGAGCGATGTTCGTGACGTAGATGCGCGTGCGCACGACGTGCTCGAGGGCGGCGCCGGCTTTCTCCAGCGCGCGGCTGATGTTCTTCAACGCCTGTAAGGTCTGCGCGTGGGCGTCTCCCTTTCCGACGATCTCCCCGTCGTCATCGGTCGCCGTCGTACCTGAAACGTGCACCGTCGCGCCGACGCGGACCGCGCGGGAGTAGCCGACGATCGGTTCCCATTTCGTTCCGCTCGAGATGTTCTGTCTCGTCATCGGGCGAGTATAGCTGTCGCGCGTCCACGCCGAACGCCACTGACGGAATGGCTATACTTCCCGGCGGCGTGTCAGCGCCGTCGCCGCTCAAGATCACGCCGGAGTCCGACAATGAGCCTCGTGAGGTTTCTCAAAAGCGCGACACTGCCGGTACTGGCCGCACTCGCCACCGTCGCGGCCGCCAGTCAGCCTTCGCCGTCATCCGAGCTCGAGGCCATCATCGAAGCGCTGTTGACCGGCGGCGGACGCGGAAACGCGCCGAACACCGGCACGACTCCGCCGGCTGTCGACGACTTACTCGCGCGGCTTCGCGCGCTCGATGCCGGCCGGCTGTCGCCTGACGAGAACATCGACCGCCGCTTCGCCGAAACGATTCTCGTCGGCCGCAAGCTGTCGCGGGCCAGAACGACCGGCGTGCCTGCGCCGATGGGTGCGGCCGACTACACCACCCTCCTCCGCCAGCAGTACCTCCTGCCATACGACGCCGAGAGTCTCTGGACCTACGCGTGGCAGCAGTTCGACGCGACGGTCGCGGATCTCGAAGCGCTCGCGAAGAAGATCGATGCGAAGAAGACGTGGCTGCAGATTGCCGACGAGGTGAAACGCGACCATCCTGAGCCTGAACGGATGATCCCGGCGCATCAGGAAGTGGTCGACAAAGCGAGGGCGCATATCATCTCGAAAGATCTGATGCCGATTCCCTGGCCCGAGCGAGTCACGGTGGTTCCGCGCAAGCCGACGCCTGGCAACAACCCCTACTACGGCAACTTCTCAGGCGCCTCGAGCCGACCGGCGGCGGCTGACGGCACGCTCCTCGGCGAATGGCAAATAAACCCGTTCGACGCCTCATGGGACGCCGGCAAACAGCGTGACTACCTGCTCGAGCACGATTGGGGCGTCATCCTGGTGACCGCACCGCACGAGACCTACGGCGGACATCACGTGCAGATCCTCTATCAGATGCACAACCCGCGGAAGCTCCGGCGCGCAACGAGCACACCGATGTTCAGCGAGGGATGGGGTCTCTACAACGAGCAGTTGATGCAGGAGACCGGGTTCCTGCCCGACGAGCGGATCCACCTGCGACAACTGCAACTGCGACTCTGGCGCAACGCGCGGGTCATCTACGACTGCGGCTTGCAGTCGGGACGCATGACGCGTGAGGACGCGGTAACGCTGATGACCGATCGTGTCGGGTTCCTCCGCTGGGCGGCTGAAGCGGAAGTCGACTCGGCGCTGGCTCGACCGGGATACTTCATCGGCTACTTCATGGGGATGTCTGAGATTCTCAGGATGCGCGATGAGTATCGCGCGAAGGTCGGTGCGCGCTTCACGCTGCGCGACTTCCACGAGCGGCTGCTGCAAATCGGGAGCATGCCGCCGGCGCTGGTCCGCGAGGCGTTGATGCGGTGAATGTCGAGTCTTCCGTAATGATCCGGGCGACAGCCGCTTGTCTTTTCACATCTATGAAGCGGACAAACGCCAACGCCCGTCATGACGCTACGCCGGGTTCAGTCGGCCATCCGCAAGACGGAGCACGCGATCGCACGCGGACGCCAGACGCGGGTTGTGCGTCGCGATGATCGACGTCAACCCGCGCTCGCGATGCATCTCGCGCAGCAGCTCGTGCAGCGTATCGGCGGTGTGCTCGTCGAGATCGCCGGTGGGCTCATCCGCCAGGAGCAGCGTCGGCGCCATGACCAGCGCCCGGGCAATCGCGACGCGCTGTTGTTCGCCGCCTGAAAGCATTCCCGGTTTGTGCTCGAGGCGTTCGCCAAGACCGACGCGCGTCAAGAGCGCGGTCGCACGCTCCCGCCGCTCGGCAGGTGCCCGCCGGGCGATCCGCATCGGCATCTCCGCGTTTTCGAGCGCCGTGAACTCCGGGAGCAAATGATGAAACTGAAAGACGAAGCCGACGTGCCGATTGCGGAACGCGACCAGATCCGCGTCGGATAAGGCCCGCAGGTCCGCATCCCCGACCCGCACGCGACCCTCATCGATCGAGTCGAGCCCACCGAGGACGTGCAACAACGTGCTCTTACCCACGCCCGAGGCGCCGACGATCGCGACCATCTCTCCCCGCTCGAGCCCGAGATTCAGATCTCTGAGCACGCTCAAACGGCTGCCCCCGACGGGATAACTCTTCGTCAGGTCCGCGACTTCGATGAACGGCATGTCTCGGAGCTACTGATAGCGGAGCGCTTGTGCAGGATCCAGCTTCGAGGCCTGACGGGATGGATAGATCGTCGCAACCAGACAGATGACGACCGCCGCCGCGATGACGACCAGTGCATCGAACGCCTCGAGTTTGAACGGCACGTACGCAATCTGATAGACGTCCATCGGCACGCGAATCAGCTTGAACCGATCGAGGACGTAGATGATCGTGAGGCCACCGATCGCGCCGGCCACTGTCCCGACGACCCCGATGATCACGCCCTGAAGGACGAAAATCCTCCGAATGCTCTTCGCCGAGCTCCCCATTGTCTTGAGGATGGCGATATCACGGCTCTTCTCCATCACCAGGAGAATGAGGGAGGCGACGATGTTGAGCGCCGCGACCATGACGATGAGGCCGATGGTGATCGAGATCGCCATCTTCTCGAGCCACAGGGCTCGAAAGAGCGGCTGATTCATGTCGGCCCAATCCTGCGCGATGTAATCCGATCCGAACGACTCGCGAATGCTGTCGGCCACGCCACGCGCCTTGAACAGATCGTTGACCCTCAGCTCGATCAACTCCGGCTTGGTCTTGTCGAACAGGCGCTCGGCGGCCGAGAGGTGGATGAACCCGTAGCCCGAGTCGAACTCGTAGAGGCCCATGCTGAAGATGCCGACAACCGTGAAGGATCGGTATTTCGGCATCATCCCGAGCGGCGAGAGCGTCCCACCCTCCGCCGTGAAAACCTGCACCCGTTCGCCGACGTTGACGCTCAGCTTCGTCGCGAGATCCTTGCCGAGGACGATTCCGGCGGGACCATCGTCCCGGGGTGCGATGTCCTTCAGCGCGCCCGTCTTGATCGAGTGGCCGATGTCCGTCACGCCGGCCTCGAGCTCGGGAAGAATGCCTTTGACCATGATCGGCGCGGTCGTTCCCGCGCTGGCCACGAGACCTTGACCGAGCACGACCGGCGCGGCGCCGGCAACCTCGGGCATCTCACGCAACCGCTTGAGGTCGCGATCCGGATCGTCGATCCCGCCGACCTTCCAGACGTAAACGTGCGCCGTCGATCCGACGAGCCGGTCGCGCAGCTCGCTCTGCAGCCCGGTCATGAGCGCGAGCGCGATGAGCAGCGCCATGACGCCGACGGCGACGCCCACGACCGAGATGAACGAGATGAGCGAGATGAACGCCTGTTTGCGCCGCGCCATCAGGTAGCGAATCGCGACGAAGAGCTCGAAAGACATAGAAGGCAGTCTTACTTTCTTTCTTCTTTGCGCATGAGCGGGAAGAGGATGACGTCGCGAATCGAGGGGCTGTCGGTCAGCAGCATCACCAGCCGATCGACGCCAACACCCTCGCCGGCGGTCGGCGGCAGGCTGTACTCGAGCGCGCGGATGTAGTCCTCGTCCATCTGATGGGCTTCGAGATTGCCTGCGGCCCGATCGGTCAGCTGCGCCTCGAACCGCCGACGTTGTTCCGCCGGATCGTTGAGCTCACTGAACGCGTTCGCAACCTCGAAGCCGCCGACGTACAGCTCGAACCGCTCGACCGTGTCCGGATCGTCCGGCTTCTGCTTCGACAACGGCGACACTTCCGTTGGAAAATCGTAGACGAACGTCGGCTGGATCAGGTCATCCTGATTCAATCGTTCGAAGATCTCGGTGGTGATCCTCCCGGCGCCCCAGCTCGGTTGGATCTCGATGTGCAGCCGCCGCGCCAGCGCGCCGACCGAATCCTTCCGTCGCAGATCGGCATCGGTCACCGGCTCGCCGGTGCGTCGCGCCGCCGCTTCGCGCGCGCCCTCGCGGAGAGACACGCGCCGGTAGGGCGGCGCCAGCGAGATGTCCTGACCATTGAATCGGATCTGATCGGTTCCGATCGCCTCGCGCGCCACACTCGACAGCATCTCCTCGGTCATCACCATCAGGTCGCGGTAGTCGCTGTAGGTCTGGTAGAACTCGAGCATCGTGAATTCGGGATTGTGCTGCGTGGAAATTCCCTCGTTGCGGAAATTGCGATTGATCTCGTAGACGCGCTCGATCCCGCCGACGGTCAGTCTCTTCAGGTACAACTCCGGGGCTATGCGCAAGTACAGCTGCATGTCGAGGGCATTGTGGTGCGTCACGAATGGACGCGCCAGCGCGCCTCCGGCGATGGGCTGCATCATCGGCGTCTCAACTTCGAGATAGCCTCGTCCGTTCAGAAAGGATCTGAGCGCCGCGAGTACGCGGCTCCTGACTTCGAACACCCGTCGCGAGTCGGGGTTGACGATGAGATCGAGGTATCGCTGACGGTAGCGGATTTCCACGTCGCTCAGCCCGTGCCACTTCTCCGGCAGCGGAATGAAGCACTTGGCGAGGAACTCGAGCCGCGAGGCCCAGATCGTCAGCTCGTTCGTTTTGGTGCGGAACAGGTGTCCCTCGACGCCGATGAAATCGCCGAAGTCGAGCAACTTGAAGATCGAGAAGTCGCGTTCGGGCAGCGCGTCCTGACGGACGTAGATCTGGATGCGCGCGTGGCCGTCCGAGACCGCCAGGAAGTTTGCCTTCCCGAAGCTCCGGATCGCGAGAATGCGACCGGCGGTCGTCGTTCGGACCTTTTCGCTTTCGAGCTCGGCTGCCGTCTTGCCGCTGAACTGCGCCACGAGATCGCCGACCGTGTGCGTGCGTTCGAACGCATGCGGGTACGGATCGACACCCAGGCGCTTGAGCTCCTCGAAATTCGCGCGTCGCTGCTTGAACAGATCGTCGGACATGGAATCGAATCAGGACTCTCAGTCGCGCCCGAGATCCTTGCGGACGGCGTCGAGTACTCCGTTGACGAACGCGACGGCCTCGTCGCCGCTGAACGTCCTGGCCAGCTCGATGGCTTCGTTGATGATGACCTTTGCGGGCGTCTCGGGCGACGCGAGCAGCTCGTACACCGCGAGCCGCAGGACGAGCCGATCGATGACGGCCATCCTCTCGACGCGCCAGTTCCGGGCATGCGCGGAGAGACGGGCATCGATGTCCCCCAGCTGCGCCAGCGTTCCGCCAACCAGTCGGTTGGCGAATTCGCGTGTCGCTTCCGGCACCGCTTCCTCGGGGTCGCGAGCGGGCCAGTAGGTCGCCATCGCGTCGCCGGCACTCGACCGGCCGACCTCGGCCTGATACAGCATCTGCAGGGCGGCCTCGCGCGCACGCCGACGGCCGGACGTCTCCACCCGGCTCACCGCCGCTCACCCGCTCGCAGCCGCCGGAAGAGCGCCGCCATCTCGATGGCTGCCGACGCCGCTTCCCAGCCCTTGTTGTCCTTGCCGTCGCCGGCGCGCTCCTGAGCCTGCTCCCAGTTGTCGGTGGTCAGTACGCCGAACGCGATCGGCACGCCAGTCTCACCGGCGGCATCCTGAATCGCCTGCGCAACCGCCGCCGAGATGTATTCGAAGTGCGGCGTCGCTCCCCGGATCACGCAGCCAAGACAGACGACGGCATCGAAGCGTCCGGTCTCGGCGATTGCACGCGCCGCCTGCGGCAGCTCGAATGCGCCGGGCACGGAGATCTGATCGACATCACCCGCGGCTGCACCGGCTGCTGTCAGCGCACCCCGGGCGCCTGATGCAAGCCTGTCGGTAATCTCGTGGTTGAACCCCGACACCACGAGCGCAAACCGTAAGCCCGCAGCGCTGCCCGCGGGCGCGGTCTTTTCTTCCTTCTGGCGCACGATCTTATTTTCCCTTGAACTCGGGTTTGCGCTTCTCGAGAAACGCGCGGGTGCCCTCACGCATGTCGTCGGTGCTGGCGACAAGACCGAAGAGCGTGGCCTCGAAGACCTGCGCGTCGCCGAACCCCATCTGAAGGCCCTTGTGGACGGCATCGATGATGTACTTCATGGCCACCGGCGCTTTCGTGGAGAGAGAAGCGGCCAGCTGCTTCGCTTCTGATAGGACCTCCGCGGCAGGCACGACGCGATTGACCAGCCCGAGACGGTGCGCTTCCTGCGCCGTAATCTGATCGCCCGTCAGGAGCAACTCCAGCGCACGGCCGGCGCCTATCAACCTCGAAAGGCGCTGCGTGCCGGCATATCCGGGGATGATGCCGAGGTTGATCTCCGGCTGTCCCAGTTTGGCGGTGTCGGCGGCAATGCGGAGGGTACAAGCCATCGCCAGCTCGCAGCCACCGCCGAGCGCGTAACCGTTGATGGCCGCAATGACCGGCTTTCCCAGGTTCTCAATCAAGTCGAGCACATGCTGTCCCCGCATCGCGTGGTCACGTCCCGTCGTCGGGCTCTGGACAGCGAGCTCGTTGATGTCGGCGCCGGCGATGAACGACTTCTCCCCCGCGCCCGTCACGACGATCGCGCGGACGCCGTCATCGTGCTTCAGCGCCAGCATCGTGCGGCGCAGCTCGTCGAGTGTCTCGGAGTTCAGCGCGTTGAGCACCTTCGGGCGGTTCACGGTGATGACCGCGATTGCGCCGTCGCGCTCGACGATCAGATGCTGCAGGTTGTCCAGTCTGTGCGAAGACATAGTCGAATGGTCCGGTGTGCAAGCCCGCGTTTCGCAGTATACCGCGAGGGCTGAGCCGATCAGACCGCACGAGTGCCGGCGTGTCCTACTCGGGCGGCGCAGATCGCACGCGCGGCCAGATGCGACGGTACAGCCGCGCGACGTATCCGACCGCAACCCCGACGCAGGCGCCGAATGCATCCGCCCGGAGGTCGAGCAGATCCGGCGTGCGTCCGGGCGTGAATCGTTGATGGAACTCGTCCGACGCGCCGTAGAGTGCCGTCAACACGACGGCCAGCAGCGCGCGTTTCCACGTGACGCCTTCGGCCCGGCCACCCGCGAGCGCACGAATCACCAGCAACCCGAGAACCGCGTAGGCTGCGAAATGGGCCGTCTTGTCGGAGACCTGCGCCGGAAGGGGTCCCGGATCGGAGAGCGAGGAGGCACCGAAAATGAGCGCCATCTGAACGACGACGGGCGCCCAGAGCCAGAGGAAGCTCACGACCGCTCGGTCAGAGCGGCAGCGGGTACATCAGCCAGCCCATCGCCAGGGCCGCGATGACGAAGGCGCCGAACATCATGACACCCGTCCGCATCTGCTCACGCGGCTCGTCGCGCAGGAGGACGGCGAACACCAGCGACACGAGAAACGCGAACACGATCATGAGGAGGAGATGGCTGGTCACTTGCGCCCCATCGCGACGTCGAATGCATCGAGAATGACGAGAAAGTTCAGCAGGCCCGACACGATCAGAAACGTGTTGCCGTACTCGTAGGTCACGGCCGTCACCAGGCCCGCGCCCTGACCCGCCATCCTCGCAAGTGCCCAGGGAACGCCCATGCCCAGGTCGGCGACCGCGGCGAGCGCGACGAGGGGTTCAGACAGATCGAAGGGAAAGATGCGGCCCTGCAGAAGTAGTCCGACGACGAACATCACGCTCAGCGCGAGGAAGAACACCACCGCCTTCTGCCTGCGTCCGAGCCAGAAATGACCGGCGCCGGGAATCGCCCACGCGGCGAGACACAGCAGCACGAGCGTTCCGGGTTCAGCGGCGGCCCGCGCGCGCGCGACCGTGGTCGATTTCGTTGCCATACCTTTCAGGCATGATATCGCATCTGCGCGAGGGGCCGTGGTCCGGTCGCCTGGGTTCTCAACGCATGCACGAACCACCAGCCGGCGAATCCGCCAAGCGGAAGGCCGAGGACTGCTCGTGACAATCCGGACGGATGCACGAGCCCCGCCCACTCCGCCGCAACGCTGAACAACGTCGGGAGCGCCGCAATCGCGAGCCACCATCTGAGAGGGCGAGCGCCCGCGGGCAATCCGATCGAGCCGGCACAGGCGCCGATGGCGCCGGACACGTACAGGCCTGTGCACCGCGCGCACACCGGCATCTGGACACCGGCGAAATGGAACGATCGATCGGGAAGCTGATGGCAGACGAGCGAGCCGGCCTGGTAGACGAGCAGCACGACGAACGTCGGTCCGTGCGCGAGGAGCATCGGTGCCACGAAGATCGCGGCAACCCAGAGGAGGGCGGCCGCGGTCAGCACGGCTGCAGCCCATCGAGCCATGCGCACATTGTGTCGCGGGGCGAAGACCGGTGTCGAGCGGTTGTCAGCAACACGACTGCGCCGTCCGGGCGGTCACAGTCCCTGAGGCAGCCCGAAATAGGCCTCGTAGCGGTCCCGGAATTCGGGCCAGGTGTAGGCGTGACTCTGCCCTCCGAGATGCTCGAGCGCGTAGGTCGCGGCGACGCTGCCGAGTCTCGCACTCGTCTCGTAGTCCGCGCCTCTCGCGACGCCCTTCATGAACCCGCCGCGAAAGGCATCACCCACGCCGGTCGGATCGACGATGCGATGCGGCGGAACAGCGGGCACATCGGTCTTCCCGCGCTCCTCATGAATCGTGCACCCGTGCTCACCGCGAGTGATGACCAGCGCTTTCGTACGCTCGAGGACTGCCTGCTCGTCCAATCCGGTCTTCTGCCGAATCAGCTCGAATTCGTAATCGTTGCAGATGACGATGGTCGCGCCGCTGAGGCCGTCGGCCAACTCGTCGCCCGACATCCGCGCGCACTGTTGACCGGGATCCCAGATGTAGGGCACGCCGAGCGCACGGCACTCCTCTGCGTACTGGAGCATCGCTCCGGGGTCGTTCGGCGACACAATCGCGAGCCCGCAGTTCTCGACCGTGCGGAACGACAACTCGCCGGCATTGGCCATCGCACCGGTGTAGAACGACGCAATCTGATTGCTCTCGACGTCGGTGCTGCAGAAGAACGAGGCCGTGAACTTTCCTGGAACCTCGCGGACGAGCGACGTATCCACCCCCGCGGCCTCGAGCCACCGGCGATACTCGTCGAAATCCTGTCCCGCCGTGGCCATCAGACGCGGCTTCTCGCCGAGCAGCGCCAGCGTGTAGGCGATGTTCGGTGCGCATCCACCGCGGCGCTTGTCCATCGTGTCCACGAGAAAGCTGAGGCTGACCCGCGACATGTGCTCGGGCAGGAAGTGTTCGGTGAACTTCCCCGGAAACGACATGAGGTAGTCGAAAGCGATCGAGCCGGTGACGACGATGTCCATGCCTGGTGACGGATCCTCGAATGGAGATGGCTCAACGAGCGTTCAGATACTTGCCGACAATCGGCGCGAGCTCCCGACGCGTGGTCTCGGGCACGGCATCAGGGCGGGTGATGATCGCGTACTTCAGGGATGTCGCGCACTCGCAGGTCCGCTCGAACGGAAGCGCCGCCACGGCACCCGCGATGACCTGCTGCGCCATCTTCGCGTTCTGCATCAGGTTGGCGACGACCATTTCAACCGTGACCTGGTCATGATCCGGGTGCCAGCAGTCGTAGTCGGTCACGAGCGCAATCGTCGCGTAGCAGATCTCCGCCTCGCGCGCGAGCTTGGCTTCCTGCAGGTTGGTCATGCCGATGATGTCCATGCCCCAGGACCGATAGAGCTTCGACTCGGCTAGCGTGGAGAACTGCGGGCCCTCCATGCAGACGTAGGTCCCGCCCTGGTGGACGGTCGCGCCCGCCTGTTTAGCCGACGTGAACGCGATGTCGCTCAACGGCCGGCAGAACGGATGCGCGAATCCCACGTGCGCCACGAGACCGCGGCCGAAGAACGTCGAGACGCGGCCCTTCGTACGATCGAAGAACTGATCCGGGACGACGAGGTCGAGCGGCTTGTACTCCTCTTTCAGGCTGCCAACCGCGCTCGCCGAGATCAGGTATTCGACGCCCAGCGTCTTGAAGCCGAAGATGTTGGCGCGAAAATTCAGTTCGGTCGGCATCAGCCGGTGCCCGATGCCGTGCCGCGCGAGAAACGCCACGCGTTGGCCGCGCAGGGTCCCGATCACGTACGGCGCAGACGGCTCGCCGAACGGCGTCGAGACCGGCCGCTCCTCGCGGTCCTTCAGTTCCGCCATGTCGTACAGACCGCTGCCGCCGATGATTCCGATACTGATGGTCATAAGACGTCTATCCCTCGCGGACCCGCTGCTTCAACTCGACGAGCACGCCGTGCGCGCTCGCGGGGTGGATGAACGCGACGAGCGAGCCGTGGGCGCCGGGACGAGGCACGTCGTCGATCAACGTGACCCCGCGCGCACGAAGCTGACTCAGGGCTTCGCCGATGTCGTCCACGCTGAGCGTAATGTGGTGAATTCCCGGTCCCCGGCGCGCGATGAACCTCGCGATTGGAGAGTCGTCCGTCGTCGCCTCCAGCAACTCGAGCGCCGACTCGCCGAGGGGAATGAAATGCGCGCGGACCCGCTGCGACGCGACCTCCTCCGGAGCCTCGACCTCGAGGCCCAGGGCGTCGCGGTAGAAGGTCAGCGCCTTCGCCAGATCGCCGACTGCGATGCCGATGTGATCAATCGTCGCCTTCATGCCTCGATCGTCCTCAGTCCGCGGATTGGCCGAGCGCCCGTCGCATGATCTCTTCGACCGCGGTGTACGGATCGGTTTCGCGTCCGGCGATTCGCTCGAGCACACGCTCGAACTCTCCGGCAGCGAGAACCTTCTCCTCCACGTGTTGCAGAAACCGATGTGACAACAGCTCGCGAACGCGCCATTCGGCACGCGATCGGCGCCGCTCTCGTTGTGCTCCAGCGCTGTGGACCTTGAAGCGCTCCACCGCGCTCAGGAGCTCGGTCACGCCCTTCCCGGTCGTCGCCTCCGTCCTCACGATCGGCGGACGCCACTCATCAGCCGCGAACGTCTGCAGCGACAGCAGCGTTTCGATCGACGCGACAGTCCGGTCGGCGCCGTCGCGGTCGGCTTTGTTCACGACGAAGATGTCCGCGATCTCCATGATGCCGGCTTTGAGCGCCTGCACCTCGTCGCCGGCGCCAGGCACGATCGTCACCAGCGAGACATCGGCCGTCCGGACGATGTCGACCTCGTCTTGACCGACGCCGACGGTCTCGATGAGCACGACATCCTTGCCGGACGCGTCGAGGACGAGCGCGACCTCCGAGGTGGCACGAGCGAGGCCGCCCAGGTGCCCTCGCGTCGCCATGCTGCGGATGAAGACGCCGGCATCACCGGCGTGCGCCTGCATGCGCACGCGATCGCCGAGAATCGCCCCGCCGGTGAAGGGGCTCGTGGGATCGACCGCGACGACGCCGACCGAGCGAGCGGACTCTCGGATCACCGCAATCATGCGATCGACGAGCGTGCTCTTGCCGGCGCCCGGCGGACCGGTGACGCCGATGAGGTAGGCGTGGCCGGTCCGTGGAAACACGCGGCGCACCAGCTCGGCCCCCTGCGGTGTCTCATCTTCGATGAGCGAGATGGCGCGCGCGATGGCGCGGGGATCTCCGGCGAGGACTCGTTCCGACAGCGACTGCTCGGTCACTGTCCGAGAAGCTGACGGGCAATCACGAGCCGTTGAATCTCGCTCGTGCCCTCGCCGATCGTGACGAGCTTCACGTCGCGGAAGTACTTCTCGGCGGGATAATCCTTGACGAACCCGTAGCCGCCGTGGATTTGCACGCAGTCGTCGGCTGCCTTGACCGCTATCTCTCCCGAGTACAGCTTCGCCATCGACGACTCGCGCGTGGTGCGTTTGCCGGTGTCTTTCAGGTACGCCGCGCGATACGTGAGCAGGCGTGCGGCCTCGATCCGCGTGGCGTTGTCGGCGAGCTTCCACTGAATCGCCTGGAACGCTGAGAGCGGCTGGCCGAACTGCCGGCGCTCCTTCGCGTAACTGCGCGCCGCCTCGTACGCGCCCTGCGCCAGGCCCACGGCGAGCGCCGCGATGCCGATCCGGCCGGCATCCAGCACCTGCAGCGTATTGATGAACCCCTGGCCCTCTTCGCCCAGCAACTGACCCGCCGGGATGCGGCAGTCCTGGAAAATCAGTTCGCTGGTGTCGCTCGCGCGCATTCCGAGCTTGTTTTCCTTCTTGCCCGCCGTCATGCCCGGCGTGCCCTGTTCGATCACAAAGGCGGAGATGCCGCGATGACCACGCGTGCGATCGGTCACGGCCATGGCCACGACGATCCCGCCGATGCGGGCGTGCGTGATGAAGGCCTTGGTGCCGTTGATGATCCAGCAGTTGCCCTGCTTCACCGCCGTCGTCCGCATCGCGGCCGCGTCGCTGCCGGCACCGGATTCCGTGAGACCCCACGCCCCCAGCACTTCCCCACTCGTCAGACGGGGAAGGTACTGCCGCTTCTGAGCGTCGCTGCCGAACATCGCAATGTGTGAAGAACACAGGCCGTTGTGCGCGGCGACGGAAAGCGCCACCGCGGGATCCACCCGGGCGAGTTCCTCGATGCAGATACAGTAGTCGACCGCCGACAAGCCGGCGCCGCCGTATTCCTCTGGAAGCTGGACGCCCATCAGTCCCAGGCTGGCGAGCTTGGGAACGAGATCCATCGGAAACTGCTGGGCCTCGTCCCATTCGATGACGTACGGACGGATCTCACTCTCGGCGAACTCGCGGACGGTTCTCCGCAGCAGGTCCTGTTCCTCGGTGAGACGAAAGTCCATTGTCCGGAATGTATCAAGGGCGAACGCAGAAGGCAAAAAGCGCGCGAAGCGGAGTGTATGCTGAGACCATGCGTACGCGCCGACATCAGATTCTCTCTGCCGCCCTCGGTTTCGCTGGTGCGCTCCTTCTCCCCTCGATCGCCTCGGCGGACATCACGGCGTTCATCGGCGTCAACACCACGCCGGTCGCCCGCAGCGTGCGCGGGCTTTCCGTCGGCACTGGCCTGGTGATTGTCGCATTCGAATTCGAATACGCCAGCACCAGCGAGGATCTGCTCGAAGGCGCGCCTTCGCTTCGAACCTTCATGTTCAACGGTTTGCTGCAGACGCCGATTCCCATCGCCCGGATGCAGTTCTACGGGACCGCCGGCGCCGGGGCCTATCGCGAGACGCTCGTGGAAGACTCCGAGACGAACTTCGGGCTCAATGTCGGCGGCGGCGTGAAGGTCTCCTTGGTCGGACCTTTGCGGCTGCGGTTCGACTATCGGGTGTTCACGCTGAAAGGGGATGCGCGGCATCCACGGCCGCAACGGCTCTATGCGGGAGTCAACCTAAAGTTCTAGCGAGGCTGCGCCTCAGACCGTTGGCGCTCCGCCTCGCTAGATCGCATTTTGATAACGCCCCGCTGACGCGGGACGGTCTGAATCAGGTGCAGGATTTTGGGTCAAGCCCTCTGACCGTGACGGCGGAGGGCGCAGCTCCCGCCGCCGTCACGGCCACGGGGCCCTTACGCCCCGCCCTTGGCGATGGCGGTGAGGTTCAGCCGGTTGGCGCCGGCGGCAAACGCGGCCGTGTACTTCTTGAACATCTCCTGGTTCTCGGGCTTGGCGACGTCGGCGCCGAGCGATTCCGCCAGGAGCATGAACAAGTCGTATTCGGCTGCCTTGACCGCAGGATCGGCCACGACGACGTAGAGCGCGTTGGCGCCCATCGGTTCAGCGGCCTTGTAGACCTTCCAGCCCTGGAGCTGCTGCTTGCGGACAGGGTTTTCGCTCTTCGCGAGCCCATCCTTCACTTTGCTAATCAGCTCTTCGAACGCAGCCGTCTGATCCGGCTTGATCTGATACAGGAAAAGGCCAGCGTCGCCCGTAAACGCCAGGCGTGGCTCCTTGGACTGGGGCGCGGCCGGCGTCTGCTGCGCCGGCGGCGTCTGCTGGGCCGGCGGGGTCTGCGCGAAGAGAGCGGCCGGCGCGAGAGCCAGCGCCATCATCATGGTGGTGGTCACGAAAGAGCGACGCATCCAATCTCCTCCTTGATCGAACGGAAACAAAGCCGACACTTTACCGTACGCCTGTGTCAATCGCCTAGCCTTCGCGGTCTGGGACGAACGTCCTATGCCTGGCGAGGCCACGCCGCGCCAGGCGTCATTCCTGGTAACACCACAGACATTGGGACGGCCTTGACCGTGAAATCTCAGTTCAAAACTTCTAGACAAAAACCGCCATGATTTCGTTCGCCACGAGCATTCCCTCTCGCGCGAGCCGCAGGCGCACACCCTCGCGACGGAGCAACCCCTCCTCCACAAACGGCTGCAGCTCGCGGCCGAAGCGCTCCCACACATCGGCGTGATACCGCTCGCCAAGCTGGGTAATGTCCACGCCCTCCGTGAGCCGCAGACCCGTGAAGAGCGCTTCCTCGAGTCGTTCCCGCTCAGTCAGTTCCCGCTTGTCGGTGACGAGCACGTCGCCTCGTGACACGCGCGTGATGAACTCCTCGGTGTTGGAGGGGTTCTTCCACCTGACGCCATCTCGCGTCGAGTGCGCCCCGCATCCAAAGCCTAGCCATTCGCCATCCTGCCAGTACTTCAGATTGTGGCGAGACGGAAAACCTGGCCGCGCCACGTTCGAGATCTCGTAATGTGCGTAGCCAGCGGCCTCGAGCCGATCCAGGCTCCACAAATACATCGCCGCGGCATCTTCGTCGGGCGCAAGCGACCAGCCCGATCGCGCCATGTCCTCCTTGAGCGGCGCGTTCGGATAGAGCTCCAGCAGGTACAACGACGCGTGATCCGGGTTGACCTCGATGAGCGCGTCCACGCTTTCCTGCCAGTCCGCCAGCGTCTGCTGAGGCAGCCACATCATCAGATCGAGACTGAGGTTGCCGATCCCCGCTGCCCGCGCTTCGGCGACCGCGTCGCGCGCGCGCTGAACTGAGTGGACTCGGCTGAGCCGCTGCAGTTCGACACTCCGGAAGGATTGGACACCGAAACTCACCCGATTGACGCCCGCAGCTAGGAATCCGGCCATGCGCGCCTCGGACGACGTCTCGGGGTTCGTTTCGAGTGTGATCTCGGCGCCGCCCTGGACCTCGAACGCGTCGCGGCAAGCCGTGATCAGTCGTGCGATCTCGTGGGGTTCGAGCAGCGACGGCGTGCCGCCACCGAAAAAAATGGTGTCGGCTGGTTCGCCGCGACCGGCACTCCGGATTTCCTGCTCGAGTGCGGCGACGTAGCGGTCTTTGAGCGACGCGTCGAAGAGACCGCGGTTGAAGTTGCAGTAGTTGCAGATGGACGAACAGAACGGAATGTGCAGGTACAGGCCGAGCATGACGGGGCCGGTACGATTATGACCCGGCCTTGCCCCCCGACCAGCCGAGCTCCCGTTTGGGTTGCGCCGGCTTCGTCGGGTCCGCCGGCTTGAGCTGCGCGCGGATTGGTCCCTTCGCGCGCGCGGGGAGCGAACGCCGGGTCGGCTTGACCTTCCACATTGTCAGCAGGTCGTCGACGCCGCCGTTGGGCGGAAGGAGGCGATAGTCTGCGCCGTCGTATTCCAGGAAATCGCACATCTCGTGAAGGCGCGAGTGGATACGGAAGCCGATCCTGGCCTTCAGGCAGTCGGGATCGCTGTCATCGGGAGTGTCTTCGTAGTTCGACGTGAAGATCGTGTGCCGCCGCTCGTTGTAGCGGGTGTTCACGATCAGGTTCATCGTCTCTTCGACCCATTCGGAGGTCTTCTCGGATCCCGTGTCGTCGAGCACGAGGATGTCCGCGTCCATGACCGGCCGCAGGATGTCCATCTCCGCGGTGCGCACCAGCGGGTTGTAGGTGCTGCGAATGACGCGGAGCAGATCGCGCGTGTCGTAGAACAGTCCACGCGCGCTTTTCGAGAGGATCACCCGCCGCAACACCGCAACTGCGAGATGCGTCTTACCAATCCCGGGCGGTCCGATGAGGCATAGGCCCTTCGGCGTGACGGGGAACTCGTCGGCGAAGCGCCGCGCCTGGCGGACAGCGCTCAGCAGCTTCTCATTTGGGTAGGTGACAAAGGTTTCCAGATCGCAGCGGCGGTAGCGCGGAGGGATCCGGGCCTCGTCGAGGAGCCGTGCGGTCAGCCCCGCACGCCAGCAGTCGCATCGCTCGACTCGACGACCGCCCTCGGCTTCTACAGCCTTCCATCCGGTCCCGTCGCAAATAGGGCAAGTCATCGAATGCGGAGTCTCGAGAAGCGATCGCGTGTCGACCGTCAATGCCGAACGATGTGATTGTCGAGAGATTGCCGATCGGTGGACCGCGCTCGCCGCTTCAGTGTAGCGCGATGTCGCGACGCTCGCAACGTGAGAACTGATCACGCGGACGGCATCCTCAATTCAAATAGCTCCTCAACTCTCCCGCGCGCTTGGATCGGCGCAACTTGTCCTTGGCGCGTGACTCGATCTGCCGGATGCGCTCACGTGACAGCGCGAGCATGTCGCCGACCTCCTGAAGGGTTCGAGGTTCGCCGTCGCGATCGAGACCGAAACGAAGCTCCACGATCTCGCGCTCCTTCTCGTCGAGCTCGTCGAGCGCGGCGCGCACGCGGTCCGCGGCGGCGCGATGCAGCAGCTCCTCTTCGATCGGCGGAACCGCCGCCTGCTCGATCATCTCACCGAGCTCCAGAGCATCGGCTTCGTCGCGACCGGCGCCCACCCGATCGCTCAGCGACAGATCGCTGCTGCCGATTCGGAGCAGCGCGTCGACGTCAGCCTCGGAAATCGAGAGATCGTCGGCGATTTCCCGGGACGTCGGTGGGCGCTCGAGCTGCGCGGCGAGACTGGATACCTGCCGGCCCATCCGGGCCGCGATGCTGGACAGTTTCTGAGGAATGGAAAAGGCACGGCTCTGCAGCGACAGCGCGTGGGTCACCGCCTGACGCACCCACCAGACCGCGTAGGTGATGAACTTGACGTTGCGGTCGGGATCGAAGCGGCGCGCCGCCTCCATCAACCCGAGGTTTCCTTCGTGGATCAGGTCGAGGAACGTCACGCCGAGGCCGCGGTAACGCTTGACGTAGCTGACGACGAACCGGAGGTTGCCTTCGACGAGACGGCGGAGCGCATCCTGATCGTCCTCGTCGAGTTGAATGCGCCGGCCGAGATTGCGTTCCTCATCCGTCGTGAGACGCGGAATCTTCGCGATGGCGCGCAGGTAGGCTTGTAGCGCGTCCGTTTCCCCGCCCGCGTCAGGGATTCTCGGCACAAGCCATTCTAAAGAAAAACAGACTATCGGCTTCTAGTCTTGACGTTCTCTTCCGATTCAGCGGACTCGCTGGCGGATTCGGCGAGGGGCGGCGGCTGGGCGCGAACGAGATCCGTCGGCGAGGACTTGACCAGCGCGGTGCTCAAACGCTGTTCCCAGTCGCCCAGACCGCGTGACAGCTCATGCTTCACGTAGTCCATGAACTCGTTGACTTCGTGCTGCATCGCTTCGATCTTCCGTCGCATGTTCAGGATGATCTCGACGCCCGCGAGGTTGACCCCCAGATCGCGCGTGAGCGACAGGATCGTCTCGAGCCGTTCGAGGTCTTCTTCCGAATACAGGCGCGTGTTGCCCTCCGTGCGAGACGGCTTGAGCAACCCTTCGCGCTCGTACAGGCGCAGAGTCTGCGGGTGGATGTTGTACTTCTGCGCCACCGCGCTGATCATGTAGTACGCCTTGCCGGTACTTCGCTTCATGCTCGTCACATCCGACGGTGTGCGTTCTACTTCCGGCTTTCCCTCTCCACGAACTCCCGCAAGAGTGCTTTCGAACGTTCGTCGACGACATCGGGCAGCACCAGCTGCACGTCGACGAACAGGTCGCCGCGCCCTCCTGCCAGCGTCGGAACGCCGTGACCGCGCACTCGGAACCGTTGACCGCCCTGCGTGCCGGGCGGAATCTTGAGCTGCACGGTCGTCCCATCCGAGACCGGCACTTGAATCTCCCCGCCCAAAACCGCTTCGTGCACCGCGACCGGAATCGTGCACACGAGGTTGTCGCCCTCTCGACGGAACTGCGCGTGCGGCTGGACGTGCACGGTCACGTACAGGTCACCCGTGCGTCCGCCGTTGCGACCGGCATGGCCCTTCTCCGGCACCCGGATGCCGGTGCCCTCGGTGACACCGGCCGGGACCTGAACGGCAACCGCTTCCGTCCGCACGGCGCGTCCGTGCCCTGCGCACGGCGCGCACGACTGGAATCGCCGCCATCCGGTGCCGTCGCACGCCGCGCACATTTTCGAAAAGACCATATGCCCGCGCGCCCAGCGGGTCCGTCCTGTCCCGCCGCACCGATCACACCGCGATTCGGGAACGGCCTTGTGCCCTGTTCCATCGCAGGCTGCGCAGGCAACCTGACGCGTCACGACGACTTGCCGCTCGACGCCACGAATCGCGTCGAGCAGTCCGATCGTCAGCACAGCGTGGAGGTCCGCACCAGCTTCCGGCGCGCCCGTCTGTGAGGGCCGGGCGGGATGCAGAACCTCCGCGAAGAGCTCGGAGAACGTGGCCGCCTCCGACCCGAGAGCCCTCAGCGAGAAATCGAACTCCGTGAACTCGAAGACCGGTCGATCTTCCTGGTCAGACTGGGCGGGCCTTGCGGCCCCCGTGTCGTACTGCTGCCGCAGCCGCGGATCCACGAGCGTTGCATAGGCCTCGGCGATCCGCGCGAACATCACTTCAGCGGACCGGTCTCCCGGATTGATCCCGGGGTGATACCGGCGCGCGAGGCGCCGGTATGCCCGCTTGATGTCCGCCGTCGTGGCCGTCTGCGCCACGCCGAGGATGATGTAGAAGTCCGACACGTTACTTCTTCTCTTCCTCCACGACTTCGGCGTCGATCACGTCGCCGGAGGATCGGTCGGTACCGCCGCCCTCCCCATCGGGCCGGCTGCCAGCGCCCGCGCCGGCACCGGCGCCGGCGGTGCTGGCCGAGCGATACATCGCCTCGGCCGCCTTGTGCTGCGCGGCGTTGAGCGCCTCCATCGCGGACTTCATCTCCGCGATGTCGTTCTTCTCGATGGCCTTCTTCAGGCTCTCGATGGCGGACTCGATCGGGGCACGATCCGACGCCGACAGCTTCTCGCCGCTGTCCTTGACGAACCGCTCGGCCGCGTACGCGGCCTGGTCCGCGTGGTTGCGCGTCTCGATCTCCTCCTTGCGCTTGCGGTCCTCGTCCGCGTGCGACTCGGCTTCGCGCATCATCCGGTCGACCTCGTCCTTCGAGAGGCCGCTCGACGCGGTGATCGTGATCTTCTGCTCCTTCTGCGTCGCCATGTCCTTTGCGGACACGTTGACGATGCCGTTGGCATCGATGTCGAAGGTGACTTCGATCTGCGGCACGCCGCGCGGCGCGCTGGGCAGCCCCGTCAGGTGGAACCGGCCAAGCGTGCGGTTGTCGCGCGCCATCGGGCGCTCGCCCTGGAGCACGTGGACTTCGACGCTCGTCTGGTTGTCCGCCGCGGTCGAGAACGTCTCGCTCTTCCGCGTCGGAATCGTTGTATTCCGCGCGATGAGCGTCGTCATGACCCCGCCGAGCGTCTCGATGCCCAGCGAGAGCGGCGTGACGTCGAGCAGGAGCAGGTCCTTGACCTCGCCCGCGAGGACGCCGGCCTGAATCGCGGCCCCGACCGCCACGACCTCGTCAGGGTTGACGCCCTTGTGCGGCTCCTTGCCGAACAGGTCTTTCACGATCTGCTGGACGCGTGGAATCCGTGTGGAGCCGCCGACGAGCACGACTTCGTCGATCTTGCTGGCGTCGACGCCCGCGTCCGAGAGCGCCTGCTTCGTGGGCCCGACGGTCTTCTGCAGCAGATCGTCGACGAGCTGCTCGAACTTCGCGCGCGTCAGCTTCATCGACAGGTGCTTCGGACCGGTCTGATCCGCGGTGATGAACGGCAGGTTGATGTCGGTCTCCATGACGGTGGAGAGCTCCATCTTGGCTTTCTCCGCCGCTTCCTTCAGTCGCTGCAGGGCCATCCGATCCTTGCTCAGATCGATGCCCTCCTGCTTCTTGAACTCCGACGTGATCCAGTCGATCACGCGCTGATCGAGGTTGTCGCCACCGAGGTGCGTGTCGCCGTTGGTGGCCTTGACCTCGACCACGCCCTCGCCGACCTCGAGGATCGAGATGTCGAACGTGCCGCCGCCGAAGTCGTAGACGGCGATGGTCTCGTCCTTCTTCTTGTCAAGCCCGTAAGCCAGCGCTGCCGCGGTCGGCTCGTTGACGATCCGCTTGACGTCGAGGCCGGCAATCTGGCCCGCGTCCTTCGTCGCCTGGCGCTGCGCGTCGTTGAAGTACGCCGGCACCGTGATGACGGCGCTCGCGACCGGCTGCCCGAGGTACTCCTCCGCCGCCTGCTTCAGTTTCTGCAGGATCATCGCGGAGATCTCGGGCGGCGGATACTCCTTGCCCCCGGCCTTGACCCGCACGTCCCCGTTCGACGCCCGCACGACGGAGTACGGCACCATCTTCATTTCTTCGCTGACTTCGTCGTACTTCCGTCCCATGAAGCGCTTGATTGAAAAGACGGTGTTTTCGGGGTTGGTCACGGCCTGGCGCTTCGCGACCTGGCCCACCAGGCGTTCACCGGACTTCGCGAATCCCACGACCGAGGGGGTGATACGCCCGCCTTCGGGATTGGTGATCACCACCGGCTCGCCGCCCTCCATGACCGCCACGACCGAGTTCGTCGTTCCGAGGTCGATCCCGATAATCTTGCTCATGTGCTGTGTCCTCGCGTCCTGCCGCAGGCCTTGGTCGACCCGCAGCCAATCTTTATAACCTTGCCAATATAAAATATGAGCGTATGAATGTCAAGCAATCGTGCCCCCGTGCCGGTAAGTTAGTGCTATAATGCGGCTTGCCAGCCTGCTCAGCAGGACGCTCCTGCTGTTCCGGGACCATTCGCTCCCCGAGGTTCCCTATGTCACGCCTCGCCTCCGTCCTCTGCGTGGCCGTGCTCTTTTCGACGTCTGCCACCATCGCACGCGCTCAGGAAACTGCGTCCAGCGATCCGCCCGCGCATGTGGCGTTCGTGGACGGCACTGCCGTGCTCGAGCGCGACGGCAAGACCGAAACCGCACCAACCTCGATGCCTCTTCTCGCGGGCGATCGGCTTCGCACCGAGAACGGCCGGATTGAAGTGCTGTTCGGCGACGGCAGCACCCTTCACGTCGACACGATATCGACCGTCGACTTTCAGTCAGACGAAGTGATTCGGCTGATCCGAGGTCGCGTGCGCCTGAACATCACAGGCGCCGACCGATCCGTCTCCTATCGTGTGGACGCACCAGCAGCATGGGTCGAGATCCATCAGCCCGGGGAATATCGTGTCGGACTCGACCGAGGCGCCGCGAATGGGCAGGTCGAGCTCGCGGTGCTGCGCGGCGCCGCCGAGCTCGTGAACGAGGATGGCCGGACGCGCCTCCGCGCCGGGGAGCGGGCATTTGCCAGCACCGGCGCCGCGCCGTCGTACGCATACGTCTACAACTCGGCCAGTTGGGATGCGTTCGATCAGTGGTCGGAAGCGCGTCGCGATCAACGGCTGGGGGTGTCCTCGCAGTACTTGCCCGACACAGTGCGGTCGTACTCCGCGACGTTCGACAACTACGGGGCCTGGCAGTACGACACCTCGTACGGCTATGTCTGGTACCCACGGGTCGCCGTCGGCTGGCGTCCTTATTACTACGGCCGGTGGTCGAGCGTGTACCCGTGGGGCTGGACCTGGATCGGTGCAGATCCGTGGGCCTGGCCGACGCACCACTACGGCCGCTGGGGTTTCTCTGCCGGCGTGTGGTTCTGGATCCCAGGCCGGACGTGGGGTCCGGCGTGGGTGTCGTGGGGCTACGCGCCGGGTTACGTGAGCTGGTGCCCGCTTGGATGGGACAATCGTGCGATCGTGGGGATCAACGTATACGGCGGCCGCTACTACAATCCGTGGCACGCGTGGACGGTCGTGCCACACAATCGCTTCGGCACCGGTTACGTCAACGTGAACGTCGTCGCAACGTCGAGGCTCGATCCGCGAACCCGCAGTGCGTTCGTGGGCGGTCAAGCGGCTCCCAACTACCAGCACTACGCGGTTCCGCGCGGCGTGGCCCCGATCTATGCCGCGGGCACGCGTCCCGTGTCGGGCTCCGTCGGCTCGATTCGCACCGTCAACCCCAACTCCTTCGGAGCAGCGGGCTCGGCGGTTCCACGCGACTCGCGAGCCGCGGTCGGATCACGTGCCGACGTACAGAGCGCAACCGAAACATTCAGAAGTCGCGGGAGAACGACGACGTCGCAAGGACCAGGCTTCCCGCAAGGTTCGCGGACGCCGCGGGACTCGGCTGTCATCACCACCCGCGGATCGCAAGCACCGGCTGGTGCTCGTGAAGTGACGCCGAACGGCGCTCCGGCAGCGTTCGATCGGCGTGCGGTCCTACGCGGCGGCGAGGGAACGGATCCGTCGAACGGCTCGGCTCCAGCGCGACGCCTCGAGGTACCGGGTTACACGCGGGCGCCGTCGGCTGCGTCTCCAAGTGCGGTGCAGCCGGGCGGCGTGCAGAGAGACAGCACATCGCCGGGCGGACGCTACGCCGTACCTCGCGGCTCCGGCTCCGATGCATACGCTCCGCGAAACAACGTCTCTGCGCCTGCCGGAGGCGGGGCCGTCCGTCGCTACGATGGCTACTCCCCGCGCGAGAATCAGCAGCCCATGGATCGCGGCGGGTGGCGGGCACCAGAGGTGATTCGCGGCACGCCTCCCGACGGCGGTCAGTATGGCGGCGCGCGCGCAGTGCCGCGGCAGTCGCCCGAATCTGCGCCGTCTCGAGGGTATCAGCCGGGTCCGGGATACGAACGTCGTGCGCCCGCGCCATCGGGACCGCCCCCATCGGCGGGCCCAAGCCGATCAGCCGAACCATCGCGTGGTGGGGGTGGGGGCGGAGGTGGCGGCGCACCTGCGGGCCAGTCCCGTGGCGCACAGGGAGGACGCGGGGGTCATAGCCGCGGCTGATTCCACGCCGCGCGGAACTGCTACACGAGAGGCGCGGAGAACCTGAGAACTTGAATCTCTCTAAGTGCTCCGCGCCTGCCGTGTAGCGGCCTCCGACGCCCGCCAATCCGCTCGCGCCTCCGAGAGTTCGAAGAATCGATGGCCAAGAAATACGCCGTCAGAATCGCCCGCCGCGCGGGCCTCGTTGTACTGTTCGTCTTCGCTGCGTCGCTCGGCATCGCCACCGGCGTGATCTTCGCGTACGCCGGCGACCTCCCGCAGATCTCCGCGCTCGACGACTACACCCCCAGCACGATCACCCGGGTCTTCGGCTCGCGCGGTGAAATCATCGGTGAATTCTCGACCCAGCGCCGCGAGATCGTCTCGTATGAGGCGATCTCACCGAAGCTGAAACAGGCCATCCTCGCCGCGGAGGACTCCGAGTTCGAGCGGCACTTCGGTCTGAGCATGCCCCACATCATCATGGCGGCGACGCGTGACGTGCTCGGCGCCATCCGCGACAGGATCACGGGCCAGCGATCCCGGCCGAAGGGCGCGAGCACGATCACGCAGCAGCTCGCGCGCGGGCTCTTTCCTGAGGCGGTCGGCTACCAGATCGGCGACGTCAGCCTCGAGCGCAAGATCAAGGAAGCCATCGTCGCCGTGCAGATCGAGAAGCGCTACACCAAGAGCGAGATCTTCACGCTCTACGCGAATCAGATGTACCTCGGGGAGGGGGCCTACGGCGTCGAGGCCGCTTCACGCACCTACTTCGGGAAGTCCGCGAAGGATCTCACCCTCGACGAGGCGGCCCTGATTGCCGGCCTGTTCCAGACCTGGCGCAACGCACCGACGGTGAACATGGATCGCGCGAAACGCCGCCGCGCCTACGTCCTCGATCGGATGGCAGAAGAGCGCTACATCACGCAGAAAGAAGCTGACGAAGCAAAGGCACGGCCGATCGTCGTAGCGCCGGCGGCTGAACCGTCGAACGCCATCACCGCGTACTTCGTCGAGGAAGTACGCAAGGACCTCGAGAGCCGCTACGGCGCCAAGAAGCTCTACGAGAATGGTCTCGCAGTGCAGACGGCGCTGGACTTGCGGCTTCAGGAAGCGGCCACCACCGCGCTGGACGATGGCCTCAGGCGCATCGACAAGCGCAGAGGCTTCCGCAAGGCTCGCCGCAACATCGTCTCCGAAGGGCACACGCTGGACGCCTACCACCATCCTCGCTGGGATCGCCCGATGCGCGCGAACGATGTGGTTCCGGCCGTCGTCTCGAGCGTGGAGCCGACTGGCATCACGCTCAAGGCGGGAACGCTGAACGTCACCGTCGACCGCAAGGGCTTCGCCTGGACGGGCAAGACGACGCCTGGCCAACTCGTCACGAAGGGTGATCTCGTCGAGACGCGCCTGCTCACGATTGCTCCCACCGGCGCGACCGCGACAGGCACGCTCGAGCAGACGCCTGCGGTCGAAGGCGCTGTGCTCGCGATCGACAACCGCACCGGTCAGATTCGCGCCATGATCGGCGGTTACAGCTTCGAGCGCAGCAAGTTCAACCGCGCCACACAGGCCTACCGCCAGGTCGGCTCGGCGTTCAAGCCGATTGTCTACACCACGGCAATCGACCGGGGCTACACGCCGGTCACGACGCTGATGGATACGCCCGTCAGCTTCCCCGGTGGCGCCGGTCAGCCGCCGTACGCGCCTCTGAACTACGACCGGAAGTTCGAAGGCCCGATCACCCTGCGTCACGCGCTCGAGCAGTCACGCAACGTGCCGGCCGTGCGCGTCATGGATCAGCTCGGACCCAAACAGGTCATCGCTTACGCGCGCCGTCTCGGTCTTCAGTCTCCGCTGCCGCCGTATCTCGCGGTCGCGCTCGGCGCGGCCGAAGCCACGCTCGTCGAGATGACGAGCGCGTACTCCGTCTTTCCCAATCAGGGCGTCCGGATGCGCCCGTACTCGGTCAGCAAGGTCACCGACCGTGAAGGCAACGTGCTCGAGGAGAACCGTCCCGAGCCGAAGGACGCGATCCGCGCCGATACGGCGTTCGTGATGACGAATCTGCTCCGCGGCGTTGCGCAGCGAGGCACCGCCGCCAAGGCGGCCGTGCTCAACTGGCCGGTTGGAGGAAAGACCGGCACCACCGACGACTACACGGACGCCTGGTTCATCGGGTTCGATCCCGACATCACCATTGGCGTGTGGGTCGGGTTCGATCTGAAGAAGACGCTCGGCCCCGGCGGAACGGGCGCCGACTCCGCGCTGCCGATCTGGATCGACATCATGAAGGCGTGGATTGGGGATCGGAAAGAACCGCCGACCTTCGAAGCACCCGGCAACATCGTGTTCGTCGCGGTCGATCGCGGATCAGGCGACCCCGTCGCCCAAGGCACGCCGGGCGCGATCAGCGAGGCGTTCATTGCCGGGACGCAGCCGGGAGGATTCCGCAATCAGAATTGAGGATTGAAGATTGAGGATTGAGGATCGCTGATTGTGGATTGAGGGATTGAGGATTGGCGATCGCTGGAGTGGGGATTGAGGATTGGGGATTGGGCATTGCGGATTGCGTACTGCGGACTGCGGAACTGCGGATTGCGGATTGAAATGCGAGTGAGGATTGGGGATTGTTGATGGGCACCGGAGGTGGACCGGATTGCAGTTCCTCTCATGCGATTGATGATTGACGGCGGCGGCCGGACCGTTTGGCGGCCGCGTTTCGCTGGGCGGTTTTCTGCGAGGCGGTGAAGATGGCGATCAACTGGTCGGCTTCATCGATCAGTGGCGCGGCGACTTCGGGTGCACAGAGGTTCGCTTCTGTCAGCGTTTCCAGCCAACCCTTTGCTTCATCGGCTTCCTGACACACGATCCCGATCTTCGCGATGAATTCTCTCGTGGATCGCGCTCGACACGCTTCCCTGTAGTTGCTGCCGATCGCTCCAGCCGCGTCGATGAGCTGTGGGGCAATGCTGCGCTTCGCGTCGGAGTCCGGCAGGGCCTGACACAGTGCGATGACTGCCACCAGAAATGCTTTCGCGCGCTCCTGTTGAGCGAGGGCCTTGGGGTTCACACAGCGGGTGTGAGCAAACGCGAGGCCGGCCAGAGGATCTCATGTTTGCGCCGATGATCATGACCCGCCGGATCGTAGTGCGCACAATCCGCTCACGTCATCAAGTTGCAATGTGGCAGGATCTGCGCGCCAATCCTCAATCCACAATCCCCGATCCAACAATCCTCAATCAGCAATCCCCGATCCAGCGATCCTCAATCAACAATCCGCAATCCAGCGATCCTCAATCCTCAATCCCCCAATCCACAATCAGCGATCCTCAATCGGCAATCTTCAATCCTCAATTGCCATCGCCGCCCCCGCCGCCTTCTTCATCAAGTAAACCTTGATGAACCCGTCAATGTCGCCGTCGAGCACACGGTTGACGTCGCCGACCTCTTCCTTCGTCCGGTGATCCTTGACGAGCTGATACGGGTGCAGGACGTAGCTGCGGATCTGGCTCCCGAAGGCAATGTCCTTCTTCTCTCCCCCGAGTTGATCGAGTTTCTCCTGCTGCTCTTTCATCTTGAGGTCGTACAAGCGTGCCTTGAGCACTTTCATCGCGGAATCGCGGTTGCGATGCTGCGACCGTTCGTTCTGCGACGAGACGACGATGCCGGTCGGCAGGTGCGTGATGCGGACCGCAGAATCGGTGACGTTGACGTGCTGTCCCCCCGCGCCGCTGGAGCGGTAGGTGTCGATCCGCAGATCCTTGTCTTCGATCTCGATGTCCACGTCCTCGGGCAACTCCGGCCAGACGAACACGGAAGCGAACGACGTGTGGCGGCGTGACGCCTGATCGAACGGCGAGATGCGCACCAGGCGATGGACGCCCGCTTCCGCGAGCATCAGGCCGTATGCGTATTCACCGGTGAGGGTGAACGTGGCGCTCTTGATCCCCGCTTCGTCACCCGGCTGGACATCGAGCACTTCACGCTTGAAGCCGCGGCGCTCCGCCCAGCGCAGATACAGCCGGAGCAGCATCTCGGCCCAATCCTGCGACTCGGTGCCACCGGCGCCCGGATGGATCGTCACGATCGCGTTCTTCCGATCGTGCTCGCCGCCCAGCATCTTCTTCGTTTCGCCGGCATCCACGCGAACCGTCAGATCGTCGAGCGCCTTCGCCAGATCGTCGAGGATCGCTTCGCCGCTCTCGGCCCATTCGACGAGCACGGCGAGATCTTCCGTGCGTCGACGGAGATCCTCGCTGAGGTCGCGGTCCTCTTCGAGACGACGACGGCGCTGCAACAGCTTCTGCGCGCCGGCCTGATCCTTCCAGAAATCCGGAGCGGCGACGCGGGCTTCTATTCTGGCGAGCTCTTCGGCGGGACGTGCGGCGTCAAAGATGGCTCCGCAGGTCCCCGGCGCGGCGCGTCAGGTCTTCGTATCTGCGGAGCTGGTCGTCAAGCTGTAGGGCCATGCCACCTCAAACGGAAAGCTTCATTTTATCGTGCTTTGTCGCCAGAAGCGCCGCCGCCGTCAGCGCGAGCGACAACCAGGCGACGAGATCGCCGATCCGGCTATAGAGCGTACGGACGTCCAGGAACCGCAGATCGGCGACGAGAAGTGTCTGCTCGAAGAGTTGCGATTTGGCGAGGACGCGGCCGTACGGATCGACGAAGCCGCTGATTCCGGTGTTGGCCGCCCGCGCGAGATAGCGGCCGTTCTCGATCGCCCGCATGGAGGCCTGATCCCAGTGCTGGAACGCGGCCGACGATGCCCCGTACCATGCGTCGTTCGTGATCGTGGTGAGCAACTGGCTGCCCTCCAGCACGAACTGCCGCATCAGGTTGCCATAGATCACTTCGTAGCAGATCGCGGTGCTCGCCACGTGACTGTCGACCGGAAGCAGCGTGGCTTCGGTTCCGGGGACGAAATCGGACACGGCTTCGACGATGGGACCGACGAAGAAGAGGATGCGCTTGAGCGGGACGTACTCGCCGAACGGCACGAGGTGCATCTTTCGATACACCGCGCCGACGCTGCCGTCCGGTTTGATGAGAAAAGCGGCGTTGTAGGTTCGGTCCGGTGCGGGTTTTCCAGCGGCGACCGCCTGCACCGGTTCAATTTGATCGCTGCCGACGACGAGCGTTGCGCCGGACTCACGGGCGAGCTTACGGATGTCGGCGCCCCGCACGAGGTCCTGCTCGAAGTAGAACGGCGTGGATGATTCGGGCCAGAGGATGAACGTGGCGCCCTGCGCGAGGGCCTGCCGCGTCATCGTGATGTAGCGTCGCGTGATGGCATCGGCCAGAGTCGGGTTCCATTTGTCTTCCTGCGCGACGTTCCCCTGAATCACCGCGGCACGCACCGGTGTTCCAGCGGTCGTCAGCGTCGACGCGTGGAGCCTCGCCGTCCCCCACGCGGCAAATCCCGTCACGATGCTCAAGGTGGCCACCGCGGCGACGTAGCGCCGCCGTCCGCGCTCGACCACGATCAGCGCTGCGGCCGCCGAGACCAGCGCCAGAAGACCAGACAGGCCGTAGACGCCAACGAGGCTGGCCAGCTGTGCGATTGGCAGGAGCGTCACCTGACTGTACCCCAGCAGCGCCCACGGAAAGCCGTCCCACACGTACTGTCGGCCCAATTCCGTCGCCATCCAGACGGCTGGCGCGAGAAGCAGAGCGGCCGTCCCGAAGACCCGTACGAGCCTGGCGAGGATCACCGCGAAGGCCGCCGGAAACAGCGCGAGATACGCGACGAGCAACCCGGCAGCCACGACTGCCACGGGAGCCGAAAGCCCGCCGAACGTCGTCATCGTCTCGACGAGCCAGTACAGCGTGCCGGAGAAATACACCGCGCCCGTGAGCAGACCGAGGAAGAAACTGCGGCGATACGGTCGCGGACCCGACGTGGATTGCACGACGGCCACGATGAGCGGAGTCAGCGCAAGCCAGGCGCAGGCGGGATGCCCGAACTTCGGGAAGCTGAGCGCCAGGAGCGCGCCCGCGAGCAGCGCTAGCGAGAGATCCAGGTGTTGAACTTTTCTTCTTTTTCGAGCCGGCGCGCGACCTGCTCGGCCTCATGCCGATCGTCGTAGCGGCCGACCTGAACCCGGTAGACCGGAGTCGGCGCGCCAGACGAGGGATTCACGATGTAGGCGGGATAGCCCCGGCCTGACAGTCGCTGAACGATGGACGCTGCAGCCGCACGGTCGCGGAGCGCGGCCAGCTGTACGACCCAGGTTCCGGGACGCGCGCCGCCGGTCGTGGGCGCAGGTTCCGGCGGCGGAGACGCCTTCGGGGTCGTGCGGGCGGCGGACTTCGGTGCGTCGGGCGCCTTCGAGGCTTCGCTCGGCTTGAGCTTCTCTTCGGCCGGCGCGCCCTCACCTTCAAGCCGCTTCCGATACGTCAGCTCGTCACCCGCGGGCGGGGCCGGAGCCTCCGACGGCGGCGCCGCTGCCTGCGAGGTCGCGGGCGGTGGCGCGGCCTGCGCGACGGGCTGGGGATCGCTGGCCGGTGGAGGTACAGATCCGGGCGCGGACGATGGCGGTGGCGCGGTCTCGCGGGCGGCCGTGGACACCTGTGCCGCTTCGGCCGGCTGCGCGATGTGAACGCCTCGCCCGACCAGAACCCCGCACAGGAAGATCACGACCGAGACGACGGTCGTGGCCATGAACAGGAAGACGAGCTGCTTCCCGCTCAGTTGAATCTCGTGAAAGCCGTCGTCGACGGAATCGTGCGAAAACTCGGACACGTGTTATCCCTTCCGGCCTACCAGGTTGACAAGCTCCATCGGCAACGGAAAGATGATCGTGGAGTTCTTCTCGGAGGCGATTTCCGTGAGCGTCTGGAGGTAGCGCAGCGTAATCGTGACGGGCTCGGTCGCGATGACCGCTGCCGCCTGACTGAGTTTTTCGGATGCCTCGAGCTCGCCTGACGCGTGAATGATTTTAGCACGCTTCTCGCGCTCGGCTTCCGCCTGACGCGCCATCGCGCGCTGCATGTCGGGCGGCAGATCGACGTGCTTCACCTCGACGGCCGACACCTTGATGCCCCAGGGATCCGTGTGCTGATCGAGGATCTGCTGCAGATCATGATTCAGCTTTTCCCGCTGCGAGAGCAGATCGTCGAGCTCCACTTGACCGAGCACGCTCCGCAGCGTCGTCTGCGCGAGCTGCGACGTCGCGTAGTGGTAGCTCTCCACTTCGACGATGGCGCGGCGCGAATCCATCACGCGGAAGTAGACGACGGCGTTGACCTTGACCGAGACGTTGTCGCGCGTGATGACGTCCTGCGGCGGCACGTCCATGACGATCGTGCGCAGGCTCACACGAACCATCCGGTCGATCGGCGCAAACACGAGAACCACGCCCGGTCCTTTCGGCTGATCGAGCAGCTTGCCCAACCGAAAGATGACGCCGCGCTCGTACTCGTTCAGGATCTTGATCGAGCTGAGCAGGTAGAACCCGAGGATGACGAGAGGGATCAGGAAGATCGGCAAGGCCTTACCTCCACCCCGCATCATACACGGGCCGGCGGGACGAGCGCCGGCTCGGGACGGACCGTCAGCAGCAACCCCTTCACGGCGATTACACGCACGGCAGCTCCCTGGTAGACCGGCTCGGACGCGGTGGCGGTCCAGATCTCGCCATGAGTCTGTACTCGGCCGATCCCGCCCGGTTCAATAGGGGTCAGGGCCGTGCCGATCTCGTCGACCATCCCCACGTCCCCCGTGACGGGCCGCGTGCGCTGCGACTGCACCGCCAGCTGCACCAGGAACAGGAGGATGCCCGCAAGCGTCAGCGTCACGGGCAGAATCAGCTTCAGGCCGATCTGCAGCTCTGGCAGCGGCGAGTCGATGAGCATCATCGACCCCAGGAGCAGACTGACGATGCCGCCGACGGCCAGCAGCCCGTAGCTCGTGACTTTGACCTCGATGATGAGGAGCGCGAGCCCGAAAAGGATCAGCAGCACACCCGCCGAGCTCACCGGCAACACCGAGAGCGCAAAGAACGCGAGCAACAGGCAGACGCCTCCGGCGACACCGGGCAGCACGGCCCCGGGCGACCACAGCTCGATCGTCAGACCGAGCGTGCCGAGCATTAGTAACAGGTAGGCGATCTGCGGGTGAGCCAGGACGCTCAACACGCGCTGCGACCACGTCATCGTGACGGCATGCGTCGTCGCGCCAGCCGTGTGGAGAACCGCGGTCTTCCCGTCGAAGCGGGTCACCGTCCGTCCATCGAGCTTCTTCAGGAGGTCCGGCACGTCGTTGGCCACAAGGTCGATGAGCGGCGGCTTGGCCTCGATCGCTTCCTGCTCGGTGTAGGTGCGGCTTTCGGTGACCGCCTCCTCGACCAGCTTGACGTTTCTCTTCCGCTGCGTCGCCAGCGTTCGCGCGTATCCAGCCACGTCAGAGGCCATCTTCTTCGCCATGACCTCGTCGATCTTTTCGCCGTCGCCGGCGACCGGATGCGCGGCACCGATGTGGGTCCCTGGCGCCATCGCCGCAATGTCGGCGGCAATCGTGATGAGAAACCCGGCGGAGGCCGCGCGGGTGCCTGCCGGGCCTACGAAGACCGCCACCGGCGTCTTCGCGGCGATCATGGCGGAGTTGATGTCGCGGGTCGAGTCCACGAGGCCACCGGGGGTGCGCAGCGTAATGACCAGGAGCGCCGCACCCGCGGCGTCAGCCTGCTCAATCGCGTGGCGGAGGTACTCCGCCGCGACGGGATGAATGATCCCATCCACTTCCGCGAGGTAGACGACAGGAGCCGGCGCATCCTGACGCGCCTCGAAGGGCGCCGAAAAAACGAGCAGCATCAGGCCGGCTGCCAGGCTCGTACAGGCCGTGCGCATCTCGCCTCCTTGCGGTTCCACTGGTTCTAAGGTTCAAGGGTTCTACGAACCTTATCGATCACTTGATCTGCGCCAAGAGACGCTTCGCCCCTTCCGATGCTGGATCGAGCACCAGCGCCCGCTCCCCTTCCCGGCGCGCGGCAACGGAGTCGCCGGTCTTCAGATACGCCTCCCCCAGCGCGGTACGCGCGGCCGCCGTATCAGCGCTCCAGAGCGAGATCTTCAGCGCATCAATGGCTTCCGCAGGCCGTCCGGCCCGCAGGTGGATTCGGCCGATGAGCAGGTGCGCCTGAGCCTCATACGGCGAGAGATACACGGCGCGGCGCAGCTCGGACATCGCGTCAGTGTACTGCTCGCGCTCGAAGAACCGGCGGCCGCGTTCGAGGTGGAACGACGCGAGCTCACGCTGTTCGCGCTGCGCGGGGCCCACGATCGCCTGATCGGTCTGGAGCGTCCGTGAGCTGTCGGGCTCCGTCTGGATCCGCTCCAGCCCACGGGACACTGGCAGCGGATCGTTCGCGGCACGACGCTCGATCTCCTCGTACCGCGAGGAAAGTCGTCGCGCCAGGTCCTTCTCGCGCGCAGCCTCTGGCGTGCTACCCGATGCCTGGAGCGCGGCAGCCAGCAGGTAGTGGGCATCCGCGTCTGTCGGATCGCGGCGCAGCATCTCGCGGAGCCAATACGTCGCCCCCGCATGGTCGTGATCCAGCAGGTACGCGTACCCGAGATTGAACATGTAGTCCGGATTGTCCCGTTCTGCCTCGGTGGCTTTGGTGAGGAAGTACGTCGCGGTCCCACCGTTCGATGATCCTCGCCGGATCTGGACGACCCCGAGGTTGTTGTAGAGGGCACCCGCGTCAGCGCCGGCGCCCGTCCCCTCATTCGGGGCCGTCGAGTGTTCGAGCAGTTTGAGGAACCCGCCGAACGCCTCGTCGTAGCGCTGCAGCCGCAGCTCGGACACCGCGGCGAAGAACGCCGCGCGGCTGCTGAGCCGCGCCCCGGCCTGAACGCTCCGGACCGCTGCGAGCGCCGCGGCATGATCGCCCTGATCCGACCGGACTTCCCAAAGCGCCAGGCGTGCGCGATCGAACGCCGGCCACTCCTGGATTGCCGATTCGAGAAACGTCGCCTGACTCGCAGGGTTCTCCGCGACGAGCCCCTTGACGAAGTTCTCGAACGCGCCCAGCGGCGGCCGCGCCCGCGTCGTCGAATCGTTCGCCGGCGCACCAGCCGAGAAACGGCGCGACAGGCGATCGAAGACGCCAAAAAGATCGTTGAGCGGCCCCCGCTCCGACACCGGCGGCTCCAACTTGCCGACGTCAACGCGGACGCTGTTCGCTTTCACCACGATGTCGTCTCCTTCCACCTTGAAGGAGCCGACGATCACCTCCCCGGCGTCTACCAGCTCCGCGACCTTGATGACCGTTGCCCGAGTGAGCGATCCGGACATTGGCAGGTGCAGGCGCTCGAAGGCCAGCTGGCGCTCGGTGCGGGTAATGGCGGAGACACCGCGGTCGCGCAAGCCATCGGCGAGGAGCACCGCGGATGCCTCGCTGAGCCAGTAGAACCGCGGCTCGGTTTGCGTGGTCTCGAATGGCACGACCAGCACGCGCGCAGAAGGACGTTGCGCGAGCGTGGGCGTCACGGCACCGGCCAGCGCAGCGACGCCGATGAGCGTCAAGGCTCGAAGCATCTGGTGGACCGCGGCCGGCGCGGAACTCACGCGACGGCCGGCTCGTGGGCGGCGTTCCCCTGGACGACTATTCCGAGGAGGCATCCCTTGCGCGTACCGGCGGCACGGCATTCATTCACCTGCGCCTCGGCACTCAAACCGAACAGGTACAGCACGCGGCGGATTGCGGCCGCATAGAACCCGCAAAGCGGAAGAACGGATGCTTCGCGCACCTCGCAGAACAGCGACCCGCGCAACTCCACCGACGCGGTTCGGCGGCGCACGCGAATGATGGCGCGGGAACCGGGATACGTCGTTCGCACCAGGGATCCCGCCGCCCTCAGCGCGACCCGCGAGCGAAGCGCCACCGGCAGCGCGCGGATCATCCGGCGTTCGAACGACGACATCCCGCTGACCGTCCAGTCGGCGGCGTACTCCCCGGCTCGCGCCGTAATCTGATTGTATGCCTCCCCTTCACGGCGCAAAAAGCTCAGCACCGCCGACAGCGGCGCCAGACCGATCGTGCCTTCACGCAATCCGGCCGAGCTGAGCCAGTTCTCGTAGAACTCCAGCCGGTTGGGGAGGACGTCGGCGATTGCCTGATGCAGGCTGGCGACGAGTACGCGGCCGATTCTCGCTTCGCTCATCGCCCGCTCCGAAGCGAGGCACCGCGCGACAATCGCCGTCGCCCAGCCGTTTTCTGATATCGTTTCCCCTGACGATGGATCGCACCCGTCCGGCCGCCGCGATACTCGCGGGCGGGCGCGCGCGGCGGTTCGGCGGCGAACAGAAAAGCAGTCTGCGTGTGGGCGGCCTCCGCATCATCGACCGTCAGGTCGCGGTGCTGCGGGACATTGCCGATCCTGTATTCGTGGTGGCGCCCGATCCGGATCCATTCGCGGATCTCGGGCTCGAGGTGACGCCGGATATCATCCCTGGCTGTGGCGCGCTGGGCGGAGTCTACACGGCGATCGTGCGATCGCCGCGCGAGCGGACGATCGTGGTCGCGTGCGACATGCCGTTTTTGAGCGCGCCGCTGCTCCGCTACATGGTCGAGCGCGATGATGGGGACCTCGTGATCCCGCGCAGCCGCCGCGGGCACGAACCGTTGTGCGCGGTGTATGCGGTGGCGTGCGCAGCGCCGATTCGCCGGCGACTCGAGCTGGGGGCGCTGCAGGCCTCGCAACTCCCGGAAGGCGTGAGGGTCGTGGAGATTGGCCCGGAGATCATCGAGCGCTACGACCCCGACGATCTGATGTTCGTGAACGTCAACACGCCGCATGATTTCGCGCACGCTCAGGATTTGAGCGCTTCAATGGCGGAACCGCAACACGATCGTATCACGGATAAACACTCGGCTTCATGATTCTACCCATTCAACGAATCGTTCGGGATCGGATGGCCGCCACCGTCTCCCGGCTGTATGGCATTCCGCTCGACGATCCAGCGCTCGCGGCGGTACCGGTCGAGATCCCGGCGAGGCGCGCACACGGCGATCTCGCCGTTCCGCTCGCGTTCGAGCTCGCGCGCCGGCTCCGCAAAGCACCACGGGCGATTGCCCAGGAGATCGTCACCGGAATCGGAACGCTCGACGGGTTCACACGTATCGAGGCGACACCCAACGGCTACATCAACTTTTTCCTCGATCGGCAGGCGTTCATCACCAGCCATCTCGCTGGCACGATGTCGACCGGCGCGGGCCCTCGAGCCGGAAAGACGATCGTCGAGCACACCGCCATCAACCCGAACAAGGCCGCCCACATCGGGCATCTGCGCAACGCGGCCCTCGGCGATGCGTTCGGACGCCTGCTCGAGTTCCTCGGCCGTGAAGTCGAGATTCAGAACTACATCGACGACACCGGCGTACAGGTTGCCGACGTCGCGGTCGGGTTCCGTGAGCTCGAAAACCGGACGCCCGACGACGTGCGCGCGCTCGCCGACTCGACGCGGTTCGACTACTACTGCTGGGATTTGTATGCCCGCGTGACCCAGTGGTACGAGGAGGACAAGGAGCGACTGAAGATTCGAGCGGCGGCGCTGCACGACATCGAAAAGGGTCAGAACCCGACGGCCGATCTCGCGCACTTCATCGCCGATCGGATCGTCCGGTGCCATCTCGAAACGATGAAGCGGATGAACATCCGCTACGACCTGCTGACGTGGGAGGGGGACATCCTCCGCCTGCATTTCTGGACGCACGCGTTCGAGTTCTTGAAGCGGACGGGCGCGGTCTTCATGCAGACCGAAGGCCGGCTCAAAGGCTGCTGGGTGATGCGGATCGACGACGAAACTGCGGAAGCGGCGCCGCCGGAAGCTTCGGAGCCGACGGGCGACGCTGAGACCGGTGCCGAGCCCCGCGAAAAGGTGATCGTGCGCTCGGACGGCACCGTCACCTACGTCGGCAAGGACATGGCCTATCAGCTGTGGAAGTTCGGGCTGCTCGGCAAGGACTTTTACTACCGGGTGTTCGAGCGTTCGACTGGCGAGGCGCCGCTCTGGTCCACGACCTCGGCACCCGCGGCCGCTGAGGCTGGAGCTCCGACGTTCGGCCGGGCCTCCGCTGTCTGCAACGTGATCGACACGCGCCAGTCGTACTTGCAGAAGCTGGTCAAACAGGCGCTCGCCGTGCTCGGCTACACCGAGCAGGCAGATAGGTCCGTGCACTACGCCTACGAGATGGTCGCCCTCTCGCACGCAACCGCCGCGGAGCTCGGCTACGACACGAGTGACGACGCCGACCGGCCGTTCGTCGAGGTGTCGGGACGAAAGGGGCTTGGGGTCAAGGCGGACGACCTGCTCGATCGGCTGACGGACAAGGCGTCCGGTGAGGTCGCCAAGCGGAATCCGGAGCTCTCACCCGACGAAACCAGGCGCACGGCCGAAGCCATCGCGATCGCCGCGGTCCGGTACTTCATGGTCAAGTTTTCCCGCGGCAAGGTCATCGTCTTCGACATCGACGAGGCGCTCAGTTTCGAGGGGGAGAGCGGTCCATACCTCCAGTACGCCGTCGTCCGGGCGAACAACATCTTCGCGAAGCTCAAAGAACGTGAAGGGCTCGACGAGCAGGCCGTGCGGGACGCGCTGGCTTCGACCCCGGCCGACGTCTTGACCGGAGTGACCGATGAATCGCAGGACCTCTGGGGTCTCATCCTGGAGGCCGCGCGGCTCGACGAAATCGTCGATCAGGCCGTCCGCACGCTCGAGCTCTCGGTGCTTGCAAAGTACGCGTTCGGCCTCGCCCAGGCCTTCAACGCGTTCTATCATCGCTACCAGATCCTGAACGAAGAGCGGCGCGACGCCCGGATCTGGCGCGCGGCCGCGGTTGCCTACTATCGCGCGCAACTCACGACGGCGCTCCGGTTGATGGGCGGCACGGTCCCGGGCAGAATGTGAGTCTCCTGAGGGATTCTGGGGGTTAACCGAGAACCGGGAACTTTGGAACTCGAGAACGACATGAATCCGAGCCCTGTGATTGGCGTGACGACTTGCAGCCGGCTGGACGATTATCTGAAATCGGTCGAGCAGGCCGGCGGGATCCCGCGCGTGTTGGAAGTCGGACAAAGTCCTCGACAACTGATCGGGGAGCTGCACGGCGTGCTCCTGACCGGTGGCGGCGACATCGACCCGGTGCTGTACGGCGAGGAGCGGCATCCCTCGGTCGATGATGCGGAGCCGGGCCGGGATGAGTTCGAGATCGATCTCGCGCGACGTGCGACGTCGGCCGACCTGCCGGTGCTGGCAATCTGCCGCGGAGCGCAGGTCCTCAACGTGGCCACGGGCGGGTCACTCGTCCAGGACATCCCATCGAGTATCGAGTCCGATCTTCCTCACACCGTCCAGGAACCCAAGAATGCCATCGCGCACACGGTGCGCGTAGCTGCGGGCTCGCGGCTTCGCGAGGCTCTTGGTGCAACGTTGGACGAGGCGCTCACCTGCCGCGTCAACAGCCGTCATCACCAGTCGGTCGATCGATTGGGCTCGGGCCTGATTGCCACGGCAACCGCCGAGGACGGCGTCATCGAAGCGATCGAAGCGGCGGACGCACGTTTCTGCGTCGGCGTGCAGTGGCATCCGGAGAACTTCTGGAAGACTGGAGAGTTTGCACCGCTCTTCACGGCCTTTGTTGCCGCGGCGCGCGAGCGCCTTCACCAGATGACCGGCGAAGTCGAGGAAGAGGCCTGACGCGGTCTCACCGGTCGAGCACGCCAACGCACTCCACGTGCGGCGTATTCGGAAACAAGTCGAACGCCCGGAGCGACGACAACCGATACCCTCCCGCCATCAGTTTCGCCACATCCCGCGCCATCGTCGGCGGATCGCACGACACATAGATCACTCTCGACGCATTCAACCGAAGCAGGTTCGGCATGGCCTCTTTGGAGATGCCCGTTCTCGGTGGATCGACGATGACCGTGGACGGGGAATGAGTGGCGCGCGAGAGGAACGTTTCGACCGAGTCGACGATGGGATGTAGCGCATCCGTGAACTGCCCGGCGTTTCTCTTCAGATCGCTGCCGCTCGACGCGTCTCCCTCGACGGCTGTAATCCTGGTTCGGCCGATTCCGGCGAGGGTCAACGAGAAAACGCCGACGCCCGCATACAGGTCCAGCAGATCACTCTCTGAAGGGACCGCTTCGAGCACGGTGGAGACCAGTTTCGGGAGCAGATAGCGGTTGGCTTGAAAGAAGGAGCGCACGTGGCGTTGTAACGATCCGTGCGCTCTGCCGCCGGTCAAGTCCTCGAGAGGATCGACGACAACCGGAGAACGGGCCGACCAGAATTGCCCCTCGGCATCCTGGACCGTGCATCCGACGATCGACGCGCTGGCGATTGCCTCGAGCAGCGCCGGAGACGCGCGGGCACCCGGCGCGAGCTCGACGTGGAGTGCGCGCTGATCCGCGGCGAGATTCTCGGTCAGCTCGATCGATATCGCGGGCTGACCGGACGCGCGGAGCACCGCGCCCGCGTGTTCCGCGACCTCGAGCGCTGGATTGGTGAGCTGTCCCGTCTGCGCTGCATCGCAGAGGTCGTGCGTACCTTCCCGGTAGAATCCCACGCGCCCGTTCTTCGCGTGGAGCCTGGCCCGCATCCGGTACGCGCGCTCCGGTGAAGCTGCAACGTCCACCGCTGGCAGCGCGATTCGACCGATGCGCGCAAACGCATCGGCGACGACCTCGGCCTTGAGCGAAAGCTGCCGCGGATATGCGACGTGAGCGTAAAGGCAGCCGCCGCAGAGCGGGTCCTCTGATGTCTCTCGCCGATCGGGTGATCGTTCGAGGATCTCGACGGCGTCGGCAAACGCCAGCGATCGTTCGACGCGCTCGACCCGTGCAGACACTCGTTCGCCGGGGATTCCGCCAGCGACGAGCAGCACCTGCCCGTCGTGCCGCGCGATCATCCGACCGCCGGCGGCCGGCTTTTCGATCGTCAGCTCGATCCGCTGCCCAGAGGTCAGCATGGCTATTCGTACGCAATCACCGGGAGCCCGAGCCGCTCGCGTACGAGGCGATCGAAAGCAGCCTCGACGGCCTTCGCGCGCGCATCCAGCGGCATTCGCTGGAGAAAGTCACCGAGATCCTCTTCAGCTTCTGCTCGGAACGCGGCCGACCGTTCACCATCGAGCACCGCCGCCGCACAGGCCAGGAGGTCTCCGTCGATCGATCCGAGGCGTGCAACGATCGCCTCCCGATCGTGCCCCCTCGCGCGTCGTGCCTGCTGCCCGAGCGCGTCGAGCTCACGCACGATCTGGTCGATCGCAGCTGCGGGCACGGCCGCACCGTCCACCGGACGCAGTCCGACGAGCCGCTCGACAACGCGCGCGATGTGCGCGGCCAGCGCAGGCTTGCGTGGCGGGCCCACGTCCTCACCCGCCTCGGGCATGACCCCGACAGCCCGCCGCCAATCGTCGAACAGCTCGAGGATATCCGGCTCGCAGAACTCGATGCGCACCGGCCGGCGTCTTGGACCCTTCGCGTAGTACCGCTCGCAGTACCGGTCGATCCCGCGAAACGCAATCTTGAGCGGCACGCCCCGCTCCGCCCACGCGCACACCTTCCCGAACGCCGGACCGACAATCCGGATCAGATGCCCTTCGTTTTTCTGACAGAGATGCCGTTCGAGCTGGCGGCAGTAGTCGGCCAAATCCATGGGTCAGTCGATCGTCACGGGTTCTTCCACATTATCTCCCCCGACACGATGCGTTCGAGGCGATCGCCGACCCGCACGAGCAGCGCACCGTCGTCAGCGATGCCCGCGGCGGTGCCGATCCGGCGCCCGGCTGGTGTCTCGTACTCGAGCGGCGCACCCTGCGCGGACGGGGCAAGCGTGCGCCAGCGTCTGAGGAGACCGGCGCGGTCGCCGTTGGAGAGCTCGTGGACGAGACCGCTGAGCACGACAAGCAGCTCCGCCAGCACCGCACCGCGATCAACGGTGCGGCCGAGCTCGGCTTCGATCGACGTGGCCCGATCGGCGAGCTCCAGCGGATACGCGGCGGGACGGATGTTGATCCCGACGCCGAGGATCACGTGCAGCAGTCCGTCCGGCGTCGAGACCCCTTCCGCGAGGATGCCAGCCAGCTTGCGCCGGCGACGAGGCACCCCGGAATTCACGACGATGTCGTTGGGCCACTTGATTTCGACAGGAAGGCCGGTGGCGGTGGAAATCCCCTCTGCGGCGGCGACGCCGCCGGCGAGCGTCAGGTAGGGAGCGGCGCGCGCCGTCCGGCAGATGATGGACACGTATAAGCCGGCGTCCGGCGGCGAGTGCCAGACACGGCCCATCCGTCCGCGACCCGCGGTCTGCGACGAGGCCACGACGATCGTGCCTTCGGCGGCTCCCTGCTCGGCGAGCGCAGCCGCCACGTCGTTTGTCGATCCTGTTTCTGAGAAGTAGACCACCCGGTCGCCGAAGCCGCGGCGACGGCGGGAGGACGCCTGGAGCGGTTCGGCCAGATCGACCGGGAGCGAATCAGGCATCCGGTTCGAGTTCGAAGCTGATATCCGCGGCTGGAGCGGAATGTGTAAGCGCGCCGATCGACACGTAGTCTGCGCCTGTTCGCGCCAGCTCGGGAATCCGATCGAGGGTGACGCCGCCGGAAAGCTCGATCTTCGCGCGGCCACCGATGCGGGCCACGGCGTCGTGAATCTGTGACGTCGACAGGTTGTCAAGCAGGATGACGTCGGCACGCGCGGCGATGGCCGCCTCGACGTCCTCCAGGCTTTGCGCCTCGACTTCGATGAGCATCTCCTGGCCGGCCGCCTTCATCCGCTTGACCGCTTCCTCCACGCCGCCGGCGAGCCGGATGTGGTTGTCCTTGATCAGAATGCCCTCGTCGAGCGCGCCGCGATGATTCATGCCCCCGCCTGCGCGTACGGCGTACTTCTCGAGCGCCCTGAGCGTCGGCGTCGTCTTGCGCGTGTCGAGGATGGCGATGGCGCCGTTCGCCGCGTCGACGAAGCGCCGTGTCGCACTCGCGATGCCGGACATCCGCTGGAGAAAGTTGAGCGCCGTGCGCTCGGCGGTGAGCATCGGCGCGGCCGAGCCTTCGACCGTGGCCACGATCTCGCCAGGCTCGCAGCGATCGCCGTCGGCTTTCCTGGCGTTGAACGCCACCCCCGGATCGAGCTGACGGAACGCTTCTCTGGCAACGTCGAGGCCGGCGATCACGCAAGCGGACTTGACCAGAACCACGCCCCGCGCCCGCAGATCTGCCGGCACCGTCGCTTCGGTCGTGACGTCGCCCCACCCGAGATCTTCCGCGAGCGCCCGCCGCACCGCCTCGCGATAGAGTGCCGGCTCGAGCGGCTCGAACGGCACCATTCTCATTCGGTGCGCTCCAGAGGAGTCAGATCAATCTCGTACGATGCCGCCGTCTTGAAAAGAAGCGCCTGCGCGCGCGATGCCGCCTGAAGATCCGCTGCCGCGTCCCCCAGCATTGCCTCGAGCGCATCCGGGCTCGAGATCGCGACGTGCTGCAATGGGGCGCCCGGTGACAACTGACGCTCGGTTTTTTGCTTGCGAATGTCTCCGAGGATCTCTGACGTTCGCCGATAGACGTTGAAAGCCTGCTCCGACGGCAGGCCGAGCTCCTGCTCGATCTCTGCCGGCGTCGGCCAGGTCGCGGTGTGGACGCTGTCGTGGTGCCACCACGACCACGTTTCCTCGGCAACGAACGGAAGAAACGGTGCGAAGAGCCGCGTCAACACCGAGAGCGTCAGCAGCATCGCCGTGTTCGCCGAAGCCGCTTCAGCCTCCGTGCGGTCGCCGTACTTCCGTGCCTTCGCGAGTTCGAGGTAGTTGTCGCAGAAATCCCAGAAGAACGCCTCTGTATGCTGGAGCACCCAGGTGTAGTCGTACTGCTCGAACCGATCGGTGGCGTCCCGCACGAGCTGCAGGAGGTTCGTGAGCAATCCTCGATCGAGAACGTGGGTCACGGCTCCCCGCGGCTCGCAGCGCGCGAGTACGAACTTCGACGCATTCAGCAGCTTGATCGCCAGCCGGCGGCCGACCTTCATCTGGCCGGTGTCGAACGCAGTATCCGCGCCCGGTCCCCCGCGCGCCGCCCAATAGCGTACGCCGTCGGATCCGTGCTCCTCGAGGAGCGCCATCGGCGTGACGACGTTGCCCTTGGACTTCGACATCTTCTTGCGATCCGGATCGAGGATCCACCCCGAGATCGCCGCGTGGCGCCAGGGCAGACTCCCGTGCTCGAAGTACGACCGCAGCATCGTCGAGAACAGCCACGTCCGGATGATGTCGTGCGCCTGCGGACGCACGTCCATCGGAAACACGCGCTGAAACAGATCCGGATCCCCGTCCCACCCTCCCGCAATCTGCGGCGTGAGCGACGACGTGGCCCAGGTGTCCATGACGTCGGGGTCGCCCGTGAAACCGCCCGGGACGTTCCGCTGATCCGCGCGGTAGCCGTCCGGCGCGTCGGTCGAGGGATCGATGGGAAGCCGGGTTTCGTCGGGGATCAGTCTGGCGGCGTAGTCGGTAGTCCCGTCCGCGCGGACTGTGTACCAGACCGGGAAAGGCACGCCGAAGAAGCGCTGCCGGCTGATGCACCAGTCCCCGGTGAGGCCGTTAATCCAGTTGTCGAGCCGCGCCTGCATGTAGGACGGATGCCACTGGAGCTCACGGCCCTTCTCGAGCAGCGGGTCGCGGTACTCCATCGTTTTTACGAACCACTGACGGCTGGTGACGATCTCCAACGGTCGATCGCCCTTTTCGTAGAACTTCACCGCATGCGTGATCGGACGCGGCTCGCCCAGCATGTCTCCGCTCTCGCGGAGCAGCTCGACGATGCGGGCACGGGCTTTCACCGCCGACAGGCCGGCGAGCTGGTCGTAGTGCTGCTGCGCGCGTGACGGGTCGATCGACTCCCAACCCGGTTCACCCCATGTGACTGGCCGAAGCGCTCCGTTCGGTTGAATAACGGCGCGCACTGGAAGTCCGAGCTCACGCCACCAGACGACGTCGGTGACGTCGCCGAACGTACAGATCATCGCCACGCCGGACCCTTTTTCCGGATCCGCGAGCGCGTGAGCCTTGAACGGCACACGCGCGCCGAAGAGCGGCGTCACGGCGTCGGTTCCAAACAGCGGTTTGTAGCGCGCGTCATCCGGATGGGCAACGAGCGCCACGCAGGCAGGGATGAGCTCCGGACGGGTCGTATCGATCTCGACGAAGCCGCCGTCGGGCCTGGCAAACCGGATCCGATGGTACGCGCCCGGCTGCTCGCGGTCTTCGAGCTCCGCCTGGGCGACGGCGGTCTTGAAGTCCACGTCCCAGAGCGTCGGCGCCTCGAGCTGATAGGCGAGGTCGCGCTTCAGGAGGCGCAGGAATGCCATCTGCGACACGCGTTGTGCGCGGCGATCGATCGTCGCGTAGGTCAACGACCAGTCGACCGAGAGTCCGAGGAATTTCCAGAGATGCTCGAAGGCTTTCTCGTCCTCCGCCGTCAAACGTGCACAGAGCTCGATGAAGTTCGGTCGCGAGACGGGCAGGACGTGCTTCCCCGGCTTGTCGGGCGGCACGAACGAGGGATCGTACGGGAGTGACGGGTCGCATCTGACGCCGAAGTAATTCTGCACGCGCCGTTCGGTGGGCAGGCCGTTGTCGTCCCATCCCATCGGATAGAACACGGCCATCCCACGCATCCGCTTGAATCGGGCGATCGTGTCGGTATGCGTGAACGAGAAAACGTGGCCGACGTGCAGCGATCCGCTGACGGTGGGCGGCGGGGTGTCGATGGAGTAAACGGCCTCACGCGGCTGAGTGCGATCGAAGCGATAGCGGCCGTCCGCTTCCCAGCGAGCGGTCCATTTCTGCTCGAGACCTTCGAGCGCCGGCTTTTCGGGAACTGTGACTGGATGGTTCAGGTCCACACCCTTGGGCATAGCCGCCAATCGTATCAGGCTCCTCGACGTGGAGCTCAAGGTTGCGCGCGATTCCTGGTGGTCCCGTTCGGGCCGCCCGACATCGACGGCGCCGGCGAACGGTCGGCTACACTCGATGCCCCTGCTTGATTCGGTCGATTTCCTCGCGCACCAGCCGTTCCGCCGTGTCGAGCACCGCACGACGCATGTCGGAATCGGCCATACGGGCGATCACGCGACTGACGATCTCCTCGATCGCCTCGTTCGAGAGCGCCTGACTCGATTCCGGCCGCGGCGCAATCGGATGCCCCTGTTCGGCGCTCAGCAGCGCCGCAAACGCCTCGTTCAACGTCGGGATGGATGTCGGCATTGGCGATGACACTGGAGCGGAACGCGCGGGCCCGGCCTCAGGCGCGGAAACATCACCGGACTTCGATATGACCGGCTCGCGGCCCAGAACAGGCGGCACCGGAGATACCGTCGTGCCCAATTTGGCGAACGCGGCGTCGAGGCGGTCGAAGTACTCGTCGAGCGCCTGTGGACGGTCCTTGTCCTCTGCCTTCGCTGCTGTCGCCGAAGCCGCCACCGGTTCCGGCGCTGCCGGCGCTGTCGACGCAGACGGCTTTGTCGGCGGTGTCGGTGCCGCCGCAGACTCGGAGACGGGTTGCGCCGGCGCTCCCGCGAGCAATTCGCGAACGCGGCTGATCACCATCTGAGGCTCGAACGGTTTCACCAGCACACCGTCGCATTTGACGGACTTGGCGCGCACCTCGTCGATCGGCTCGAAGGCGCCGGTCAACAGCAGAACCGGGATATGCGCGAGCTTGGGGTCGCTCTTGATGAACGCCGCGACTTCGTAGCCGTCGCGCTCGGGCATGCCGACGTCGGCGAGGACGATATCGGGACTCTCGGACGCCACGCGCTCGATGGCTTCCCGGCCGTTACCCACGGCCAGCACCTGCACGTCCTCGTCGGCGAACGTAAGCTCGATGACTCGCTGAATGGTGACGCTGTCGTCGGCGAGCAGCAGTTTGCGGGCCATGTCAGATCTGCTCCACGCGCCGGCGCACGTTCTCGTTGATGAAGGTGATGATTTGCTGCATCGGTGTTCCCGGCAGAAAGATGCCCTTGATGCCGATGTCCCGCAACCGGGGCAGATCGACGTCCGGGATGATCCCGCCGACGACCACCAGCACGTCGTCGAGCCCCTTCTCGCGGAGCAGTTCCATGACGCGCGGACAGATGTGCATGTGCGCTCCGGAGAGGATCGACAAGCCGATCGCGTCGGCGTCCTCCTGGAGCGCGGCGCCGACGATCTGCTCGGGCGTTTGCCGCAGCCCGGTGTAGATGACCTCCATGCCGGCGTCGCGCAGGGCTCGGGCGATCACCTTCGCCCCGCGGTCGTGTCCGTCCAAGCCGGGCTTCGCAATGACAACGCGAATCTTTTTCATGAGTTCCAGGAAGGCGGCCGCTTGTCCACTAGATGAGAGGAACTTCTTCGTATTCGCCCCAGACCTCGCGCAGGGCGTCGCACATCTCGCCGACGGTCGCGTACGCCCGCACGCAATCGAGCAACGGATACATCGTGTTGCCTGTGCTGCGTGCGGTCTCCCGGAGCGAGTCGAGGGCGGCCCGCACGGCGTCGTTGTCACGGGTCTTGCGCAGGTCGACCAGCCGCGCGAGCTGCTTCTCTGCCGTCGTGTCGTCGATGTACAGGATCGGCATCGGAGGCTCGTCCGCCTGGACAAAATCGTTCACGCCCACGATCACCTTGTCCCGCTTCTCGACGGCTTGCTGGAAGCGGTAGGAGGCCTCGGCAATCTCACGCTGGGGATAGCCCTGCTCGATCGCCTCGACCATGCCGCCCATCCGATCGATGGTGCTGAAGTAATCTCGCGCGCCCTTCTCCATGTCGAGCGTCAGCCGTTCGACGAAGTACGAGCCGCCCAGCGGGTCGACGACGTTGGTCACGCCGCTTTCGTAGGCGATGACCTGCTGGGTCCGGAGCGCGAGCGTCGCCGACTCCGCCGTCGGCAGTGCCAGCGCTTCGTCGAGGGAGTTGGTGTGGAGGGACTGGGTCCCGCCGAGCACGGCGGCGAGCGCCTGAAGCGCCGTCCGCACGACGTTGTTGTAGGGCTGCTGCGCCGTCAACGAAACGCCGGCCGTCTGGCTGTGGAACCGCAGCTTCCAGGACCGTTCGTCCTTCGCCTGGAACCGCTCGCGCATGACGTCCGCCCAAATCCGGCGCGCCGCGCGGAATTTTGCAATCTCTTCGAAGAAATCGCTGTGGGAGTTGAAGAAGAACGAAAGCCGGGGAGTGAAATCGTCCACGTCCAGGCCAGCGTCGACGCCGTATTGGACGTACTCGATCCCGTCACGCAGCGTGAACGCCAACTCCTGCAGGGACGTCGACCCTGCCTCACGGATGTGATACCCGCTCACTGACACCGTGTTCCACCGCGGCACTTCCTTCCCGCAGAACGCGAAGATGTCGGTGATGAGCCGCATCGACTCGCGCGGCGGATAGATGTACTCCTTCTGCGCGATGAACTCTTTGAGGATGTCGTTCTGGATCGTACCTGACAGCTGCTTCCAGTCGGCGCCCTGCTTCTCCGCGACGACGAGGTACATCGCGAAGATCATCGGCGCCGGCGAGTTGATCGTCATCGACGTCGTGATGTCGGCGAGCGAGATGCCGTCGAAGAGGCGCTCCATGTCAGCCAGTGACACGATACTGACGCCGCACTTCCCCACCTCGCCGAGCGAGAGCTCGTGGTCCGGGTCCCGTCCCATCAGCGTCGGCAGATCGAACGCGACGCTCAAGCCAGTGCCACCAGCCCTGAGCAGCGTCTTGTAACGTTCGTTCGTTTCTTCCGGCGTGCCGTACCCTGCGAACTGACGCATCGTCCACAACCGGCCCCGGTAGCCGGACGGATGAATGCCACGGGTGTAGGGGAACTCACCTGGATTGTTGAGGTCGCGCGAATACTCGAAGTCGGTCAGGTCGTCGGCGGTGTAGAGGCGATCGATCGCGCGGCCCGAAATCGTTGTGAACGGGATGCTGCGCTCGGGTGATTTCTCGAGCGTTGGCTCGAGCACCTCACGTTCCCAGCGCTGCTTGGCAGACTCCGCGCTCACGCTTTTCATATCCCCACATTATAAGGGGTCCGCTCTCCGCCACCCGGTTCGACCGGCGGGGCGCTCAAATCGAAGGGTCCGGAGGTCACGCTCGGCGACTCGGCGCGAGTCTCATTTCCCGGTTGTGGCATCAAGAAAAAAGGGGCCCCAGGATGCATCGATCCTGGAGCCCCGAGTCGAGTGAACGCGTGATTGAGTCGCTTACTGCATCACTGCGCACATGACGTGCACGCGTACCTGCACGTTCATCAGCGTCGACGCCGTATTGTTCTTGACCGTCACACGCCAACCATTTCCCGTGGGAGTCGGCGACGAGGACAGGACGGTGAGCTGCTGGCCCATGGCAACGAGCTCGTAGCCGCCGCCGAGCGGCACCCGTCCCGCGCTGCACAGGACGTCCTGCGGGGCCAGCGTTACTCCGTTCGTGGCGTTGAAGGCCGGGTTCGCCACGACGCGCCACTCATATCCGCTGACACCCGAAGGCCCGGCGGGTCCCATGGGACCGGGCAATCCCGGGGCTCCGGGGGCACCCTGCGGTCCAACCGGACCCGTCGCACCGACCGGCCCTCCTGGTCCCTGCGCGCCAGCAGGCCCCGACGGTCCAACAGGGCCGACAAGCCCCTGCGGGCCTGGGGCACCAGTCGGTCCTGCCGGACCTGCTGGTCCAACTGCGCCCTGCGCGCCAGGAGTGCCCTGCGGGCCTTCGGGCCCCATGGGACCCGCCGGTCCTGTCGCCCCTTGCGGTCCGGCAGGTCCGGTGGCGCCGACGGCTCCAGTGTCACCCTTCGGCCCAGCTGGTCCCTGCGGTCCTGCAGGCCCCTGCGGACCCGTAGCGCCCGGCGTGCTCGTCTGCTGCACGACCACCGGCGCCATCGTCGTGACGTAGAAGACCGCGCGATCCTTCTCGGACGGTCCAGTCACGACCGTGAAGAGATACGTGCCGTCAGGCACTGCCGCTGGGAACAGCACCACGAGCTGCGAGTCCGTGACACTGACGACCGTCATCGGCGTGCTCTCGCAATAAACGGCCGGCGCGACGGTCCCGAAGTTCTGGCCGCGCAGAATCAGGATCTCCGAGCTGCGATTGATCGCGGCGCTCGAGACGACGACCTGCTTGTTGCCGGTTCCATTGCCGCTGTTGCCACTGGCATTCGCGTCCTTGTCCGCCTGCACGACGTTGCCGGCGCCGAGGACAATCGCGAACAAAAGTGCAATTACCGTTCGACTCGACTTCAACATGGCCTCCCCCTCGCCCATGAATTGAGCAATGGGAGGGCCAGCCCCCGGGGAATCCTCCGGGCGCGCGGTTTAACGCCGCATGCGTCAGCGAATTGCCGACGGGGCACTCATCGAGTTCGGGAGGACGGTGTCAGCGGAGAGTGGCGCACTATTGAACAACACCGACAAGTTCGCACGAAAACGGAGCACCCGGGGCTCTCAGGAGCGCTGTGGCGATAGTCTGGAACTGGCTAGACATTTCAGCCGCGCGCCGTCGATTCTGCGACGCGCGCACAACAGCTGCGATCGTCGCCGTGCTTTCGTGAAGGCCGCAAATCGCGTGCTCGGTAGGACGGTTTCCCGCGCCGTGGCGGCCTTGACTTGGTGCGTATGGTCACAGTAGGTTGGTCCGCTTGTTTTCCGGCGGCGGTCCACACAGCGCCGCGCACGTCTTCACAGGGAGTCGTATGGAAGGTGGCGGCAGCATTTTCAACGCGATGCTCCAGGAGTTCGATGGAGCCGCGCGCCTGCTGGGACTCGATCCCGGCATCTGGAAAATCCTCACGCATCCCAAGCGGCAAATCACGGTCTCCTGCCCGGTGCAGATGGACAACGGGGAGATCGAGGTCTTCACCGGCTATCGGGTGCAATACAACATCACCCTGGGGCCGGCGAAGGGAGGCATCCGGTACCACCCGGACGTCACCCTCGACGAAGTGACGGCGCTCGCCGCGTGGATGACGTGGAAATGCGCGGTCGCGCAGGTGCCGTTCGGCGGCGGCAAGGGCGGCGTGGTCTGCGACCCGACCCGGATGTCGCGGCGCGAGCTCGAAGCGCTGACTCGCCGGTACGTCGCCGAGATCATCGACGCCATCGGACCCGAGAAGGATGTCCCGGCGCCCGACGTGAACACCAACGATCAGATCATGGCGTGGGTGATGGACACCTACAGCATGCATGTCGGGCACACCGCGACGGCGGTCGTCACCGGCAAGCCGATCGAAATGGGCGGTTCGCTCGGCCGCCGCGAGGCGACAGGCCGGGGTGTGATGATCGTGACACGCGAATCCGCCAAACACCTCGGGCTGGACATCAAGAACGCAACCGTGGCAGTGCAAGGATTCGGCAACGTCGGCTCGGTTTCCGCCGATCTCCTCTCCAAGCTGGGCGCGAAGATCGTCGCGGTCACGGACTGGAAGGGCGGGGTCTACAACGCCGCCGGACTCGACATCCCCAAGATGATCGACTACGCGAAGCAGCACAGCACGATCGACAACTTCCCCGGCGGGGAACCGATCGACAACGACAAGCTCTTCACGCTCGAAGTCGACGTGCTCGTCCCCGCGGCCCTCGAAAACCAAATCACGATGGAGAACGCGCCCGGGATCCGCGCCAAGATCGTTGCCGAAGGCGCCAACGGGCCGACGACGCCTGACGCCCATCAGCACCTCCACCGACGCGGCATCTTCGTCATCCCCGACATCCTCGCGAACGCGGGCGGCGTGACCACGTCGTACTTCGAGTGGGTGCAGGATCGCCACGGCTATTTCTGGGCCGAAGACGAGGTGAACACGCGGCTCGAAGCGAAGATGTGCGAGGCCTTCAAAGCCGTGCTCCAGACCTCGCTGAAATACAAGACCGACATGCGCACCGCCGCCTACATCGTCGCCATCAGCCGCGTCGCGACGGTGACGAAGATGCGCGGCATGTACGCCTGACGGAATGGCAAATGGCAAAGAGTAAATGGTAAATGGGATGGTTGAAATGGCGTCCTACCATTTGCCATTTACCCTTTACCATTTGCCATCGTCGTTAGACGAGCCCCTGCTCCAGCATCGAATCGGCAACCTTGACGAAACCGGCGATGTTGGCGCCGTGGACGTAGTTGCCGGGGACGCCGAACTCCTCGGCGGTGTCGCGGCAGGCGCTGTGGATCGAGCGCATGATGCCGCGCAGGCGCGTGTCCACTTCTTCGCGCGTCCAGGTCAGTCGCGCGCTGTTCTGAGCCATCTCCAAACCTGACGTGGCGACGCCGCCGGCGTTGGCCGCCTTGCCCGGCGCGTAGAGCACGCCGCCGTCGATCAGGGCGCGCACGGCGTCGAGCGTACACGGCATGTTCGCCCCTTCGGCGACGACGAAGACGCCGTTGGCGATCAGATTCGCCGCGTCCTGCGCGGTGACTTCGTTCTGCGTGGCGCTGGGAAATGCACACTGGGCCCGGTGCATCCAGAGCGGATTGTGTCCGGCGTTGGCGTTGACCGGCGTGTAGACGACGCCCTTGAACCGATCGGCGTGGTCGCGGATCCGGCCGCGGCGCACGTTTTTCAGGTCCATCAGGAAGCCCAGCTTCTCGCGATCGAAACCGGCTTCGTCGTAGATGTAGCCGTCGGAGTCCGAGGCAGTCACCGGTTTCGCTCCGAGATCGAGCAGTTTCTCGATCGTGTACTGCGCGACGTTGCCACTCCCCGAGACCAGGCACGTCTTGCCTTCGAATGTTTCGTTTCTGGTAGCGAGCATTTCCGCGGCGAAGTAGACCGCGCCGTAGCCCGTGGCTTCGGGTCGGATGAGTGAGCCGCCCCAGTTGAGCCCCTTGCCCGTCAGCACGCCGGTGAACTGGTTGCTGAGCCGCTTGTACTGCCCATAGAGGTAGCCGATTTCACGTCCACCAACGCCGATGTCCCCTGCCGGGACGTCCGTGTCAGCGCCGATGTGCCGCCACAGCTCGGTCATGAAGCTCTGACAGAACCGCATCACCTCGTTGTCCGATCGCCCCTTGGGGTCGAAGTCGGAGCCGCCCTTTCCACCGCCCATTGCCAGCGTGGTCAGCGAGTTCTTGAAGACCTGCTCGAACGCAAGGAACTTGAGGACGCCAAGCGTGACCGACGGATGGAAGCGAAGGCCGCCCTTGTACGGACCGATCGCGCTGTTCATCTGCACGCGATATCCGCGGTTGATCTGGATCTCGCCGCGATCGTCCTGCCAGGGCACCCGGAACATCACGACGCGTTCGGGCTCGACGAGCCGCTCGAGGATCCGCGCCTTTCGATACTCAGGTCGTCTGGACACGACCAGGTCGAGGCTCTCGAGCACCTCCTCGACAGCCTGGTGGAACTCCGGCTCGGCGGGGTTCCTCGAGCGCACCTTCCCGAGGATTTCTGCGACGTACTCCGACGTGGAACCACCCGGGGTCACGCGACTGACATGCATCATGCCTCCTCGCCGAAAAATGAGCGGAGCGACCGACCGAGACGACGACACGCCGAAGGGCAGGGTGTTATATCAGACTGAAAAGAACGAACGCAAAAAAAGGCCCGGCTGCGCGCGGCAGGCCGGGCCTTGCTCCAAGTGGCTCGTCGAGCGGTCAAGGCACTAGCGGCTGACCTTGAACGCGACAAGCTCCTGCGCGGTGCCCGACGGCGTCTTACCCGTGAACTCGATCAGGTAGTCGCCAGCACCGAGCGTGCCGAGAGGCATTTCGACCTCCGCGACGCCCGGCGACGGTGTCTGGATCGGCAGGTCGGACATCGATTGTCCCGCGCGATTGAGCAGGCGCGCGGTGATCGTCGGCGCCGTCCCACCCGGCGCGTACCCCTCGATACGGATGAATATACGCTCGGCGCGGCTGAACGTCCGCTCGGCGGTCGGCGGCATGTTCGGGTTGGACTTGATCGCCTGGATCTCGCGCACCGTCCGGGCGCGATACACGCGCGGGGTGCTGAAGGACGCTTCGACCTTCGTGAAATCCGGCACAGTCAGATCGCGCGTGGTCGAGTCCATCACCTGCCCTCGACTGTTCTCGACCACGATCCGCAGTTGCAGCTGTCCCGGCGGGGCATCGAACGTCGTGCTCGCGCCGGCTGGTGTGGCGGCACCTGGCGGCTTGGCCGCCGTCGATGACGGCGAGGCGGTTGACGGCGTCGTCGCGCCTCCTGACGACCCGGCGGCAGAAGATGACGTCGCGGCCGCGGCTGTCGCCGACGCGTCCGTGCCTTCCTCCGGCACCCGTCCGCGGAAGAGCGGCCGACCGTCGAGCGAGGTGGCAGTCAACGCGACGCGCGCGGGAACATCGGCATCGCTGCGGCGATCCAGTTGCGCGTCGGGCGGTGTGGGCTCCCAGGTGAAGGTGATGTGCGACTTTCCACCGTCGGCACGCGCGGTGCCAACCCAGAAGCGGGCAGGACGACCGCGTGACGGTTCGACAATCGAGTTGAGCGCGGCCGTCACCGCCGAAGGCGCATCCGGCTTGGGCGGCGCTGTCGCGCGCGCGACGTCTTCGGTCGTGTAGGCCCAATACCCTTTTCGGGCGCGCACGTCGACGCCTTTGCGTGTCACTCGAACCTTGATCTCGTGGAACTTGCCGTCAGTCGGCGCCTGCGTCGAGCTGTAGCCGATGAGATAGTAGCCGCTGGCGTCGCGGATGATCTGCTTCATCCCGCCGGCGAGGTCGTTGCGGTTCACGATCGCGCGTCCATCGGTGTTGTCGGCCAGCACCCGCAAAGTGTCCAGCGATGCCTGCAGCCCCTTCTGATCGGACTGCAAGCCGACGCCCTCGTTGATGCCGTACTCGAAGACGGCCAGCCCGCGGGGGTCCACTGCGTAAATCGAGGTGTTCTGACGATTGGCGGTGTCGAAGACCTCGCGCATGTCGCTCAGGAGCGACGCCGAGTTGAAGAACTCTGTCGTGTCGCTGTTCTGGATGTTGGGGTTACGCCGAGCCGAGTTGCCGAGCCCGGGCATCGCGGCCACGGGATCGTTCAACTGCGGCGGGAGCGTCGCGGTGAAGCCTTCGCTGACGAAGATGATCGACTTCCGCCCCTCACGCAGGCCGCCAAGCTTGACCGCCGCGCCCTTGAGCGCTCCCATCGTCACGTCGTTGCGGATGCGCTCGACGGTCGCCGCCGGGTAGTAGGCGTACTGCTCTTCGAACTGGTTGCGCGGTTCGTAGTTGAACTTCCGTCCCTCGAATTTCTCGATCGCGGAGACGAGGCTGGCGCGATTCCGCGAGAAGCGCAGATCCGTCACCGGCGTCAGCGGATACATCAGCGCGACCATGTCCGCCGGCGCGAGCTGATTCTGGATGAAATCGATGAGCGGCTTGCGGACGACCATGTCGTTGCCGCGGCGCACGTGGTAGTCGTCGAGCAGGATCACGAAGAGCCGCACGTCGGGCCGGGCGGCCTCGCGCTCTTCATCAGTGTCGCTGCGGATCTCGCGCGGCGCTTCGGCGTCAACCTGCGACGTCGGATCGATCTTGATGACGGAGAACGATTCGATTTTCTGCGGCTTTCCATCCTCCGCCACGGTGAACTCGTCCGGTTTCATGTCGAGGACCGGACTCCCCTGCTTGTCGGAGACAATCACGTCCACACGCACGAAATTGATCGAGCTGCGGATCGGCTGCTGCGCGCGCTCGGGCTGCGGTTGCTGCTGCGCTGGTTGCTGCGCGGGCGCCTGCTGGGACGGCGGCTGCTGCGCTGGAGGCTGCTGCGACGGTTGACTGGCTGGTGGCTGCGGCGGCGGCGTTTGCCGCGCAGCGGGCGCGGCCGCGCACAGAACGATCGCCAGAACGCCGGCGCCGAACGAGGTGGGAATCTTCATATGTGTTCAGACGGCCGCGGTGTGCCGCCGGCTGCGCGGCCTGCAGGATTGGAAGACGGGACCGGAGCAAGAACCCGGTCGGTGTCAGCCGCGTTTTCACTCGCCGTTCGGAGACCCGAACACGCTGAGGCAATGATAGCATTGACTGTTCTGCCCGTTGCCAGTCTCTCAGGAGGTCACCACCCCGTGCCGGACACCATCGACCACGCTCAGCCGCTCACCGTCCTGGCCGAGGACGAAGCCATTTTCCGCGACAGCGTGCGCGAGTTCGCCAACGCCCGGATCAGGCCGCTCGTCCGCGAAATGGACGAACACGCCAAGATCCCGCGATCGCTTCTCGACGAGCTCTTCAGTCTCGGCGTCATGGGAATCGAGATTCCCGAGAGCTACGGAGGGGCCGGCGGAACCTTCTTCCATTCGGTGATCGCGGTCGAAGAGCTGTCGCGCGTCGACCCATCCATTGGTGTCCTGGTGGACGTTCAAAACACGCTCGTCATCAACGCGCTGCTCCGCTGGGGTAACGACGACGTGAAACGCCGCTACCTACCCAAGCTGTCAACGAGTATCGTCGGCGCGTACGCGCTGTCGGAGGCGGGTTCGGGCAGCGACGCTTTCGCGCTCACCACACGCGCCCGGCAGGACGGCGATGGCTACGTCGTCAATGGCCGCAAGCTCTGGATCACGAACGGCAACGAAGCCGACCTTTTCATCGTGTTCGCGACGATCAATCCTGACGCGGGTTATCGCGGCATCACCGCGTTCCTGGTCGAGCGCGGGTTCCCGGGCTTCACCGTCGGCAAGAAGGAAGACAAGCTCGGGATCCGCGCGAGCAGCACCTGCGAACTGATTCTCGAGGAGTGCCGCGTCCCGGCGGTGAACCTTCTGGGTGAGGCTGGCAAGGGTTACAAGACGGCCATCGAAACGCTCAACGAAGGACGGATCGGCATTGGCGCCCAGATGCTCGGCCTGGCGAAGGGCGCGCTCGAGCACACCATCGCCTACACGAAGGAGCGGAAGCAGTTCGGCAAGGCGATTGCGGAGTTCCAGGCGGTGCAGCATCAGATTGCGCGCGCGGCCGTCGATGTCGAAGCGGCCCGCCTCGCCGTCTACAACGCCGCGCGGTTGCGCGATGCCGGCCGTCCGTTCCTGACCGAGGCGGCAATCTGCAAGATTCTTTCGTCGGAGGTCGCCGAGCGAGTGTCGTCACTCGCGGTCAATCTGTTCGGCGGCAACGGATTCGTGAAGGAATATCCGGTCGAGAAACTTTTCCGCGACGCGAAGATCGGACAGATCTACGAAGGCACGTCGAATCTGCAGCTCCAGACGATTGCCAAGCAAATCCTGGGCTGACGGCCGGCTTCATCCGTGACCGACCGCAGCCCTTCCTGCTTTCTCTCGCGCGTGAAACTGTCAGCGCTCCGAGCGCCTCGGCTCGTCGTCATCATCACCCGATACCGCTCGTTCCGCGCTGCGACGGCGCGAGTTCTCGTCCTCTAACGTGTCACCCACGTAGGTTCGCTCTCCGCCGGTCTCGATGCCCAGCACGTCCCCTGGCTGCGCCCGGCCTTCGAAGTGCGGGCTGACGTCATCACGCCCGACCGTGACGTCCGAGCGAGCCTGCGCGACGACCCGCTCGCGCTCGTATCGATCGCGCGCCGGGCTCGACATCGGTTCGAATGCACTGGCCGCGACAGCCCGCAGCCGGT
>DATAEK010000202.1:0-9094 GCA_036258055.1 Vicinamibacterales bacterium
GGGACGGGTCGGTGCAGCCTTCGCAGGCAACCCTACCAGCCCTACCCGCCCTACCCGCCCTACCCGCCCTACCAGCCCTACCAGCCCTACCCGCCCCCCCGAACGAACCGAATATCGCGAACGCGTCCGGCATCGACGAGCAGCGCTGCCGGCGGGCCGTGAGGCCCGCGCTCGAACCGGACGGTCATACCGCGGAAGCGGAACGTTCCGCCGTCGATCGGTTCGAGTGCCACCGGCTCTTCGCCGTTGTCGCGACGCACCCTCAGACGGCCATCCTTGATGCCAACGATGAAGGTCGCATCGGCTTCGTCACTGTAGTAGCGACCCGCGTAATCGGAGAGCTGCTGATCCCCGTCGTGTTGCGACGTCGAATCCGGCGCGGACGGCCGCAGCGGCGGAGCCGACGACGGACCGCGGGAGGACTCGGCGGGCGCAGTGAATCGCGACCCGAGAGAGGCGTCCGCCACTCGTCGTGCGAGTGCGCTCGGATTGATGCTGCCGAGATTGCAAAGCGCGGCAACGCTGACGTGCTGATCGGGAAATCGCATCAGGTGGGCGCGATAGCCGCCGAGCGAGCCGGCGTGCTCGACGATCCGCAGCCCGCGATACGTGCCGATCTCGAGACCCCACGCGTACGTAAGCGTCGTCCCGTTGTTCAACTTTCCGCGAGTCTGGACGCGCTCGATGACCGGGCGGCCGCCGACCTGGAATGTGTAGAAATCCTCGTCCCATCGCAGCAGATCGCGGACGCTCGTGAACAGTCCGCCGGCGCCAGCTCTCTCGTTGCTTGGCGTATCCAGGCGGAAGTCGGTATCGCGTCCCTCGTAGGCGAGCGCGCGCCACTTCACCAGCCGCGACTCGTCGGTGTGGTAGTGCGTCACCGTCATCCCGAGCGGCTCGAAGAGGTTCTTCGCGGCGAACTGCGCAAACGGTGTCCCCGTTGCCCGTTCGACGATGAGCGCGAGCAGGGTGTAGCCGGTGTTGGAATACAGGTACTCGTCGCCCGGCTGGAAGTTCAGCTTCTTCTGACGAGCGGTGATGCGCAGCACCGTGAGGTTGTCGAACGCCTCGTCGCCGCGGCGCCCCGCAATCGACAGGAGCGTGTTGTAGTCGCGCAGGCCGCTGGTGTGATGCAGCAGATGTCGAATCGTGATCGACGAGGTGTAGTCAGGAAGCTCCGGCAGATACTTGCGGATCGGGTCGTCGATCGCGAGCTTCCCCTGCTCCATGGCGATCGCCGCCGTCATCGCGGTGAACTGCTTCGACACCGAGCCAACGTAGAACACCGACTCGGGCGTGATCGGGACGTCATGCTCGAGATCCGCCATGCCGTAGCCGCGCTCGTACGCGATATGGCCGCCGTCGTAGATCGCGAGCGCGCAGCCCGGGGAGCCGGGACGGTCCCAGTCGGCGAATATGCGGTCGATGTCGGGGCGAGCGGGTTCCGTTCGCGCGGCGCTCTGTGCGCTGGAGTGTCCCGCAGCGATGAGCGCCGCCAGCGCGATCGAGATCCCGAGCCGACGCGTCCGCATCCAGGCCCTCCCGCCGACGGAATCCTACCGCAGGTCGAGGGCCGCCGATCGGAGAATGCGCCCGGACCGGAAGCAACAAGCCTTCGGCCGTCTCCGCCGATGCGGCGATTCGTTCGAGCCAGGCAACATTGGCCGATGTGGCGATCGCTTGCTGAATGTTCCTGGGGTCATCCACCGTGAGGAGTAGCCATAGGTAGTGCGCGATCGGGCCAAGGGCGAAGATGCCAATCAGTGCCGCGAGCCGCTTCACGCGGCCTAGTTTGCCACTGGTCATTTCAACGGTTCGAAAGATCGACGTGCCTGCGCGGGTCAGCACCCAGGACGTTGGGCCTGCGTCCGAGCACGAACGCGCGCGGCTGCTGCGAGCGAGGTAGGGCCCCGCGAGCATCGAAAATGCACACGTGATACCGTCCCGCCGTGTCTTCAGAACGGAGGTTGCCGTGAAACGCCGCGTCACGCTCGCCACCGCGCTCGCCCTCCTCGGGTCGATCGGCCCCGCCGCCCAGCAGCAACAAGCCGCCCCGCCGCCGTGGACCCTTACGGAAGGTCAGATCCGCGAGATGGTGGAGCGCGTCAGGGCCGGTCGCGATCTGACCCCGAAAGCCTGGCCGAACGGCGCACGCGCCGCGGTCGGTCTGTCGTTCGATCTGGACAACGAGACGGGTACGTTGCGAGACAACTCGGCTAGCCCTGCGCTGCTTTCCCAAGGCGAGTACGGCTCACGCGCCGGGCTGCCGCGGGTGCTGGCGCTCCTCGAACGGCATCGCATCCCGGCGTCGTTCTTCGTGCCGGCGGTGAGTGCCATGCTGCATCCTGACTCGATCAAAGCGATCATGCAGCCGGGGCGTCACGAAATCGGATTGCACGGATGGATTCACGAGCGCAACTCGCAGCTCGATCGCGCGACCGAACAGGATCTCCTGACTCGGGCCGCAAAAGCGCTCGAAGCCGCGACGGGGAAGCGCCCAGCCGGCATGCGCACGCCGTCCTGGGACTACAGTCCGTACACGATCGAGATTGCGAAGGAGCTCGGCCTCGTCTACGACAGCAGTCTGATGGCCGATGACCGCCCGTACGAGGTCCTCGCCGCCGGTAAGCCCACCGGCATCGTCGAGTTGCCGGTCGAATGGATCCTCGACGACTTCCCGTACTTCTGGATGGATCGCGGGTCAACGGTCAGACCGACGATGACGCCGGAGGAGGTGTTCTCGATCTGGAAGGCGGAGTTCGATGGCGCGTACGAGGAACGCGGTGTCTTCATTCTGACGATGCACCCGCACGTCATCGGCCATCGCGCGCGGATTGCGATGCTCGATCGGCTCGTGACCTACATCAAGTCGAAGCCGGGTGTGTGGTTTGCGACGCACGAGGAAATTGCGAGGCACGTGAAGGGAAAAGCTTGAGGCTTGGCCGCCTGGAACGTCAGGCTAACCACTTGATCCAACGCCCAACGACGAACCACTCGGCATTGATCCGGCGAAGGCGCACTTCCTGACCGCCGGCCATCTGTGGTGCTTCCGAGTCCCAGATCTCGACGATCGCCTCGACATCTGTCCTCGCAACGATTTTCCAGCCGACGAACACGCCGAACCCTCCGAAGGCGTCGCTTCTGAACGGTCGGTTGAACAGGACGGGCGCGGTTAGCCCCCACACCTGCAGCCGCCGGCTCACCTTGTCGCTTGCAATCAGCGCGTACCGAGATTCGCTCAGCCCAAACACTGCGAAGATGGCCTGCTGCAGGATGACAACGTCCGCGTCCAGCGCATCCGAAGCGGGCGCGGCGTACAGCGGCGAGCAATCGTGACGGTCGTCGAGACCGTCGCCGTCCGAGTCCGATCGCAGGGGATCGAGCCCCAATAAGCCCTCTTCGATATCGGTCCAGCCATCACCATCGGTATCGCGCTCGACGTCAGAGATCACGAAGTCATGCGTCTCGGCGGGCGGAGTAGGCGGCGATCGTACGGGGAACCTCGCGTACGGGTCGAGCTCGCTGAGAGGCTCGATTCTGAGTCGAAAATGTTGACCACCAAGCTGCTTCAACGAAGCCTCGCTCTTGACGTAGCTGAAGCTCCATGGCGCGACGGGCACTGGACGGGCGCACGAGGCGTAGCCGATCTGGTCGCAGCGCATCAGGAACAACTCCGGCTGGCCGAGGAAGTCGTCCGGAAAGATGACCAGGCGCTCGCCATTCCCGAGGCGCGTCTCAAGGAGGCCAACCGGTGGGTCGGGAGAGTCGCCACTGTGAACGCTCGGATGCGGGCGGGATACGATCGACACACCGGTCCGGGTCAAGGGCCTGCCGCGCAACAGAGCGGCGACGCGCTTCTGTGCGCGCAGGCTCTCAGGTGTTGCGAGCTCGCCAAGGCGGACGTACGCGTCGATGCGCGCGTACTTTGGCACAACCGTGCTACGGGTCCAGGACGTCCGCACCTCTCTGGCTACCTCCAACGATGCGGCGATCTGTTCGAGCCAGGCGACATTCTTCGATGTGGCGATCCTCGGTGAATCGTCGTCGATCACGCCAATGAGAGAGATGGCCACCAGTGCCACGGTGATCAGCGCGAGCCCCACGTGCCATAGAAACGCCGCAGTTCGTGTCACGCGCGTAGTTGACACCTCGTAAAGAGCGACGTCAACAAACATCGGAATACGCCCAGCGGACAGCGGACTATACTCACCCCTTGAACATCCATCTCGTCGACGGCACCTACGAGCTCTTCCGCCACTACTACGCGGTCCCCTCCGCGCATGATGGGGATGGCGCCGAGATCGGCGCGGTGCGCGCGGTCGTCGGCTCGGTGCTCGGCATGATCAACAAAGGTGCGACCCACGTCGGTGTCGCCACCGATCACGTCATCGAATCGTTCCGCAACCGCTTGTGGCGGGGCTACAAGACGAGCGCGGGGGTGCCCGCGGATCTCCTGTCGCAGTTCGAGCCGCTCGAGGATGCGCTGCGGTCGCTCGGCGTCGCGGTGTGGCCGATGGTGGAGTTCGAGGCGGACGATGCGCTGGCGGCGGCGGCGGATACAGCGGCGCGGGATGCGCGCGTGGAGCAGGTGCTCATCTGCACGCCGGACAAGGATCTCGCGCAGTCGGTCCGCGGCACGCGGATCGTACAGGTCAATCGCCGTACGAACGCGGTCATGGACGAAGTGGGCGTGATTGCGAAGTTCGGTGTGCCGCCGGCGTCAATTCCAGACTATCTCGCGCTCGTCGGCGATTCGGCCGACGGGTATCCGGGCCTGCCGGGTTGGGGCGCGAAGTCCTCGGCGGCGGTGCTGGCGAAGTTCGGGCATCTCGAGGCGATTCCCGAGGACTGGAAGACCTGGGGCGTCAACGCCTACAACGCGAGCGGACTCTCCCGGACGCTGGCCGAGAATCGCGAGCTGGTTCTTCTCTTCCGACGTCTCGCGACGCTGCGGACAGACGTGCCGCTTTTCGAATCGGTTGACGAACTGCAGTGGAAGGGTCCGACGGCGTCGTTCCCTGCGCTCGCGGCCAGGTTTGATGCGGCCATCGCCGAGACAAGCCGAGAGAAGAAGAATCGATAAGCCGACGACCCTCACGTCGCCGCTTCCGCCGCACCGGGCCGGTTGTTCGAGAGGCATAGATGCGTTTGCGCCTATGTGTCTCGTCGATGACACGATTGATTACCGCGCGGCGAAGGTATGCGAGCAGTGCCCCTCGGCCCCGGCAGTCGAAGAGCCGGAGGTGCTTCATCGACCTCACCAGCGCGCGCGACGGCGCCTTCGAAACGATCGACTATCCGAGCAGTGTCAACACCGGCACTCTGGTCGTGAACAACGAGGGGCTGATCGTCGGTGGCTTTATCGACGCCAACGGAAGAGAGCCCGGTTTCATGGCACGTTGACCCTCGAGGCTTTCAGCGACACATTATTAGAGCTACAGCTCTGCGCCTCCTGATTATTTTGAGCGTCGCCGGATGTGATAAGCCGTCAGCGCTCTTTCGACACCGCTGCGACCCAACCCGAACCCGTCTAGCGGCCAAGCCGGAGTCATGGGTGTCTATCGGGCTACATTCACAGCGTCTGCCTCATGCGCGAGTGAGGGCGGATTTTTCAGCACATCGCGGGACTATTCCGCAATCCCATGACCGTCAGGTCACGCACCATGGACTGGCTAGTTGATAGATACCAATCTGTCAGTTCTAACGGCCGCTCACGGATACTCCGAGATCGACTGTGAGTCGGGATCCGGACGGTCCAAGGCGAAGCTGACGCGTCGTTTCGAAACGGCGGCGGCCGTGACAGACGGCTGACGATTCCGGGATGGCAAACCACGGCATTCTCTTTGCTCAAGCGAGCTCAAGCCACATTCAGGAGCTCCTCATGCAACCATCCCGACGCCAGTTCTTGCAGATTGCGGCGGCGGCCGGCGTGAGCGCGTTCGTGCCGTGGCGGCGCGCTTATGCGTACGTCCAGAGCACGCCGCTTCGGAAGTTCATACAACCCCTCGCGGGTCTCGGGCCATCCGGCATTCCCGTGGCTGTCCCGGACGTTCAAACCTATCCGGGTGTCGATTACTACCGGATCGTGATGGGAGAATTCCGGCAGCAACTCCATCCCGAATTGCCACCGACGCGCCTATGGGGATACGCAGACGCGAACGCGCCGAACTTCCGCCATCTTGGCGGCGTCATGGTCGCTCGCACCGGGCGTCCGGTGCGGGTGACCTACATCAATGACCTTCCACCCCGTCATCCATTACCTGTCGACCAGTCGATCATGGGCGCAGGAGCCGATCAGCCGGAAAACCGTGCCGTCGTCCACCTGCACGGTGGGTTGACGCCGTGGCCGAGCGACGGCGGCCCACACGCCTGGTTCACGCCGGACGGGACACACGGGCCCTCGAGGATCGCGTGGCTGCCCGATGCTACCGGCGCGCTCTCCAACGACAGCTACTATCCAAACGACCAGAGCGCGCGGCTCGTGTGGTTCCACGATCATGCGCTCGGCATCACGCGCCTCAATGCCTACGCCGGCCTGGCATCCGCGTACATCCTCCGTGACGACTTCGAGCAGGATCTGATCGATACGGGGGCAATACCGGGGCTCGTCGCCGGCACCGAGATTCCGATCATCATTCAGGACAAGGTCTTCGTGCCCGCAAGCGGCAACCCCGATCCTGGTGGCCGCGGAGATTACGGCGACCTCTGGTACCCGAGCGCATACGATCCGCTCCGCTGGGACGTCGCGCCCGGTGGAGCCCCGTTGCCGGTTCCATCGGTGGTTCCCGAGGCGTTTGGGGACACGATGCTCGTGAACGGTCTCGTCTATCCCTCTGTTGACGTCGAGCCGCGCAAATATCGGTTGCGCGTGTTGAACGCGTGCAACGCCCGCTTCTGCAACCTGCAGTTGTTCTACGCTCGGGGAGTTGACTTCCCGCGGTCTACCGAACCTGCGCGCAACAATCCGGGACCGCCATTCCTGCAGATTGGCAACGAGGCCGGCTTTCTGTCCGAAGCCGTGGGACCGGTTCTCCTGAATCAGGTGCTGCTCGCGCCTGCCGAGCGTGCCGATCTCATCGTTGATTTCTCAGCGATCCCTCCCGGGGCCATCCTCATCCTAACTAACGATGCGGCAGCGCCGTTCCCCGATGGCGATGACGACTACGAGTTCCACCCGGAACTGAAGATGCCGCTCGCCGGCGGCATACTCGGATATGGGCCTGACACCCGGGCGGTGCTGCAGTTGCGCGTGGTACCACGCGTGGGTCCACGAGATCCGCGACCGAGCGCGCCGTTGAGACTTCCACAGATACCGGCGCTGTCGAGCGCTGGCGCGACCGTGCGGAACCTGACGCTCAACGAGGGCTTTGACGCCTACGGACGGCTGGTCCAGATGCTCGGAACCGATGTTCCGACGGCACCGGGATTCTTCGGTAGAGCGTACGGCGATCCCTCGACTGAGAACGTCGCGGCCGGGAGTACGGAAGTCTGGAATATCTTCAATCTGAGCGGCGACACGCACCCGATTCACTTTCACCTCGTCAACGTGCAGGTCATCGGGCGTCAGCCGTTCCGGCCCACCAAGGGGGACGGCCTGAGGTTGACTGGCGCGTTCCGTCCGGCTGACCCGAACGAAACCGGATGGAAGGAGACCGTGCGGATGAACCCGGGGGAAGTCACGCAGGTGATCATGCGATTCGATCTGCCGTCGACGCCTGTGCCGGTTCCGGTCAGTCCACGCACAGGCGGTCACGAGTATGTGTGGCACTGCCACATCCTCGAGCACGAGGAGCACGACATGATGCGACCGCTGATGGTTGAATAGTGGACGTGCCCGTTACCGGCACGCGTTCGGGGAGTCTGCTCCGGAACCTTCTCATACTCACCGAGCTGTTCGCCGTGGCGCAGCGGGCGGCAACGCGTGATGCGGAATGAGGCGACGGACAATAGGCGATGGGATGGGTTGCCCATGTCTCCGACAGTGGCGGCACTGGGCCAGGGGCCATGGGCATGCGCGAACGGTTCACCAATCGTCAATCGAATCGCCAATCATCAATCAAACAATCCAGCGATCCCCAATCCTCAATCCACCAATCCACAATCAGCGATCCGCACTCATCAATCCTCAATCAGCAATGAAAAAGCCCGCTTCATCGACGATGAAGCGGGCTTTGAGAATACTCCCGGCAGTGACCTACTCTCCCACGCAGTTTCCCACGCAGTACCATCGGCGGTAGAGGGCTTAACTTCCGTGTTCGGAATGGGAACGGGTGTGACCCCTCTCCTATGACCACCGGGAAAGCGCCTGCGGCCGCGGCCGAGCGCGGATGCGCGAGGCCGCCGCGAGCGGGGGTGGGGCCCCGCGAGCATTAAGAAATGCTGACGGGACTCCCCCTACACGCAGGTGATCGGGTTTGCCTGGGGTCCGACACCGGAGCGTGGCGTTGCGGCCACGGCATCGGTGTCGATCGTCCCAGACTATGTCAAAGAGCGTGGGGCGCGGGATCCGGCGCTTGCGCTCGGGGGTCCGATCCCCCAACTGACTATCCTGCAACGGTAGTTTCTCCCGTCTCGCCGAAGCCCCCCGAAGGGGCGAAGGCGGACGTTCCACGAAACACGCAGTTTGTTGCGTGCACTGTTCCCGGCCCGACCGTCGGGTCGAGCGCGAGAAAAGAGATTATGGTCAAGCCTCACGGCTGATTAGTATCGGTTAGCTTCACACATCACTGTGCTTCCACACCCGACCTATTGCCTGGTCATCTTCCAGGAGCCTTCAGAGGTCTTGCGACCTGGGAGATCTCATCTTGTGGAGGGTTTCACGCTTAGATGCCTTCAGCGTTTCTCCCTTCCGCACGTAGCTACCGAGCGCTGCCACTGGCGTGACAACTCGTACACTAGAGGTGCGTCCATCCCGGTCCTCTCGTACTAAGGACAGCCCCACTCAAATCTCCTCCGCCCATGACAGATAGGGACCGAACTGTCTCGCGACGTTCTAAACCCAGCTCACGTACCGCTTTAACCGGCGAACAGCCGGACCCTTGGAACCTGCTACAGCTCCAGGATGCGATGAGCCGACATCGAGGTGCCAAACCTG